>JBBRUZ010000017.1:0-30910 GCA_038247355.1 Rhodobacterales bacterium
GCGGTCGAGCTGCTCGAGGATGTTCGCCGCCACGTCGGGGCTCAGCTCGCTCAGGATCACCGTCGCGGTCTGCGGATGCTCGCCCTGGATGAAGGACGCGAGCGGAGGAATCGGCACGTCGTTGAGCCGCTCCCAGACCGTGCGCGGCTTTCTGGCCCGCGATCCGAGCAGGCGCGTGACCTCGCTTTCCTCAAGTACCGCGCCGAGGAGCGCGCGCGCCGACTGATCGCCGCCCGCGATGTCCGGGCCGGTCGTCAGCGCGTCGAGGAATTCGACGATTACCGCGTCCAGCGTCCCTTGGCTGACCCGCCCGAGCCGGCTCAGCGTGCGCGCGAAGCGCATCAGGTCGTCCTCGCCGATATCGCGCAAGAACGCGCCGCCGAGTTCGGGTCCGATCGCCGTCAGGATGATCGCCGCGCGCTCGATCGCGGTCGGCAGCCGTTCGGGCCGCAGCGCCGGCGCGCGCGGACGGTCGCGGCCGCCATTCGTCGCGACCGCCCCGTCGCTCACGGCGCGTAGCTCCGCACCAGCGCCCCGGCGAGCAGCGTCCAGCCGTCGGCGATGACGAAGAACGCGAGCTTGAACGGCAGCGACACGATCGCAGGCGGAACCATCATCATTCCCATCGACATGAGCACGGCGGCGATCACCAGGTCGATCACCAGAAAGGGCAGGAAGATCAGAAAGCCGACCTCGAAGCCGCGCTTGATCTCGCTCAGCAGGAACGCCGGGACGAGCACCGCCAGCGGCGTGGAGCCGTCGGGCGCCGCGACTTGCCGCGCAGGCGCTGCGTCGATCAGCATGGTCACGGTCGACGGATCGACCCGCATCTCCATGAACGCGCGGAACGGCGCCATTACCGGGCCAAAGGCGGCCTCGGGCGTCAACTCACCGTTGATCATCGGACGCACGCCGGAGTCCCAGGCCTCGCGAAACACCGGCTCCATGACAAACCAGGTCAGAAACAGCGCAAGGCTGACGATCATCATGTTCGGCGGGGCCTGTTGGACGCCGATCGCCTGCCGCAGGATCGACAGCACGGTGACCATGAAGGGAAAGCAGGTCACCATGATCGCGAGCCCTGGCGCGAGGCTGAGCAGCGTCAGCAGCACGAACAGCTGCACCGTGCGAAGGTTGAGCGAGGCCCCGTCGCCGAAATCGATCGCCACGTCCTGCGCGACCGCCGGCGCCGCGAGGGCCATAGCCAGCGCGAGCGCGACGATGAGGCCGGCCGCATGCCGAAGCGACGGGGCTGCGCTAGGCGTCATTCGAGAAATCGGCCACTTCGGTCAGCCGGACGCCCAGCCGCCCGGTTGCGTCGCCGAGCTCCTGAAGCTCGCCGCGCGCGATCAGCCGGTCGCCGATGTAGAGCTCCACCGGATCGTCGATCGAGGAATCGAGCGTCAACACGGAATCCCGGCGCAGCTCGACGAGTTCGCTGACCAGCGGCCGGGCCTTGCCGACCGAAATGATCACTTCGATCGGCACGCCCATGAATGCGCCGCGCCCGCCGCCGCGCGCGGGCTTCTCGGGCGACGCGACGGTTGCAGTCTCGGGTGAATAGGCGTCGTCGTGGTCCTGCGCCGCGTCTTCTGGCGTGTCAGCCATGGTCGTCCCCCTCATTGTCATGGTCGGCGGTGTCGGCCGGTCGCGCCAGATGGGACGCGAGGCAGGCGCCGACCTCCGCGACGCAGGCGTCGAGGTCGATCTGGTCGAAGCCCTCGTCCCAGTAAAGCTCCGCCTCGCGCGTCGAAAGTCCGGGCGCGGCCTCGATCGTCGCCGACAACCCGCGCTCGGCGAGCAGCGCTTCGAGCGTCGCGACCAGCTCAGGCGCGCAGCGCAGGCGCGGGCGGGCGTCGGGTGCTGCGAACAGCGCGCGTTCGACCCGCGCCGCGATTTCGGCGCCAAAGCCCGCTGCGGCCAGCGCCGGGCTGATCGCCCCGCAGAGCGCCGCGACCGTTGGCGCCAATCCGTTCATGACATGGCGTCGCGCCGCCTCGTTGGTCAGGCGTGCGTCGTTCAGCGCCTCGACGAGATCGCTCGCGAGACGCGTCTCGTCGTCGCGAAACGCGGCCGTGATCTCGGTCTGGGCGGCGAGAAAACCCTCTCGGTAAGCCGCGTCGCGCACCCGCTCCAGGTCGGCCTCCGTCAGGACCGGGTGGTTCGGCTGCGCACTCGGCGGCGGGCGGGGGGAGAAGGTCTGCAGGCGAAAGGCGCTCATGGCGGGGCGATCTCCTAGTAGTTCGTTTCGGGGTCTTCGATCCACGAGCGCAGGATCTGGGAGCTTTCTTCGGTGCGATTGCCGATGACCTCACGCAGGCGGTCGATCTTGCTGACCGCGGGCGGCGGCCCGTTGAGGAAGATGTCGCCCTGCGTCGCGCCCGCGGCTTCGACGACCCCGAGCGCGGCCCCATCCGATCCCGGGCCCGGTCGCCCGGTCAGTTGCGGCAGCGGTTCGGCCGGCCGCCGCGAGACCATCGGCCGAACGACGAAAAGCATCAGCGCCAGCACGATCGCGCCCAGCATGCCGATCTGGACGAACCGGGCGGCGTTGTCGGCGATCCAGTCCCTGCCGGAGCGCTCGGCGAGCGACCCTTGCTCGGGCAGGGCGGTGAACTGCAGCGATTCGATCGTCACCGTGTCGCCGCGCGCCGGATCGAAGCCAACGGCCGTCTGGACGAGGCTGCGCAGCGTCTCGATCTCCTCGGGCGAGCGAGCGCGCCATTCCGGCTGGCCGTCCGGTCCGGGCGCGACCAGACCGTCGACCAGCACCGCGACGCTGATCCGGCGGACCTGGCCGGGCGTGACCACGCGTTCGCGCAGCGTCTCGGACACCTCGAAGTTTTGCCGCTCCCGTGTCGTACTCGACGTGCTGGAGTTGTTGCCCCCCCCGGCGTTCGCGTCGCCGTCGGGCAGATTGCTCGCCACGGTGACACCGGGGGCGGGGCCCGAGGACGTCGCCTCGCTCGCCTCGGTGTCGTTCGAGATCGCAACGCGGCTCGCGGGATCGATGACCCGCTCGGAGATGGTTTCGCTGTCCATGGCGGTGTCGACGCTGACCTCGACGATCGCCCGCCCCGGCCCGACCCGCGCCTCGAGCAGGCGCTGCACGTTAAGGCGAAGCGCCTCGGCCCGGTCCGACGAGGCGGCGACGCCTGCGGGGTCGCCATTGTCGGCCCCGCCCAGCACGACGCCGCGCGCCGCGTCGATCACCGTGACGGCTTCGGGCGCGAGGCCCGCAACCGCGGAGGAGACCAGATAGCGGATGGCCTCGGCTTGCGCCGCGTCGAGCGCACCGCGCGCCATGCTGACCGTCACCGAGGCCGATCCCATCGGCGTGCGCGAGAACGGCTGGCTGACCGGATTGGCCAGATGCACGCGCGCGGAGCGCACGTTCGACGCGCCGATGATGGTGCGAGCAAGCTCGCCTTCCTTGGCGCGCCAGTAGGCGGCGTCGAACATCTGGCTCGTGGTCCCGAAGCCCGACAGCGTGTCGAGGAGTTCGTAGCCCGCCGGACCGCTCGCGGGTAGTCCTTCGGTCGCCAGCGCCATGCGCACGCTGTCGCGCTGTGCGCCGTCGACGTAGATCGCCTGCTCGCGCACCTCGAAGGCGACGCCCCGCGCCTCAAGTGCCGCGACCACCTCTCCGGCGGCGGCGGCGTCGAGCCCGGAATAGAGCAACGCCATCGACGGCGTCGTCGCGACCCGCGCGATGCCGACGACGGCCGCGATGATGGCGAGGGCGCTCAGACCGACAATCAGCCGCCGGCGCGGATCGAGCCCGTTCCACAATGTCTTGAGTTGCGCTAGCACCGTTCGTTCCAATTGCTGGAGTCCGGCGCGGAGGTCAGGCGCCGACTGCTTGGATCCGATATTCAGATCAACAGACTTAACATTTGGTTAGGAGTGCGTCGGCTAAATCCGGGGTCGAACGCGAACACAACAATCAGGGACTCCGATGGCGGACGTGACCGACGCAGTGCTGGTCGAGGCCAAACCGCGAAAAGGCGGCAGGAAGGGATTGATCTTCGGGCTGGTCGCGGGCCTCACACTCGGCGCCGCGGGCTTCTATTCGGTCTGGAGCGGGATGATCGATCCGTCGGCCCTGCTTGGCGGCGGCGCCGGCAGCCAAGGCGAGAGCGGCGGGCTTGGCGAGGACGCGGCCGCAGGGTCCGCGTACCTGAGCGAGTTCGCCTTCGTCGCGATGGAGCCGATCATGATTTCGCTTCCACCCGGTTCCGCGGCCCGGCACCTGCGGTTCACCGGGCAACTCGAGGTCGAGCCCGCGTATTCGTCCGAGGTGAGCATGTTGATGCCGCGCATCCTCGACACGCTCAACACCTATCTGCGGGCGGTGGAGGTGCGCGATCTCGAAAGTCCAGCCGCGATCCAGCGGCTTCGGGCGCAGATGCTGCGGCGGGTCCAGGTCGTGACCGGCGAGGGCCGCGTGCGCGATCTGCTTGTTACCGAATTCATCCTGAACTGACGAGGGAAAGTATCGTGGGCCTTATCACGGACGGGTTGCTGATCTCAGGGACGCTCTTCGCGGGTATCTATTGCTGGATGCTTTCTCGCCGGGTCCAGGCGCTCAAGTCGCTTGATTCAGGGCTTGGCGGCGCAATCGTCACGCTGACGCGCCAGATCGAGCTGGCGCGGACCACGCTCGACGAGGCCCGCGACGCGTCCGGCGACAGCCGCAGAGAACTCGGCGAGCTGACAGCCCGCTCCGAGGCGGCGGCTGGTCAGCTCCGCCTGCTCCTCGTCGCAACGAAGGACCCGCTGGCCCGCGCCCAACTCTCGGATCGCGTCGACCGTCCGTCGCGGTACGACGCCATTTTGCAGCCGGCCGACGAGCCCACCGTCGCGCCACCCGGCAGGCCGGCCGCGCCGCCCGCCCAACACGAGCCGATTTCCGTGCGCCGCCGTGACGGCCTCGGGCCGCGGCTCGTTTCGCTGCCCCAGTTCGGGGCCGCGCTGGCGGATCAGCCGGATGTGGACCTCGCGCCCGAAGGCGTTCCGAAACCGCGCCGAACACAGTCGCTCGAAGCGATGATCCGCCGCCGGATGCAGGCAGAGCCCACGCCACCGCGGACCGAGGAGGATCTGCTCGTTGCGCTGGGTACGATCGCTTCGGGCAGAGAGCGCTGAGCGATGGCCTCGACGCGAAACCCGGTCGTCGTCGGCGGCGTCGGACTTATCGTGCTTTGTTTCTTTGCCTCGGCGGCGCTGCGGTTCGCCGACAGCGGCGCGGCGCTTGCGCAGGAACTCGCGGCGCCGGAACCTTCCGCCGGGTCGATCGACGCGCCCGAGGCCGAGGGCCTGCTCGCCGCGATCCGGGAACGCGAGGCGCAGCTCGACGCCGAGGCCAAGCGCCTCGCCGACCGCCAGCAGTCGCTCAACGTCGCCGAAGCCAAGCTCGCCGAGCAGCTCGCCGCGTTCGAGACGGCCCAACGCCAGCTTGAGGAAACGCTCGCGCTCGCCGACAGCGCGGCGGAACGCGACATCGCCTCGATGACGGCAGTCTATGAGAACATGAAGCCCGCCGTCGCCGCGAAGATCTTCGGCGAGATGGACGTGACCTTCGCCTCCGGTCTGCTCGTGCGGCTTCGCCCGGAGATTGCCGCGGCGATCCTGGCCGGCATGGAGCCGTCGGCCGCCTACGCGATCACGCTGACGGTCGCGAGCCGAAATGCGAATGTTCCAACGGAATGACCAGCGCTTGAACCTTTTTTAAGGTCGAGCGGTCACATAAGGCGTGAGGCCAAAAGCATCGCCTCGAGTGGCGCCGAGGGGTTCACGGTTCATGATCGGCATCGTCGGAATTTGTATTGTCTTCGTAATGGTCTTTGGCGGGTATGCCATCGCCGGCGGCAAGATCGGCATCATTCTTCATTCCCTGCCCTACGAAATGATGATGATCGGTGGCGCGGCTCTCGGCGCCTTCGTCCTCTCGAACGACATGCACGGGATCAAGCATACCGTGAAAGACGTCGGCAAGGTGTTCAAGGGCCCGCATTGGAAGCCCCGGGACTACCAGGATCTGCTATGCCTGATGTTCCAGCTGATCCGGATCGCCCGGCAGAACCCGGTCGAGCTCGACGGCCATATCGAAGACCCCGGCGCCTCGCCGATCTTCGGCGCCTATCCGCGGATCCTCGCGGACGGCGAGGCCGTCGCACTGATCTGCGACACGTTGCGCTCGGCCTCGCTGAACTACGATGACCCCCACCAGGTCGAAGAGGTGCTGTCCAAGCGCATCGAACAGAATTATGTTAACGCACAGCATTCTGCGCACGCGCTGCAGACGATGGCCGACGGCCTGCCGGCGCTCGGCATCGTCGCCGCCGTGCTCGGCGTCATCAAGACCATGGCCTCCATCGACCAGCCGCCCGCAATCCTCGGCAAGATGATCGGCGGGGCGCTGGTCGGCACCTTTCTCGGCGTGTTCCTCGCCTACGGCTTCGTCGGTCCGTTCGCCGTCCGCGTGAAGGCGGTCATCGACGAGGACCAGCATTTTTACAACCTGATCCGCGAAGTCATGGTCGCGGCCCTGTATCAGCACGCGCCGAACATCTGCGTCGAGGTCGGCCGCCAGAACACGCCCGCCGGCGTCCGCCCGAGCTATGGCGCACTGGAGGACGCGCTGAAGGCCTCCAAACAGAGCCTCGCGGCGTGATCCGCGCCATTCTGGCCGTTCTCGCGGCTCTCGCCGCACTGCCGGCCGCCGCGCAGGTCGCGCAGAATGGCGGGCCGATCCGCACCGGCGAACACAACGGATTCACCCGCGTCGTCATGGCGATCGATCCGGCGACCGAATGGTCGCTCGAAACCGCGCCCGGCGCCGCGACGATCTTTTTTCCCGGCCGCCGGATCGACTTCGGCACCGCGGGCGTCTTCGACCGGATCCCGCGCACACGCGTCACGGCGATCGCGTCGCGGGTTACGGCCCTGGGCACGCGCGTCGACGTCACGGTGAATTGCGACTGCCGGATCACCGCTTCCTTCGTCGCGGCGCGCCACCTCGCGCTCGACGTCGGGGACCGCACAGCGGCGTCCGCTACCGAGAGCGCGGCATCGCAACCGGTTCCCGGGTCGCAGTCGGCGGACGCGGCGGCCGAGGCGCCCGTCGAACCCGAGACGGTGGGCCCCAGCGATGACGCCGCGAGCGCCGCCGAGGCTCAGGCCGAACGCGAGTCGACCGCGGTTGCCTCGGCGGAATCCGTGCTGCTGCAACAGCTGTCGCGGGCCGCCGATCAGGGCCTGGTCCTGCTCGCGCCCGATGCGGCCCAGCCCGAACCGGAACCCGCTCCCGTTCAGCCGGCGGAACCGATCGAAGTCATCGACGCCGTTGCAGCCGAACACGCCATGCATCGGGAAACCGTTGCGGAGGAGGAGTCCGGGGCTCCGCAGGCGCCCGCTCCTAAAAGCGCGACGCCGGCCGACGGCCTCGCCGACCTGATGCTGCACGAGCAGATCGAGGCCATGACAGTCTTTGATCGCGACAACGCCACGCTCGCGGCAAAGCGCGCCGCAAGACGCGCGGAGGAGCCGGACCCATGCGTTTCCGACGACGCGCTCGACGTGGGGCGCTGGACGAACGGCCTCGCGCTCCACGCCCAGACCCCACAGCTGATGCGCGGGATAGTCGGCGAGTTCGACCGTCCGGAACCGCGCGCATTGCGCGACCTCGCCCGCCTCTATATCCGTTTCGGGTTCGGCGCGGAGGCCGAGAGCCTGCTCGAGGATTTCGGGGCCGAGTTTCCCGACCGCCCGCTTCTCGCCGATCTCGCACGCACCGTCGAGGGTCGCCCGGTCGATCCCCACGGTCCGCTGGCGCTTGACCTCGCCTGCCCGGGGCGGCACGGACTTTGGCTCGCGATCGCCGGCGCAGCTCCCGCATACCACGACGCCGAGCATTTCGCCACGGTGCAGGCGGCCTTCGCGGATCTGCCGCCCGACCTGCGCGCCGTGGTCGGCCCCACGCTGATCTTGCGTCTCCTCGATGCGGACCGCACCGCCGAGGCGCGGCTGATCGAGGTCACGCTGACCCGGCCCGGCGCGCCGCCAACCGTCGAACTGCGGTTCGCGACCGCCCTGCTCCTCGCCGCCGAAGGCCGCACCCGCGACGCGCTGGCGAACCTGAGCGCCCTTGCCGAAAGCAACGCCTACAACGGCGTCGACGCGCTGATCGCGATGACGCGGCTGGCCCTCGACGAAGGCCTGGTTGTGCCTGAACGGGTTCTCCTCGACCTTCGCGGCGCCGCGGTCCAGCAGCGCGGCGATCCGCGCGAGGCCGCGTTGCGCAGCCTTCTCGTCGAGGCGCTGGCGCAAGGCGGCGCGCTCGCCGACGCTGTGGCCGAAGTCCGCGCCGCATCGGCTGACCTTCCCGACGCGCGCGAGCGCTTCGCCCAGCTCGGCCAGACCGTGCTCGGGGCCGCCGAACCTGAGCATGTCGGGCCGGGCGCCTATGCCGAGACGATCCTCGACGCCGCCGACCTGATCCCGGCGACGCCCGATGCCGACGCCACCCGCGCCGCCATCGCCGCCCGGTTGATCGACGTGGGCCTGCCGAACGCTTCGCTGGGCGTGCTCGCCGGGCCTCTGTCGCGCGGCGACGTCGCGAGCCGTCTGATCGCGGCGCGCGCCGATCTCGCCGTCGGCGACGCGCAATCCTCCCTCGCCAATCTCGATGGGCTCGCCGGCCCGGACGCCCTGACGCTGCGCGCGACCGCCCTCGCGCGTGAAGGCCAACCCAAGGCCGCGATTGCGCTGCTCGCCGAGGCGGGCGCCGACGCGCAGGCCCAGCCTTACGCATGGGCTTCGGGCGACTGGGACCGCATCGACGCGGGCGAGACCGACCCCGAACGCCGTGCGATGGCCCGCTTCATGGCGGCCCAGACCGGCGAGGCGGCTCCCACCGAGACGGCGGCGCCCGACCTCGCGACGCTGACGCCGGAGACCGCGTTCGACGCGCCGCTGCCGCAACTCGGCGAGCCGAGCCTCGCCGCCGCGCGCAGCATGCTGGCAATCGCCGCCCCGATCGGTGGCTTCCTGGGCGCCCTGCTCGAAGGCGACGGCGCCGAACCGACGCGCTGACCCTCCAGCTTGCTCCAGCGGTTCGCGTTTTCTCGAAGGAACGCAAATCGCGGGGTCGGCCGCGTCGACCTATCGCCGCTTCTTGCCCTGCCCCGTCATCTCATCGCAAAGTCGCTGTCCGCTGCCGCTCAATTCAGACTCGTGTTGCCGTGGCCATGCAACATCGCGCGCGCTTCCATCAAAGCAAAAAAAGGGCCGCCGGATCGCCCGGCGGCCTGGAGTTTGCCTGCAGGTTTGAGGACGCGCAGGTGTCGGCGGACGGGCGCACGCGCGGCGGCGTGCGCCGCGTCGTCATTCGTAGACCGGCTCGGCGCTGACCAGCTCGGGAAAATCGACAACCGCACTCTCGCCGTTGAAGGTCTGCGGCGCGCCGAGGTGGCAGGTCGCGCAATTCACCTTGGCCGGGTCGCCGAGCGGACCGAGACGTTCGGGCGGGAGAAGCTCGAGATCCGGCACGATCCAGGTGTTGTTGATGTCCTGCGTCATCGCCCGACCGATCTGCGCCGAGGCCCATTGCGGCGTGAAGCCGGCGGGATCGGCGATCGAGCGTGTGTTATGGCAGTAGGTGCAGTTGACCCCGAGACTGTTCGCGAAATGCTGCATCAGCGAGAAAGTCTGGTAGGTGTGGTAGATCGACGCGCCCGGCTCGCCCGTCGTGTTTCGGGAGTCATAGCCGTTCACGCCGACCAGCTGCTCGGTCTCGAGCAGATAGGTCTGCATCGCATCCACCGGCAGCGCGGTGGAGTAGTTCATCGCCGTCGCCTGGTTCTGAAACATCGCGTTCGGACCGGCCCAGTTGTTCAGCGGCTCGGGGGAGAACCAGGTGTCGAGCGGAACGCTTTCGCCCCGGTGGCACGTGTAGCAGTTCACCCCGGTCGGGCCGACATGCGCGTCCCACTCGTCGTTGATCGCCCGCGTCATTTCGAGGTGACGCACGGATATCGCCTGAAGATAGCCGTCCGACGCCCCGAACGCGGCTTCAGGCGCGACCCAAACCGCGATCGCGGCGTTCAGGCGATCGAAGTTCGCGACCGTCAGGTTGCCGACGCCGGCGGCCTCCGCGAAGGGGTAGGCGTCGCCCTCGAGCGGCGCCCCGGCTTCGGGGGGGATCGGAGCGCCGAGGACCGGCGGCGTGTTGGCCGCCACGGTCGCCGCGATCTGGGTGTCGAACCTGATCACGTCCATACCGGTGCCGCGATAGCCGGTCTGGATCGAGGTGGTCGGCCAGATCTTGCCGATCTGGATGGGGATCACCATGAAGGCGACCGCGGCGGCGAAAGCGATGACCCCGATCAGGCCCCCCCGCAAGAGGAGGCCAGTCATTTCATCGCGGATCTGCTGTCTAGACTTTGCCATGTCAGTTTCCAGTCTCAGGGGTCACGTAACCGCCCGCGCCCATCGCCGGCTCGTAGGAAGGCGCGAAGTTGTGTTCGACCGCCCACAGATACCAGTTGTCGACTACGGTGCCGGTCAACAGGATCCCTATCCCGCCCGTGATCGGCGTCAGGATCGCAAACCACCATATCCAGCGGTGGATGCCTTCCATCGTGGCGTTGAACCCCATCGTCCAGCGCCAGAACAGCGCCGCGCGTTCGGTCGCCGTGCCGCGGTCGACGATCTGTTCGATCTCACGGTCGCCACCGAAGCGGGAGACGGCGAGGATGGTGGCGCCGTGCATCGCAAAGAGCAACGTCGAGCCATACAGGAACGTGATCGATAGCGCATGGAACGGGTTGTAGAAAAGGTTGCCGTAGCGGATCGAGAAGGCGGTGGTCCAGTCGAGATGCGGGAAGATGCCGTAGGGCACCGCCTCCGACCAGGAGCCCATCAGGATTGGCCGGATCAGGCCGAGCACCAGGAATAGCCAGATCGCCGCGGCGAAAGCCCAGCAGACGTGGTAGCCCATGCCGAGCGCCTGTGCGCGCTTGTAGCTCCGCACCCACCACGTCATCACCGAGACCAGCAGGAAGAAGCCGGCGATTATGAACCAGCCGCCGTCGTTGAGCGGCGGGATCGACAGGCCGTGCTCGGGCCCCGGCGGCTCGAGCGCCAGCCAGAACAACTGGCGGACGAACTGGCCGACTTGGAAATCCACGGACGCCAGCATGTTCAGGCCGACGATGTTGAACCACAGGATCCCGGAGACGATGGAGATGAGCCCGTAGGAGCCGAGGTAGATCGGTCCGACCTGGGCGTTGCCGATCCAGCCCATCAGCTTGGAAAAGCCGGGCTGGCCGATGCGGCCGAGTTCGGCCCCCCCGCCGGCCACCCCCATCTCGGGATGGCCCGCGACCTGCACCTGGGTAAAGATATTATAGTATTCGGCCATGATTCAGTTCCCCCAGATCGGCAGGTCGAGCCACCAGTTCCACCATTCCGGCCAGCCCTTGGTCCAGAACGGCCCGGAGATGATGATGCAGACCGCGCTCCAGAAGCCGGCGTTCAGCGCCAGCAGGAGCCCGAGGCGGTGGATGCCGAGCGTGCCGACCGAGTAGCCGATGAAGTCGCGGAAAAAGGTATCCTCGTGGCTCGGCGACTTGATTTCCTGCCCCTTGGGAGGGTTCGTCGCGGAGAGGACGAGGCCGCCATGAAGCGAGAGCGCGAGCGTGGTGGTGAAGAAGAACGTCACTGCAAGCATATGCGCAGGATTGTAGTGGAAGTGCAGGTACTGGTAGCCGACGTTCGACACCCAGTCGAGATGGCTGAAGATGCCGTACGGAAAACCGTGACCCCAGGCGCCCAGCAGCATCGGCCGGAACACCGTGAGCGTCGAGTAGGCGAGGATCGCGAAGCCGAAGGCGATCGGCACATGATAGCCGATGCCGAGCTTGCGCGCGATCTCGACCTCGCGTAGCGCCCAGGAGATGAACGCGCCGTGGGCGCAGACGGTGATGATCTGCCAGAGCCCGCCTTCGGCCAGCGGCGCGATGCCAAGCCCGTACGAGATGTCGGGCGGGGCGATCGAAATGAGCCAGGGGTTCCAGGTGTCGCCAAGCGCCGCGCCCCAGAAGATGAGGATCGTGCCGAGCGCGGAGAAAAAGAAGGTGGCGACCCCGAAGAAGCCAACGAAGAACGGGCCCACCCAGAAATCGAAGAGATCACCTCCGATGAGCGTCCCTCCGCGCACGCGATATTTTTTCTCGAAGCTGAGCAAGGCCATGCCTTCGGTCTCCGTGTCAGCGGTCGGGGCCAAGCGATCGGCCTCGCGCCGTGGTTATGGTCGGGTCCGCTGCGGGCGGGCGGCCCGCCCGCAGCTAAGGGCAGCACGGTTATTCAACGACTACGACGGCCGTGCGATACTTGAGGGCCGACTGTTCGAACCAGTTGAAGCGGTCGGTCGAGAGCAGCACGAGATGGATCATCACCGCCAGCAGGAACAGGAACACGCCCTGCGCCACGAAGACGCGGCGGGGGTCGAAGACCAGCCAGATTTTGTAAAACTTGCTCATTTTCGAGCCTTTCTCAGAACCACGGGCGCCAGATGAAGACTGCGAGGTGTGCTACGATCGCTACGGTTGAAAAGAGGTACAACCCGCTCATGTAGACGCTGTGCAGTTCTTGGGCCTGGTCATCGGTTAAACCTGTAAACGACAGGCCGGTATTTTCAGCCATTAACTGTCCTCCGGATAGTTAGACTGTGCCGCAGAAACCTCGCGGCCAGGGAGCCAGACAGTTGCTTGTCAGGCTTACCCACTCCCGTTTCCGGGAGCGGATAGCGGAACTCCGTCGTCTCAGGCGGAGAAGATCTGCGGCGTCACGCGCTGGGCCATCGCCCAGGCCTCCGACACGAAGAAGCGATGCTTGTCGGCGCCGCGGTCAGCTAGGACCGAGCGGACGAGCGCCGTGGGCAACGAGATCATCAGGATCAGGGTGAAGTAGAATGCGTATTCCATGCGGCTGGCGTACCGGACCCGGTGCGCGTGGCCGGTGTGGGTCTGTGCGGTCATTCTGTTTTCCCTTTCTTCGGTTCGTTCAGCTTCGGCCCGAGCCGGGCTGCAGGCTGGCGACGGTGGTGCGCTCGACGCGGGCGTGGCCGCCGTCGAGCGCGCGTTTCTCGGCTTCGTCACGAAGCGACTTGGCTGCGGATATGCGGGTGAGAACCGGATGCGACGCGACGATCTCGTCGAGCAGCGCCTGGGCGTCGAGATCCCATGGCAGATCGCGGCGCAGGTTGGTCGGCGTCGATTGCGCCGCGTCCATCTCCGAGCCGAGCGGCAAGATATGGAACAGCGCGTCGAACAGCGCGTTGCAGACGTCCTGCACCAGATACGTGGCGCCGGCGTACCCCATGAACGGCGTGCCGGTGGCGCGCCGGATCGCGGCGCCGGGAAAGCTCGCGGGGATGAACGCCGGTTTTGGGCCGAAGCCCCCGGACATCTCGGCGAGGTACATCTTCTCGTTGATCGAGCCGAGGACGACCAGCGGGCGCTTGGCGTGGATCATCGCGCGAACGGCGTCGTTGTCGGTCTTCTTGCCGGCCGTGCGGGCGACCGCGAAGGCGCAGGGCAGGCCCATGTCCGTCTCGAGGAAGCTGCGGATGCCACGCGCGTACGTTTCGTTGGCGACAATGGCGAACGAAGCCGTGGCGAAGAAATCCTGGGTGACCGAGCGCCACAGATCCCACAGCGGCTTGATGGTGGAATGCTTTTCCCTCTCGATGAACGGCTCGGGGTCAAGGCTGAGCATCGCGCCGAGGCTGCGCAGGAATTTCGTCGTGCTGTCGAGCCCGATGGGGGCCTGCAGGTACGGTTTCGCGAGAACTTCGGCGAGGCCGCGGCCGAACTCGCGGTACATGACGACATTGGCGTCGGCGTTGACCAGCTTCGGCATGTCGGCGACATGCGCGCCGAGCGGCATGACCATGTTCACCTCGGCGCCGATCCCTTCGATCAGGCGGCGGATCTCGTGCAGGTCGGAGGGCATGTTGAACGTGCCATACATTGGCCCAAGAATGTTGACGCGAGGCGAAGCGCCCTCGGGCCGTGCCGTCTCCTTGGGCATCCGGCCTTTGGTCATGCCGAATTCGGTGAAGGCCCAGGTCATCGCGCGGTCGGCGGCCTGCCACTGGTCCTCGTCGATGGTGCGCGGCAAAAAGCGCTGGATGTTAGTTCCCTGCGGGGTGACCCCGCCGCCGATCATCTCGGCGATCGAACCGGTGACGACCACGGCGGGCAGCGCCGGATCGAGCGTTCCCCAGGCGCGCTTCATCGAGTCCTCGGTGCCGCGGCCCATTTCCTCTTCGGCCAGGCCGGTGACGACGATGGGCAGTTCGTGCGGCGGCAAGGCGTCGGTGTAGTGCAGCACCGACGTGACCGGCAGGTTCTCGCAACCGACCGGGCCGTCGATGACGACCTGCAGGCCCTTCATCGCCGTGAAGGCGTAGACCGCCCCCCAATAGCCCCCGGCCCGGTCGTGATCGATGACCAGCATCAGATCATCTCCGCTGCGGCCGCGGCGCGGGCCTGCTTTTCGAGCTTTTTGGCGTGGCGGGCGCGAAACTCGGGCTGGACGTTCGGCGTCCCTTCCCAGATGCCAGCGGTGTCGCCCGTGCCTGCGCCGTCGAAGAACGCACGCATTGTTTCCATGCGGGTCTTGTTGGCGATGGCGGTGTTGACGACCTGTGCGAGTTGGCCCGCGCCCGCGACGCCCATCAGCGGGCGGGCGGAGATCAGGTTGGTGAAGTACAGCGACGGAACGCCCATTTCCTTGCCCTTCTGCACGACGGGTGTCGTGCCGATGGCGAGATCCGGGCGGATCGCCTCCATCGCGGCGCAATCGTCCTCGAGGCTGGCGCGGAACTTCACTGTTACGCCGCGGCCGCGGAGCCATGCGGCGTCCTCGGTGTTCCATGGCGTTTTCGGGCAGGCGGTCCCGACGTAAGGAATGTCGGCCCCGGACTCGATCAGCAGGCGGGCGACCAGCAGTTCCGAGCCCTCGTAACCCGAGAGCGTGATCGTGCCCTTGACGGGATTGGCGGCGAGACCCGCACGAATGGCGGGCAGGACCACGTTCTGCGCGTCGCCGATCTTGCCTGTTGGCACGCCGAAGATATCGCCGACGGCGCGGAGCCAGGCTTCGGTTCCTTCTACTCCAACCGGGGCGGAGCCGAGCACCGGGCGACCGGCGGCCTGGAACTCGCGGATCGCAGCGGTGTAGAACGGATGGATCGCAGCGACCGCGCCGCAGTCGAGGGCGGCATACAGCTCGCGCCATTCGCGGCAGGGGACGACAGGTCCGGCGGCGAGGCCGAGCGGGGCGAGCAGCGCGCCGATCGACATCGGGTCGGCGGGGAACATCTCTCCGAGCAGCGTAACCGTGGGGCGATCGGACTTGCCGCCCTTCGGCGCCGGCACCGGGCCCGCTTCGACCTCGCGGCGGGCGTAGGCGAGCATCGCGCCTGCGAGAACATCCTTGGCCTCGGCATGGGTGGGGACGCCGAAGCCGGGCACGTCGATGCCGACGATGCGCACGCCGTCGATCTGGTCGGGCAACAGGCGCAGCGGCACACCGGATGCGGTCGGTACGCAGAGGTTCGTCACCACGATGGCGTCGTAGCGTTCAGGATCGGCGAGATCGTGGACCGCCTCGCGGATATCCTCGAACAGCTTGCCGGTGACGAGCGATTCGGAATTGAACGGCACGTAACCGACCGAGCGGCGGGCGCCGTAGAAATGGCTGACGAAGGTCAGTCCGTAGACGCAGCAGGCCGAGCCCGAAAGCACGGTGGCGACGCGGCGCATTCGCAGGCCGACGCGCAAGCTTCCGAAGGCGGGGCACATGCTCTGCGGCTTGTCGTGCGGGCCTTGGGGATAGTCGCTCGCGAACCTCTCCAACAGTTCGGCGTTACCGCCGCGCATCGCTTCGGCGCGCATCTTATCGGCGCCGGAATGACAGCCGAGGCCATCCGCGGGAGCGGCGACCGCGTCGGTCGCGACCGGGTCGTCGTCGCTGGCGTCAAGTCGGGGAGCGAGCGTCATGCCGCGATCTTGCTCTGTGCGAGCGCGCCGTTGTGAAACGGACAACGGGAGATGTCGCCCTTCGGGTGATCCGCGGGGGCCGGATCGACCGTGCGGAATGCGGGCCGCGTATCGCCGGTCGCAAGCCGGCGCAGCGCCGTTTCGACATGATCGAGTTCAATGAGATCAAACATTGTCATAGACCACTTCGAGCGAGGGTTTCGGTGCGTAGTGCTTGCCGCGCATGTCGGCGTCGGTGGCGGGTTCGAGCCGGATGTCGCCGCCGGTGTCCTTGGCGGAGAAGAGCGCAAGCAGCCCGTCCTGGGTCAGCGTGTGCGGGCGGTTGGGGATGGAGCCGGCGATGTTCTCGGCGAGTTCGGCGAACAGCGGGCCCCATTGGCTCGCACTGGTGCCGACGATCTGGTAGTTAGCGGACTTGCGGCGGATGTCGTCGTTCGCGGGGATCGTGGCGAGGATCGGGATACCGACTGCGTTGGCGAAGGCGGTCGCCTCGCCGGTGCCGTCGTCCCGGTTGATGACCATGCCGGCGACCCCGACGTTGCCGCCCATCTTGCGGAAGTATTCGACCGCTGAGCAGACATTGTTTGCGACATAGAGCGATTGCAGATCGTTCGAGCCGACGACGATGACCTTCTGGCACATGTCCCGCGCGATCGGCAGGCCGAAGCCGCCGCAGACGACGTCGCCGAGGAAATCAAGCAGCACGTAGTCGAAGTCCCAGTCGTGGAAGCCGAGCTTTTCCAAGAGCTCGAAGCCGTGGATGATGCCGCGCCCGCCACAGCCTCGACCGACCTCGGGACCGCCGAGCTCCATCGCGAAAACGCCGTTGCGCTTGAAGCAGACGTCGCCGATCGCGACCTCTTCGCCGGCGAGCTTGCGGCGGGCGGAGGTCTCGATGATCGTCGGGCAAGCCTTGCCGCCGAACAGCAGTGACGTGGTGTCGGATTTCGGATCGCAGCCGATCAGCAGCACGCGCTTGCCTTGTTCGGCCATCATGCAGCTGAGGTTCGCCAACGTGAAGGACTTGCCGATGCCGCCCTTGCCGTAGATCGCGATGATCTGCGTATCCTTGGTCGCCTCGCGCACCGGAATCTCGCCAAGCGGCGCGTGGGCCTCGGCGCGCAAGGCCGCGTCATTGGCGGCGATGCTGGACCCGTCGGTCGGGATCTTGAGCTCAAGGGTCATGCGCAGCCTTTCCAGTCCAGGATCATCTTCAGGCAGGTGGGGTCGCCGAAGGCGGTCGAATAGGCGATCGCGGCGTCGGTCGCCGGGGCCGTATGCGTGATGAGGCCGCCGAGCGAGAGCGCGCCATCCTCGACCAGCATCCGGGTCGCAAGCATGTCATCGCGGTTCCACTCGGCGGCGACGCGGATACGCGCCTCCTTCATGAACGCGGTCGGAAATGCGAACTTCAGTTCGGAGTAAAACCCGGCGAGAACGATCTCGCCGCCTTTGGCCATTCGACCGAGCAGGACGTCGAGAATGCCGCTGTCGCCGGACACGTCGAAGATGGTGCGATAGTCGCGGCGCGGATCGTCGTCGGGGTGAACCGTGACGTAGCCGACGGCGCCGGTGCGGCGCTCCGCGTCAAGATCCCAAACGACCGGCGGGCGACCGCCGGCGGCCAGCGTGATGCGGGCGATCAGCCGGCCGAGGACGCCGTGGCCGACGATCAGCTCCGGCAGATCGTGGCCGAGGCCGGCGACGGCGTGCCGCGCAGTGGCGGCCAGAGCGAACAACGCGCCCTCAGGTCCGACGCCGCCGTCGAGCGCGATGACGCGGTCGCCGCCAGTGACGACCGTGCGCGAAGCTCCGCCGAACAGGCCGCGGACTGGGCCGTAGCAGTCGGCGCCCGGAACGAACACCGTCTCCCCGACGCGGCGGCCCGAATCGGAACCCACTTCGACGATCTCGCCCAACGATTCGTAGCCCGGAACTAGCGGATAGCCCATGCCCGGGAACGGCGGCATCTTCCCGGTGTAAAAAAGCTTCTCGGTGCCGGTGGAGATGCCCGAATGGCTGACGCGCACCACGATGTCTTTGGGTCCCGGGGCGTTCAGCGGAAGACGTTCGAGCGAAAGCCTGCCTGGCGCTTCGAGCAGGACCGCTCTGGTCTCCATCTGGGCCTCTCCTCGTCTGTCTAGGCGCTGGGCCGCGCCGGGCCGCCGATTTCACTATGTCATGTTAGCTTGACAGTTTTTGATGTCAACCATTCGTTACAGCTTAAGTCAACTTATCGGAGCCGCCGCGCGCTGAGCACCGAGGTCACGAAACGATGCCGCGTGGGATGGCGCACGATCCGCGCGAAGCCGGCTGCGCGCAGCATCTCGGCGTGACGCACAGCCGAACGTGGGCGGCCGGTGGTCATCGCGAGCGTGTAGAAACCGAAGTAGGCGTCGCCCCACCGGGTCGGCCGCTCGCCGCCCGACATCGGCTCGGAGACGATCAGCAGGCCACCGGGCGGAAGGGCGGCGTGGACGCGCGCGAGCAGGCTGGCCACTACATCGTCGTCGTGATCGTAGAGGACGCGAACGAGACTGATCGCGTCCGCGCCCGTCGGCAACGGGCCGTCGCGAAAGTTGCCGCCGACAACCTGCGTACGGGCGGCGAAACCGTCGGCGGCGAGTCGCGCGGAGGCGCGAACCGCGACGGCCGGCAGGTCGAGCACGACGCCGGTCAGGCCCGGGGTGGCGCGCAGCGCGGCGCCGAGGAACGCCCCTTCGCCGCCGCCCACGTCGAGCAGGCGCCGAACCCCGTCGAGCGGGCGCGCGGCGAGCGTCTCGGTCGCCACCATGCTTTGGGTCGCCGCCATCAGCCGCGAGTACGCAGCGGCAGTCTCGGCCGGCAGGTCATCGGTCCGCCGACCGCCGACATAGGCCCAGAACCGCTGCAGCTCGGGGTCCGCCTGATCGCGCAGCAGCGCCACGGGGTCGGCGAGGTCGCGGTAAAGCAGCGCGTGGTGCCGGACGATTTCCGCGACGCCAGGCGCGCCGAGCAGCGCCGCGCCGAGGGGGCCGAGCGCGTAGGAGTCCGTACCGACACAGTCGAGGAGGCGCAGCGACGCGGCGGCCTGCGCAAGCCGCCCGGCGCGTTCGGGCGCGAGACCGATGCGGTCGGCCAGTTCGGACAGGGTCAGGGGGCCGGTCGCGAGTTGCTCGAAGACGCCGAGCTCGACGCAGGCGAGCAGCGCCTGTGAATGGACGAAGCCTGACACGATATCATGAAGCCGTTCCGCCTGGACCCTTGCAATCGGTCGGGTCGGAAGAAAGCCGGCGGCCCAATCCTGGAATGCGGGATCGGCGATCCGCGCATTGCGAAACGCGCGCCACGCGGCGCGCAGGCTGGCAAAGCGCATGCGCTCAGGCGGCGTACTGCGCGAATTCGATTGGTGTGAGGCGCTTGGCCTGAAGGCGCACGATCTCGCGCAGGGCGAGCTCGCCCGGACACGCGGGAATCGACGCGAGGGCGCCGCCGAGGATGTCGTGGAGCTTGCTCACCGCGCCCGCGACGCCCAGTTGCGCCACGGCGTTGGGGCGGGCGTGGATGGCGTCCTGGCCCACGGGCTTGCCGAGTTCGGCCTCGGTCAACAGCGCGTCGCGCAGGTCGTCCGCCACCTGGAACGCTTCGCCGATGCAGGCCCCGAGTTCGATCCAGGGACCGGGCTCGCGGCCCGCCGCCATCGCGCCCATCGTCGTCGCGGCAACGAAAAGCGCGCCGGTCTTGGCACGGTGATAGGCCGACAGATCGACCTCGCACTCGCTTTCCCAGCCCTGACCGGCACAGATCCCGCCGGGCATCCCGGTGGAGCGCGCCAGCGTTCCGACCAGCCCTGCGAGCCGCGCAGGCGCCAGAGCCCCGGCCCGCGCCAGCACGTCGAAAGCGAGCACGATCAGCGCGTCGCCGGCGAGCAGCGCCAGCGGTTGGGAGAACGCCACATGCACGGTCGGCTTGCCGCGGCGCAGATCGGCGTCGTCGAAACACGGCATGTCGTCGTGGACGAGGCTCGCACAATGGATGATCTCGATGCTGGCGGCAGTGGCGTTCGAAAGCTCCGGCGCGTCGTCGCCGCAGGCCAGCGCCACCGCCATCGCGAGCTGCGGACGCACGCGGGCGCCGCCCGGAAACAGCGCGTGTTTCATCGCCCCGGCGAGTTTCGGCGGCGCCGAATGGATCGTGGCGGCGGTCATGGCCGCTTTCAGAGTAGTCTCGATCCGGCCGCTGATGTCCATCGCCCCTCGCACTGAAACCGAGTGTTCCACTCATTAGACACTCATCTGTAAACTACACTGGACACTCGCGAAGCTTCTGTCAATGATCGTCGCGCCTGAGCTGGAGTCGCGAACGCCGATTTCCTGGGCTGTCGATGTGGTCTCGGAAGCCTAGGATACTTGGCTGCCGACCGTGGTTCTTTAGCGGGCAAATTGAATGGAGGCTTCATCGCGCGATTTGCCGGGTCCGTTCGCGGAGCGGGTCGTCGTGGTGGGGGGCGGCGTCGCGGGGCTAAGCGCCGCGCTCGCGCTCGCCGCAGCGGGTCGGCAGGTCACGCTGTGCGAGGCCGCGGCGGAGGTGGGCGGCAAGGCGCGCCGGCTGCCGTCAGCCGCAGGGCCGGTCGACGCCGGACCGACCGTTCTGACCATGCGCCCGGTGTTCGAGGAACTGTTCGACGCCGTCGGCGAGTCACTCGACGCCCACGTCCGGATGATACGCGCCGAGGTGCTGGCGCGACACGCCTGGGACGACGGCTCGAGGCTCGATCTGTTCGCGGAAGCCGAACGGTCCGAGGCGGCGGTGGCCGACTTCGCAGGGCCGCGGGCGGCGGCGGAGTTCCGCGCCTTCACCGCCCGCGCGCGGCTGCTGTTCGAGGCCTTCGAGGCGCCGGTGATGAACAACCCGCGCCCGACGCCGCTCGGCGTGGCGGGGGCTGTGGCGGGCGACGCGCTGCGCCTCCTTCCGGCGATGGCCCCGTTTTCGAGCATGTGGCGTGCGGTGAGCGCGCAATTCGCCGACAAGCGGCTGGCCCAGATCTTTGCGCGGTACACGACCTACGTCGGGGGCTCGCCGTTTCTCAGTCCGGCGATCATGGTGCTGATCTGGCGCGCGGAGGCGGCGGGCGTCTGGTACGTCGACGGCGGCATGGCGGCGCTGGCGCTGGCGATCGCCGATCTCGCGACCGCGCGCGGCGCAACGATCCGTCGAACAACCCTCGCGCGCGAGATCCGCGTGAGGGCCGGGCGCGTCATCGGCGTGACGCTTACCGACGGCGAACATGTCCCGGCCGATGCGGTGGTGTTCAACGGCGATCCGTCGGCGCTGTCGGGCGGGTTGCTGGGCCGCGCGGTGCGGGGCGCGGCGCCTACGCTTCTCCTCGCGCAACGCTCGCTCTCGGCCTGGGTCTGGACCTTCGCCGGTCGACCGGACGGGTTCGCCCTCGACCATCACAATGTGTTCTTCAGCTCGGACTACCGGGCGGAGTTCGACGACATTTTCCGCGCCCGACGACTGCCGCGCGAGCCGACGCTCTATATCTGCGCGCAGGACCGGCTTCCGGCGCGGACGCCGCCCGACGGCTTGGAGCGGCTGATGATGATCATGAACGCGCCCGCGACCGGCGACGTGGCGCCGTCGCCCGAGGAGATCGAAAAATGTCAGAGACGCGTATTCGACCGGCTCACCCGAATGGGCCTGACGCTGACGCCGCCCGATCCGGCCGAGGCACTGACCACGCCGGCGGAGTTCGCCCGACTGTTCCCCGGGACGATGGGTGCGATCTACGGGGCGGCGCCCCACGGGACGATGGCGACGTTCCGCCGGCCGATGACGCGGACACGTTTGCCGGGCCTCTATCTCGCAGGGGGGGGGGCGCATCCGGGACCGGGCGTGGCGATGAGTTGCCTGTCGGGCCGGCTCGCGGCCGCGGCGATCATCAGCGACCGCGTTTCGACCTGAGCGTGGCGCCGGACGGCTACGCCTGGTGGTACGTCGACGGGATCTCAGATGACGGGCTCCGCGCAATCACCGTGATCGGGTTCATCGGGTCGGTGTTCTCGCCCTATTACGGCTGGGCCGGGCGCAAGCGGCCGCACGACCATTGCTCGATCAATGTCGTGCTCTGCGGTCGCGGCGGGCGCTGGGCGATGACGGAGCGCGGGATCGACGCGGTCGTCCAGACCGCGGATCGGTTTCAGGTGGGCCCGAGCGCGCTGGAATGGCGCGACGACGCGCTGAACATAGAATTGGACGAGGTGGCGGTGCCGCATCTGACACGGCTCAAGGGCCGGATCGTGCTGCGGCCGCTGGCGGTGACGGCGATCGAGGCACGGCTAGACCCGGATGGCGCGCATGTCTGGCGACCCTTCGCGCCAGTGGCGCGGATCGACGTGGAGATCGACCGCCCCGGCTGGCGATGGTCCGGACACGGGTACTTCGACGCAAACTTCGGGACGCGCGCGCTCGAGGCGGATTTCCGGAACTGGACCTGGGCAAGGATGCCGGTGGAGGACGGCGCAATGACGGTTTACGACGCGATGCGCCGCGACGGCAGCCGGCTGGAGCTTGGGCTCCGCTTTGACCGGGAGGGGCGCGCAGAGCCGCATCAGGCGCCGGCGGCTGCGCCGTTGGGGCGGACGTTCTGGGCGTTGAAGCGGGGGATGCGGGCAGACGCGGGCTATCGACCGCGGCAGGAGATGGCGATGCTGGACGTGCCGTTCTATTCACGATCGATGGTGCGGACGCGGATCGACGGCGAGGAGACGGTCGGGGTGCACGAGCATCTCGATCTGGACCGGTTCGCGAGCCCGCTGCTGAAGCCGCTGCTGGCGTTTCGGATGCCACGGCGGACCTCACGGAAAATTTGACGGCGGCGCGCTGTGGCGGATCTAGGCTGGAGGCAGAATGAGCAACCAGGGAGAGGCGACATGACCATCCGCAAGAAGGCCAGCGAATTCGACAAGCGGATTCTGGAGCTGTACGACGGGTATGTTCACGGACGCATGTCGAAGCGAGCGTTTCTCGACCACGCCGCCAAGTATACGGTCGGCGGCGTTTCCGCCGCGGTCCTGCTGGACCAGTTGAAACCCGACTACGCGCTGGCGCAGCAGGTGCCCGCGGACGATCCGGCGATCGTGACCGAGATGGTGGAGTATCCGTCGCCGGAGGGGCATGGAGTGGTGCGCGGGCTGATGGCGCGGCCCGCAGGCGTCGAGGGGCCATTGCCGGCGGTGCTGGTGGTCCACGAGAACCGCGGCCTGAACCCTTACATCGAGGACGTCGTGCGGCGGCTGGGCAAGGCCGGATACCTGGCGCTCGGGCCGGACGGCTTGACGTCCCTGGGCGGATATCCCGGGACCGACGAGGCGGGGCGCGAGTTGCAGGCCCAGCTCGACGGGGCGAAGCTGATGGCGGATTTCTTCGCGGGGTACGAGTTTCTGGCGAGCCATCCGGGCTCGACGGGGAGCGTCGGAGCGGTGGGTTTCTGCTACGGCGGCGGGGTGTGCAACGCGCTCGCGGTCGCTTATCCGGAGCTGTCGGCCTCGGTTCCGTTCTACGGGCGGCAGGCGGCGGTGGAGGACGTGCCGGCGATCCAGGCGCCGTTGCTGCTGCATTACGCGGAGACCGACGAGAACGTCAACGCGGGGTGGCCAGCCTACGAGGCGGCGCTGAAGGCGAACGGGAAGGTGTATCAGGCGTTCGTCTATCCGGGCACGAACCACGGGTTCCACAACGATACGACGCCACGCTACGATCCCGAAGCGGCGGAGCTGGCGTGGTCACGGACGCTGGAGTTCTTCGGCGAGAACCTGATCAGCGCGGCGTGATCGGGGACGTCGGGCGTCTGATGGCGAGGGGCCGCCGGACGCCGACGGAACCGGCGACGATGCTCGAGCGATCCCGGCATATCAGACGGTTATCGTGATAAGTATTTGATATTGTTGTAGCACCTTGCGGCGTTTTGGGTGCTGCACGCCGTTGGGCCGGGCGCGCACTGTTCTTTTCCGTGACGCCTTGGAGATAGCGACCAGGGCTTTTGCCAAGTCTGCGGGTTCAGGTGAGCGCGGGGACCATCTTCGGGGCTACCGGGTTCATGCGCTGGAGGGCGAAGTTGAGCGCGCCGGCGATGCTGACCCAGAGGATGTAGGGAGCCATCAGCCAGCCGGCGATCGGGTCGACGAGCCAGAAGGCGACTGTCGTCGTGGCGACGGCGATCCAGAGGAACACCAGCGCCACCATCGCGGCGCCGAGGCGGCGAAGCCCGAAGAAGATCGGCGACCATATCGCGTTCGTCACGATCTGCCATGACCAGAGCGCGAGGGCGGGAACCGCCAAAGGCGACTCCGAATAGGCCACGCGCCACGCGGCCACCGCCATCGCGATGTAAAGCGTC
Organism: Rhodobacterales bacterium; assembly: GCA_038247355.1. Classification (GTDB taxonomy): domain Bacteria; phylum Pseudomonadota; class Alphaproteobacteria; order Rhodobacterales; family Rhodobacteraceae; genus Amaricoccus. Next base: position 24,454 of record JBBRUZ010000017.1, read on the forward strand.
GTCCAGGCGATGGGAAACATCCAGTTGGGCGGCGTCCAGACGGGTTTGCGCAACGTCCTGTACCAGGCGCCGGGCTTGAAGATCGCCCCGGACGAAGCTGCGGCGAAGGTCGCGGCCAGAAATGCCGCGAGGGTGATCCAGGTCATCATATCCTCCGTTAGCCAGCTATCTGGTTGCTGTGGCGCCGGAAGTCAAATGCCTCTGGTCTGAACCGCCTTCGGCGGGAAAGCGGCCTGACGTGTGGATCGCGCTAACCGTGACCTGCGGCGACGCCGGCGAGACGGCCGGCGCGAAAACGCGACGCCCGCTCCGCATCCTGCCGGCGAAGATCGGCGAAGATCGCCGCGATCGTGTCGGCCCGTGCCACGGCCCGCGGCGCGCCGCGGGAAGCGGCGGCGACGAGGTACGCGGTCTCGGGCAGCGGCGGCGCATGCAGGACGGCGCTGCGCGGCATCACCGAGACCGCCCCGGCCCGCAGCACCGCCTCGAAAGCCAGCGCGACCTTGCGCCCGCGCGAGGTCACGGCGCGGCGGGTCAGACTGTCGTAGCCTGCGTCGCGCACGCGCACGCCGATCTCCGCATAGATCAGCCGCGCCGCATAGACGCCCGGGCGCGCCGCGACCGGCAGCGCCGCGATCCCCGCCTCGGCACGGTCATAAAGCTGGCGCGCCTCCGACAGCAGGCGGCGGACCATGTCGGCGATCGCGGGTGTAGGGCGCGGATCGGCGAGAAACGTGTCCGGATCGACGCCGGCCGCCGCCAGCCAGTCGAGCGGCAGGTAGAGCCGCCCTTCGGCCGCATCTTCGCCGACGTCGCGCGCGATGTTGGTCAGCTGCATCGCGACGCCAAGATCGCAGGCCCGCGCCAGCGCGTCGGCGTCGCGCACGCCCATCAGCACCGTCATCATCGCTCCGACAGCGGCGGCGACGCGGGCGGCATAGGCGCGCAGGTCGGACAGCGTCGCGTAGCGTCGCCCGACCGCGTCCCAGGCGAAGCCGTCGAGCAGGGCTTCGGGCAGCGCGCGGGGCATGTCGTGTTCGGCGACCATCGCCGCGAAGGCGCGGTCGGCGGCGCAGTCCACGGGTCGGCCGGCGTAGGCCCGGTCGAGCCGCTCGTGCAACGCGCGAACCGCGGCGGGTTTGCGGGCGTCGAGATCGACCGCGTCGTCGGCCAGCCGGCAGAACGCGTAAAGCGCGAGTGCGGGGTCGCGGACGCGGGCCGGCAGCAGCATCGAGGCGGCGTGGAAGCTCCGGGAGCCATGCCTGATCGCCGCGCGGCAGGCTTCGAGATCCGCTGGAGCGATGCTCATTTGTGTTCCGTCCAGGTTCCGATCGCCACGAGCGCCTCCGATGTCTGCCGGGTTCGCCGATCAAATTGACCGCGGCGGCGTTGCTTGGCAAGCCTTTCCGCGATGCGGCGCGCCTTCGTTCAGGGCCGGTGATACGGGCCGCCGGCGAGGATCGTTGTTGCGCGATAGAGCTGTTCGGCGAGCATCGCGCGGGCGAGCAGATGCGGCCAGACCATCCGCCCGAACGACAGCGCGGCGTCGGCCCTGGCGCGCAGCGATTCGGCGAGGCCGTCGGCGCCGCCGATCGCCAGCGCGAGGTCGCGTGCGCCGCCATCGGCCCAGCCGCGCAGGCGCAGTGCGAACTCGACGGAGTCGAGCGCCGCGCCGCGCTCGTCGAGCACGACGAGCAGCGCATCTTTCGGGAGGACCGCGACGATCAGCGCCGCTTCGCTCGGCGGACCGCCGCCACGCCTGTCCTCGACCTCGACGACGCGCGCCGGGCCGATGCCCAGCGCGCGACCGGTGCGCTCGAACCGTTCGAGATAGTCGGTGACCAGCGCCGCCTCGGGGCCGGAGCGCTGCCGGCCGACGGCGACGATGGTCACCCGCATCGGCGGACCGTCGGTTTCAGACGGTTTCGGCCGCCCGCGGCGCTTGCGGCGACCACATCTTCTCGAGCTGGTAGAATTCGCGCACTTCGGGGCGGAACACATGGACGATCACGTCGCCCGCATCGATGAGCACCCAATCGCCGAGATCCTTGCCCTCCATCCGCACGATCAGGCCGGACCCGGCTTTCAGGCGATCGGCGAGCTTGTCGGCGATCGACGAGACCTGGCGCGACGACCGGCCGCTGGCGATCACGAGGTGATCCGCCATTTCGGATTTGCCGGCGAGGGGGATGGTGACGATTTCTTCGGCTTTGTCGTCCTCGAGCGAGGCGAGGATCGCAGACAGCAGCGCGCCGTCCCCGGACGCCGGCTTCGGGAGAAATGCGCCCGCCGGCAATGCGGCCGAGGCCGCCGTGGTGACATGTGTCAGGTCGTATCCTCCATCGGAGGCGCCGGACTGTCCGACGCCCGCATGGTGGAATATAGTCGACGAGGCCTTGTGTCTCAAGACGCGTGAGTGTTGACGCGCCGGGTCGGCGACGTGAGACGATGTCCTGCGGCGCGAAGGCCGGAGATCGCCGCGCGCAAACGCCATCAACCTGCGAGGATGATCGGAAATGGAGATTTGCGTTAACTGAAGCTGGCGCCATGCTATTTCGTTGCAGCCGATTTGGAGGACCCTGCCAGTGACCGCCGCCGCCTTGACCGAACATCTGCGCCGGATTTCCGCCCTCGACCGGGTCGCGGGGCTGTTGAACTGGGATCAGGAGACGCAGATGCCGCGGCGGGGGGCGGCGCAGCGGGCCGAGGAGGCGGGAGCGTTGGCGGCGGCGCGGCACGCGCTGCTGGTCGATCCCCGGCTGCCGGAGTTGTGCGACGCGGCCGAAGGCGCCGGACCGGACGCGCGCGGCGCGGTGGACATCGCCGAGGCGCGGCGGCTCCATGCACGCGCCGTTCGCGTGCCGGAACGGCTGGCGGCGGCGGTGGCGGAGGCGACGGCCACGGCGCACGGCGTCTGGGAGGCGGCGAAGGCGGCGGGGCGGTTCGCCGATTTCGCACCGGCGCTGGGCCGGGTGGTGGCGCTGCGCCGCGAGGAAGCGGCCTGCATCGCGGATGCGGGCGCTCCGCCTTATGACGCGTTGATCGAGGAACACGAGCCAGGCGTGACCGGGGCGCAGATCGCCGCGATTTTCGATGAATTGCGGCCGGGTCTGGTGGCGCTGCGGGCGCGGATCGCCGCGAGCGGTCGGGCCGCGCCGCGACTGCGCGGCGAATTCCCGGCGGAGCGGCAGATCGCGCTATCGCGCCGGATCGGCGACGCGTTCGGCTATGACTGGGACGCGGGAAGGCTCGATCTCGCCGTGCATCCGAGCTGCACCGGTCGACTGGGCGACGTGCGGATCACGACGCGGATCAACGAGGCGAACCCGCTGGAATGCGTCTATTCGACGATCCACGAGCTCGGCCATGCGCTCTACGAGCAGGGCCTCGACCCGGAGGCGGCGCTGACGCCGGTGGGGGGCGCCGCGTCGATGGGCGTGCACGAGTCCCAGTCCCGACTGATGGAGAACCAGATCGGGCGCGGGCGCGCGTTCGCCGAATGGCTGTATCCGGCGATGCGGGATGCGTTCGGCGAGATCGGGGTGGCCGGGCCGGAGGAGCTTTACGCGGCGGTCAACGCGGTCGAGACCGGGTTCATCCGCACCGAGGCGGACGAGGTGCATTACAACCTGCACGTGATGATGCGGTTCGAGCTGGAGCGGGCGGTGATCGGCGGCGATCTCTCGGTCGCGGATCTGGAAGGCGCGTGGAACGAGCGGTTCGAACGCGATTTCGGGCGCGCGGTCCCGGATGCGCGGCTGGGCGTGCTGCAGGACGTGCATTGGGCGGTGGGCGCGTTCGGGTACTTTCCGACGTATACCCTCGGCAACGTCTATGCGGCGGAACTGGACGCGGCGTTGCGCGCCGACGCCCCGGGGCTCGACGCGGCGCTGGCCAGGGGCGACGTGTCGCCGGTGCTCGCGTGGCTGCGGCGCCGCGTGCACCGGCGGGGGCGCGAGGTTGCTCCGGCGGCGATCATCGCCGAGGCGACGGGCTGCGAGGCGCGGCCCGCGACGCTGATCGCGGCGCTCGAGCGGAAGTTCGGGGCGCTCTACGCGCTCGGGTGACGCGCCGCGCCGCATGGGGCGATCAGGCCTCCATCGCCTCCAGTTCGTCGATCATCGAGGCGATGAGGGCGAGGCCCTTGTCCCAGAACTTGGGATCGGAGGCGTCGAGGCCGAACGGGGCGAGCAGTTCCTTGTGGCGCTTCGAGCCGCCGGCCCGAAGCATCTCGAAGTACTTGTCAACAAAGCCGGGATCACCCTCCTGGTAGACGGCGTAGAGCGCGTTCACGAGCCCGTCGCCGAACGCGTAGGCATAGACGTAGAACGGCGAGTGGACGAAATGCGGGATGTAGGTCCAGTAGGTCTGATAGCCGTCGAAAAACTCGAAGACCGGGCCGAGGCTTTCCGACTGGACCGACATCCACAGCGCGTTGATGTCGTCGGGCGTCAGTTCGCCGATCCGCCGCGCCGCGTGGAGCCTGCACTCGAAATCGTAGAAGGCGATCTGGCGGACGACGGTGTTGATCATATCCTCGACCTTGCCCGCCAGCAGGATCTTGCGCGCGGCGGCGTCGGGGGCGGCGGCGAGCAGGCTCTGGAAGGTGAGCATCTCGCCGAAGACCGATGCGGTTTCGGCCAGCGTCAGCGGGGTCGAGGACAGCAGTTCGCCCTGCCCCGCCGCAAGGACTTGGTGGACGCCGTGGCCGAGCTCGTGCGCGAGCGTCATCACGTCGCGCTGCTTGCCGAGATAGTTCAGCAGCACGTAGGGGTGGACTTCCGTCACGGTCGGATGGGCGAAGGCGCCCGGGGCCTTGCCGGGCTTGACCGCGGCGTCGATCCAGCCCTTGTCGAAGAACGGCGCCGCGAGGTCGGCCATGCGCGCGTCGAAGCCGGCATAGGCGTCGAGCACGGTGGATCGGGCTTCGGTCCACGGGATCTTGCGGTCGTCGTCGCGCGGCAGCGGGGCGTTGCGGTCCCAGGTCTGGAGCTTGTCGAGGCCGAGCCATTTCGCCTTCAGCGCGTAATAGCGATGGGACAGCTTCGGATACGCGGCGACGACGGCGTTGCGCAGCGCCTCGACCACTTCGGGTTCGACGTCGTTCGACAGGTGGCGCGCGGTCTGCGGCGTCGGGAACTTTCGCCAGCGGTCCTCGATCTCCTTTTCCTTGGCCAGCGTATTGGTGACGCGCGCGAAAAGCGGGATGTTTTCGCGAAACACCGTCGCCAGCGCCTCGGCGGCGGCCTTTCGGCGGGCGCGGTCGGGATCCGAAAGCAGGTCGAGCGTGACCTCGAGGCTGAGGGTTTCGCCATCGACGTCGAATTCGAGGCCGGCCATCGCCTCGTCGAACAGCCGGTTCCATGCGCTCGCGCCGACGACGGACTGGTCGTGCAGAAACTTCTCCAGCTCGTCGGAAAGCTGGTGGGGTTTCATCTTGCGGATGCTGTCGAAGACCGGTCGGTAACGGTCGAGCGCGGGGTCCGCCGCCAGCAGCGCCTCGATCCGGGCGTCCTCGATACGGTTGAGTTCGAGCGTCAGGAACACCAGCGGGGCGGTGATGTCGGTGATCTCGACCTGCTTGTCGCCAAAGAACTTGGCGCGGGCCGGGTCGAGCGTGTCCTGATAGTGCCGCAGGCCGGCATAACTCATGATCCGGCCGGAGACCGTCTGGATGCGCTCGTAGCGCGTGACGGCCGCGAGCATGGCTGCGGCGTCGAGCGACGCAAGCTTGCCCTCGAGGTCGGCGGCGAACGCCGCGCATTCGGCGCGCAGCCAGTCGAGGTCGGCGGCGAGGGCCGGCGCGTCCTCGGACGGGTAGAGGTCGGCGAGGTCCCATTCCGGCAGCGGCCCGAGGGCGTCGCCGGAGGCGGGATCGCGGGCGTCGGCAAGCGGTTGCGACAAGCGGGACATGGCGTTCCTCCGTTCGGTTGGTGCGAGGCGTAACGCCTGCGGTGCGGAGTGTCGAGCCGGCGGGCGCGACCAAGGCCCTTGCGGCCGGGCCCGTCTGCGATCCGACCTTGGTGATCAGCACGACCTGGTCGCGCCTGCCAAAGGTTGCATGCGGTCGCCGATCATCGTCTCGGATTCGCCGCCAGAATTTCCCGGCGCGAGTAGACGTCCGCGGTGTCGATGGCGTTCAGGCCGCGTCGAGAAAGGCGTCGAGGACGGCGAAGCTGGCGGCCCGGTCGGCGGTCCAGCCGAAGACGTCGCCGCCCAGCACCAGCGGGGCGATGGCAAGTCCGGTGCGGCCGAGCGGGCGGCGGGCCATGGGCCGGATCGCATCAGCTTTGACGCGAGCCCGACACCTGGCGCCGACCGGGTGCGGAGGGAAGGTCCTCCCGCCCACCGTCAGCCGCGGCGCTCGACCACGAAGGCCGCCACCACGGCGAACAGAACATGGCCGACGAGGGCAATCCAGGTGATGCCGGTGAAGCCGAGGAAGGCCGGCAGGCCC
>JBBRUZ010000018.1:0-30584 GCA_038247355.1 Rhodobacterales bacterium
AAAGACGGCCCTCGGCGTAGGCGTACGCTGCATCGTGTCGAAAGCCGTGCCGTCGTGCGCCGCCGGCCCCACGATCACCCCGTTGCCTGACGAACTCGTCACGCCCTGCGCAAAAGGGATCGGTCCGGCTCAGCGGGGGATGTCCCCCTCATAGTGTCCGCTATCCAAAGCGGACACTATCTCACCCTCTCTAACTGCGGCAGGGCAGCGACGCCGGACGCTTACCAACTCGCATGCCACAACCGCCGTAAGCGCATCTGGGAAACGAATGCGTCTCAAAAACGCGCAAGTTACTTATAAACACAATCAATATCTGGTCCTCATCGGAACCAAAGGTTACGCCCGAACTCTTACAAACGTATTCCACCTTCATTAATATAAACCAATTCTATAATGACCACCGTCCGTAGATGAAAATACAAAATCAAAATTAAATTCATGTTTTGCCCAATTACTAATTTTCTTGATAATAATATCATTCCCCCCGTCTCTGTTAAATTTGCTGAACAGAGATACAGGGCGATCGTCCGTAGACTCAAAAGTGTCGCACTTATAGTTAGTCGAAACACAATATACTGGGACATTTGCCATTGCAGTGTGCCACTTAAACCATATATCATCTGCGGTTGGTGCCAAACGTCGCGCATTCACGTAATTCAAAACACTTGGCGGGAAGTATGAAGTCTCATAAAGTACACCATCCTTCCCAGTTGGAAGTAGAAAGAGACTCGGATTTTCATTTATACTCGCTCGCATCCAACTCAAATAGGGCCCGATCACCCCGCGATCCACAACCATTTGATGTGCACGATAAGCAATAACGCATCGATAGTGCGCATGTAAGTCGACAAGCTTCGAAAGCCACCCCGGTGGATAAATCGTGTCATCGTCGACGGTTGCGACGAGAGCTCGTCTCTCGCCCAAAGATGCAAGCAGCGGCAATAACTTCCGGTACGGACCAATATTTGGCGTCCAGCGAATCGTAATACGTGGGTCGCGCTGAACGATTCGCTCGACCAAAGCCGGGACCGCTTTGACGCCGCCATCCAACAAATAAGGTTCCCTCGAAATGAATAAGACAATAGTAAAGTTTCGGTAATCTTGCGCGATCAGCGATTCTAGCGTCCTGTCAACTGAACCAATTCTAGCATCGATTGTTGTCAAGCCAATGTAAACATGCGGATCATTGACAGCCATCGCCACTCTCAAGGCCTCAGCGCCGGAGGGACGGCAGAATTAGGAGCAAGCACGCTGCCCCTGATCGCAACCGCCTGCCGAAAATTACGATGCTGCCGAGCAAAATTGGCTCGAAAAAGGCTTAAGTATTGTGGCGACTGCCTTACAGTAGTGTGTGACAATGATCGACTCGACGCACTGCAGTACATCAGTGGATAAGGAATTCGAACGATAGCGCTTTCTCCGTACGCAGAACGGATCCGCTCATTCATCTCAACATCCCCTCGCGAGCGCACACTGACAAAGGGGCCAAGTAAGTCAAACACAACGCGCCGATAAACCGACGTCATCGTTCCGTCACCAAAAAGGCGAAAATTTTCCTCGAACTGCGGGTAGCCACCAGCGTCAACACGCAAATGATGAGAAATACTTAGCATTGCCTTATCTCCGGCATCACGAAGTGCCGAGATTTGGGTTCGAATGCGTGACGGATGGGAAACGTCGTCAGCGTCTTGGATCGCGATGTACTCGCCCTTTGACAGATTAATTGCAATATTCCGGCAATGGTATGGGCCGTGATTCTGTTCGCACCGCTTGAAAATAACGCCCTCACGGGCCTGAGCTAGCGACCGGATATCAGCCGCAAAATCGCTACTCGATCCATCATCGATTATAACAAGCTCAACGCTGACATGTTCTTGCCGCAGCACTGAGTCAACAGCTAATTTCATCAAATTCAAGTTTGGATTAAATGTTGTCATAATCACTGTCACTAACGGCAACTTTTCCAAGTAATGTTTACCTACGCCCTTACATGAAATCACCGACGAGAAAACGTCCTCTAAAGATCCACTCAAAAATGCCGGTGTCTTTATATTCATCGACTTACCTGATTCTCCTACGAGATTCTCATACCAATCCCAATAACCTAATTTACAGCGAGCAAGAATTCCACTCTCGCCGTAAATATCACTCTTAAGTGACATCTTCAAATAAGCTTTGTCGTCTATTATTGCAGCGAATGTTAAACGCGCGGTGGATGTGTCGTACATTCTATAGTCCGATACTCGATCGGCAAAATTTAATTCTGCGAGCTCGTGCGAATAAACTCTCAGCTTCCGCGAAAGGTCCAACAATGGCCTGCCTGCGGTGATCCACTCATTGACGATGTCTGCAAGCGAGTCGAAAGCACCAACATCGATCAAATCTGCAATTTGTTCGGATCTACTTGATGCGCCGAGACTTAGCACCACGTCTGGTCCGGCGCCAAGGCCGACGAGCATCGCTTCATCTAATGTTGAGATCTCAAGCATGCCCTTCATCTCTCTCAATACATCTGGATGAGAAAGATTGAGCTGACTCGCCTTCACAACCAACTCTAAAATAGTCCAGCTTATTGTGCTCTCCGTTGCAAATTTTTTGGCGAGCTTCAGTACCCGCAAGACACCGCGGTTTCGCCGATCGCCGCGCAAACTGGCGGCAGTCGCTACGATCACGTTTCCCAAGTTCGGTGAGGTAAGTCCGGAGGCCAGAATGTCGAAAAACTGCGAAGCTTCGGATGGGCGCTCATGAATGACGCTGCTCGCCAGGTACTGATGTCGACTAGCAAACGTTTCCTGACAGCCGAACTCGACAACAAGATCCATCAGCTGCGAAAACAGCGGTGACTCTACCAGTTCGACCGAGCTTCTCAAGAGAACCCTTTCTACGAGCTTATGCGTCGCCCTAATATATCCCATATTTCCGATCTCGCGGCACAGGCTTATACAATACCGTAGCTCGAGATGTTCGATTTTGAAGTAGTCTTGATCGGTTTCGCCATCGTCGAGGTCAAGAACGTATTTCATTCGACGCGCGATGTGAACAAGCTTCCTCTGAACAGGCTCCGCGAAGCCATGAAATGAACTGTCAATGACAAGATGCTCGAGTCGCACTTCAATAAGCGAATTTTCGCGGCTTCGCAAGAATCGCTTGATCTCCTGTCCCGTATGGTTCAAAAATGGCAAATCAAACAATGGAAGCATCAAAAAAGCCAGATCTTCCGCCTGAACAACTGATTTCATATCAAAGCCACCGCGGTGGCGTGCAATACATCTCATTGTCGAAAGCTTCAGGCAACTGGCGCCGACACAGGTCAAATTCGAAACGCCAGCACCATTGCTCGGTGATGGATCGCAATCACCGCTCACAGAGGAGAACTTTAGCGGCAAGAACGAAAGGTCAAAATCATTGCCGTTGTCAACTGCCGCTGATAAGGCATTCCGAAGGTAATTCGCTGGATAGCATAGATCCCGAGCGTAAAACAGAAATTTTGTTGAACTATCGGTGTTGTCCGGTAAAATCGAAACCAGCTCCGATTTAAACAATTCACTAAAATTATTCGAATACAGATTCAGCCAACATACTTTCATTCCGAGATCTATTTGTGGATCATCATCAAAATCGTGGATTATAACAATTTTGGCTGTTTGATCGTAATCTCTATAATAATAGAACGATACATTCGTAAATAGTTTCACTTTCCGATCTCCGGCGAGACGCTTGAGCTCCTGGTCCGGGTCGACATGCAGCGCTTCGAAGCTCAGATCCAGCCCCGCACTTAGAAGAACCGCAGCGACCTTGTTCGAAGGGCTCGAGTATTCAAGCGCCGCCGCGCTAAGCACCACGGGAGAGACGCATTCGACCTCGACTTCACCTGACTTTTCATCTTGCAGGAAACTGCCCCACGCCCAAATCAACTCCGTCGCGATCACCTGAGGGCCGATTGCCACTAAAGTCACGCCCAAACTCGAAAGGAAGCGCCGCAGCGTGAGAGAGCTGTCGACGATCGCAAATGACGTCGGGAGGTTCGACGGCAAGAACTCGCCAACCGCACGGGAACGCAGAACCGCCAATTTCGCACCTGATTTCGTCAGTTGCTCGTATTGATGGAGCCAAGATTGGGGCAGGTCATCACGCGAATCGATGATCATCAAGATCTTGCAGGAGACGTCGCGATCGACGGGGGGTTGATGTTGATCCGCAGCAATAGCTTGCAAGCTTTTCCACAATGCCAGCGACTCATGCGGCCTCGCCTTGTGCCGGTTTCGGCGATCCACCACCTCTTTCACGTAGAATCTCGGGATATCGTGTTTAAGTATCTCGTTCGACAACTGTGCGAGCGTAGCGGTCTCGTTAAACTGATCCAACGCAGCGGCGCAGTTTCTGAGGCATTCGATCAATTGGCCGAGTTGTGGATCGGGGATGCCGTCCAACAGAGAGTCATATTCGTACCAGTTTGTTCGTAGCGAAAAATCAACCACAAGCGCTCTGGCTCCAGACGTGTGCGTTGTGCTTCCGCGAAGAACCAGCAGCGCGTCTGCGAGCCGTCCAGCGCGGACGAGCATGTCCGCGCGCCTTGTGTATCCGTCCGACTTCCTTGGTTGCGCCGTCCGCTCGGGAAACTTTTCAAAATCAATATCAAATGTCCGAAGGACTAAGTCCTGCGCCGCATCAATGTCGATCAATCCCCGCGACTCGAGGATTGCTGCTACGCAAAAATCAGATTGCTCAGAAAGCGCTCGGCTTCGCGCTTCGGGACTCTCGATCTTCAGAAGTTCGTCGACGGTCGTAAGCAAGGCATTTCGCGCCAAGGCCCGTCCGTCCTTCGCCAGATTCCACAGGGTCTTTGGCTCCGACCGATCGTGGGCGGAATTCGAGAGAACCGTACGAAGCGCCATACAATCGGCCGCAAGGCTCACCGTCGGATCCGAATCCTCAAGCTCGCCTCTGTTTTCGTTTAGATCATCATTCAGGTCAACTTCTGGGTAACCCCTTTGGCATATGTTCTTGCTCGAACCCCAAGATATCGTGGAGAACTGCAGCAGCGCTGCTTCATGATAGTCCGAGATGTTAATTGGAGGGACATAAGACCATTTACTGGACAAAAACAGATCAAGGATAACTTGGACGCGGCTTCGGACCCTCGAATCGAAATCTTTCAAGTTTATAGGTCGCTCGATGCGAAATATTTCTTCGCGAAGTGCGGTTCGTTCCGCAAGTACGACGGTCGTGCAATACCTCATAGGTGGCTGGTCGCGCCGATCAAGGGGGCATGTCTCGCAAAAGTACTTTCCTTGACCATTATTGGCATCAGCTCTTCCACGTCAATATCCAAACCTCTCCGCCTCAAACATACGTTTCAGTTCCCAGGCTGCAGCTGACTCGCGCCGGAACTGGCGGTCCCACCTGACATTAAGAGTTCGGCGGGGGACTCAGTTTTGGCGTGGCGCGTACGAATCTGAAGCATGCGCACTGAAGTATCCCTCACCGGTTCGCCGACCGATCGCCGCCGCCTGACGGCGATGATCAATAACCGCAACGCGCCGCAGAAGCATGTCTGGCGGGCCGAGATCGTGCTCTTTAGCGCCGATTGCACAGGCACGGTCGGGATCATGCGGCGAACGCGCCAGTCGAAGAGCTGCGTCTGGCGCTGGCAGGTGCGCGTCGCCGAAGCGGGCGTCGATGGGCCGCTGCGCGACGTCGTCGGGCTCTGTGTCGATCCACCGGCACATGCCATCGTGCTGTCGCTCGACGAGCAGAGCCAGATCCAGGCGCTCGACCGCACCCGGCCCGGCCTGCCGATTAAGAAGGGGCGGCTCGGCGCCATGACCTGCGACGACAAGCGCCAGCGCACAGCCACCCTCTTCGCCGCCCCCGATGTGCTCGACGGCGCCGTCATCTGCCGCAACATTGCCCGCCACCGCCGTCAGGAGTTCATTCGCTTTCTCAAAGCGACCAACCCCGAGGTTCCGCCGGAGAAGGCCGCGCACGTCATCCTCGACAATGATGCGGACCACCAGACGCCCCACTGGACCGCTTGGTCGCTGAACGCCGCCCAAAAGCACCCCAAGGTCCGCGCCTGTCTCGACCGCCTCCCCCGCTTCACCTTCCATTTCACCCAGACCCCCACCTCTTGGCCGAACGCGGTCGACGGCTTCTTCGCCAAGCTCGCCAAGCGCCGCCTTGTTCCGTTCCTTCGTCGACCTCAAGGCCGACATCAACCGCTTCCTCGCCGAGCACGACATCCGGCCCAAGCCCTTCAGAGGGACCACAGACCCAAAACGCATCCTCGCCACAGTAAAACGTGGGCGCCAAGCGTTGAATTCCAGCCGCGAGACCACGTCGAACCGTCCTGACGTGCAGTCAAACATGTGCAATAAAGCATGCAATTTCCCCGCTATCGCATCAAGCGCCTTGTGGCGTTTCGTCGTGGCGCAATCTCACGTCCCCGTCCGACCTTTGGCGTAATCGAAGGATTTGTGATTTTCGGCGTGCGCACGGCTTCTCCCAATCGCGACCCATCGGAAACTCCAATCACAATTACGTCGGCCTGCCAAGGGACCCTTCGCCTAATCCAGAGCCGTTCAAAGAATCCGCCCGGTTACGACCTCGATGGCGTGCGGGCGGTCTTCGCGTAAGTTTTTGCGGGCTTCACGGATTGGCGGGCCTGCTCGTCGGATCAGCGTGAGGGTCGCGTTGCGCAGGCTGGCCAGGGGACGAGCCCCGGAGCGGGCGCGGCGACAGTCTTGGTCCATCGACACGCCGCGCACGTTGTGAAGACGGCTCTCGACGCCCTAATGGTTTCGGGCCGGCAACAGCAGACGTTGCGGGCCGGCCGCGGCGGTCGGCAGGGTGGTGATCAGACAGACGGTTTCCGGACCGGGCTTTCCGCCCCATGCGCCCACGCTGGTCCTCGATCTTGCCAAGCGCGTCCCGCAAAACCCGTCCCATCGCCGCACCCCGCATCCCGGTCATCAACCGACGAAATCCAATCCGCTCATACTGTCATCCCCGACCGACTGCGAAATTTTGTCTCACCCCGGGCAAAATCAGGGATCGCGCGGGCGCCGCCGGCTCGCACAATTCGCGCGATGCGGGTCATTCGGCTCGGGTGGCGGCGAGAGCCACGGCGATGCGGGCGGCGAGGCGAGCGTTGCTTCGGACGAGCGCGACATTCGCCGCAAGCGCTGCACCGCTCGTGGCCGCACCGATATGCGCAAGGAGAAACGGCGTCACCGCCTTCGCCGCGACGCCGCTTGTGGCGGCGGCCTCCAGCGCCGCCGCAATAAGTGGCGCGAGCGTCGCGGCCGGGATCTCGGCGTCGGCGGGGATCGGGTTGGCCACCAGCTGGCCGCCCGGCAGACCGAGACTGGCGCGTATCGCGTGCGACCGGGCGATCGCCTCGGGGTCGTCGAGCCGGAGGGGCGCCGCAAGGCCGCTGTCGCGCGACCAGAAGGCGGGGAATGCGTCCTGGCCGTAAGCGATGACCGGCACGCCGCGGGTTTCGAGCGCCTCGAGGGTCTTGGGCAGGTCGAGGATGGCCTTCGCTCCGCTGGCGACCACGGTGACGGCGGTCTGGGCCAGTTCGTCGAGATCGGCGGAGACGTCGAAGCTCGCCTCCGCGCCGCGATGAACGCCGCCGATGCCTCCCGTCGCGAAGACGGCGATGCCCGCGAGCCTTGCACAGATCATCGTGGCCGCGACGGTCGTGGCGCCGGTCCATCCCATGGCCAGTGCCACGGCGAGGTCGGCGCGGCTGAGCTTGCGCACGCCGGGCTCTCGGGCCAGCGCCTCCAGCCGGTCAGCGGCGAGGCCGATGTGGATGCGCCCGCCCCATACCGCTATCGTCGCCGGGGTGGCCCCGGACGCACGAACCTCCGCCTCGACCGCCAGCGCCGTCTCGTGGTTCGCGGGCCAAGGCATGCCATGGGTGATGATCGTGGATTCGAGGGCGACGAGCGGCTGGCCGAACGCCCGCGCGGCGGCGACTTCGGGGGAAAAGCTGAGCGGGACGGTCATGAGGCCTCGCGGTCGATGTGGCGGGTGGATGCGCCGAGCCCGGCGTCGAGCGCCGCGGCGGGGTCGAGACCGCGGTCCAGCGCGACGAGATGCGCGGCGAGAAAGACGTCGCCGGCCCCGGTGAGGCTGCGCGTCGCCACCGGCGGCGGCACGCGGCTGACGACGCCCGAGGGGCTGGCGTGCGTGGCGGCGGCGGCCCCATCGGTGACGATCGCCCGGGCGACGCCGCGGTCGCGGAGAGCGAGCGCCGCCGCCCGGCTGTCGGCGAACGCGGCGCCGCACAGCGCCTCGGCCTCGCGGCGATTGAGGTAGAGCGCACCGCGCCCCGCGCCGAGGACGGCCGTCATGCGCCCGGCCTTGCCGGGGCTGGCGCAGGCGAAGACGATGTCGGCGCGGGCGAAGGCGGTGCCGTGGGCCAGCTCCGCGAGGATGTCGGCGGGAAGGTTGCCGTCGGCGACGATGCGGCCCGTCCATCCGCCGGTGCGACCGCCGGAGAACGCGGCGAGCAGATCGGTGCCGGCGCGCTCGACGGCGGCACAATCGGCGACCGCGGCGACGATCTCGCCGGTCGCGTCCTCGATGACGAGATAGGCGTCGCTGCGGCCAGGAGGGCGCAGCGCATGCGCGCAGTCGACGCCGAGCGCGGTCGCCGCGGCGATCAGGTCGTCGCCGGCGGCGTCCCGGCCCACGGCGGCGATGAGCTTTGCGGCCCGGCCGTGACCGGCGAGCGCCAGCGCGACGTTCAGCGCGACGCCGCCTGGCCGGCGCGCGATCCGGCCAGCAACGTCCCCTCCGCGACCGAGCGGCACGCCGGCGCGCCCGACCGTGTCCCAGTGGGCGGCGCCGAGACAGAGCACCGGGGCGATCATCGGCGTCTGATCAGCCAGGCGTGGCGGGGAGCGCAGAGATCCTCCTCGTCAAGCAGGTCGTGGCCGGCTTCGGAGCAGAAATGCGGCATGTCGATTAGCGCGGCGGGGTCGTCGGCGACGACGCGCAGCACCGCGCCGGGCGCAAGCGCTAGCAGGCGCTTGCGTGCGCGCAGCACCGGCAGCGGGCAGAGCAGCCCGGTCGCGTCGATCTCGTCGTCCCACGTCATCGCGCCGAGCGCTACCGCCGCGCCCGCTGGCTGTCCACGCCAAAGTGACGCGACCGCAGGTGACGCGGCGTGCGGTTCCCGCTAGGTATCGGAGTGGCAACGACGGGTGGGACATGTTCGGCATCGATCTCTGGGACGCATCGATCGCGCCCGCGCTTCTGGTGGCGATCGTTGCGGGCGTGCTGAGCTTTCTGTCGCCCTGCGTGCTGCCGATCGTGCCGCCCTATCTCGCCTACATGGCCGGCGCATCGATCGACGATCTCGCCGCAGGGCGCGACGCGGACCGGCGGATCCTGCGCACGGCGATCTTCTTCGTCCTTGGGCTTTCGACGGTGTTCCTGTTCCTCGGCATGGCCGCGTCAAGCATGGGGCGCGTCCTGCTCGCCTACCAGTCCGAGATGACGCTGATCGCCGGCGCCGTGATCGTGGTGTTCGGGCTGCATTTCCTTGGCGTGTTCCGCATCGGCGTGCTGCAGCGCGAGGCGCGGCTGGAGGCGAACGTCTCCGGCCGATCGCCGTTCGGCGCTTATGTGCTCGGGCTCGCCTTCGCCTTCGGCTGGACGCCGTGCATCGGCCCCGTGCTGGGCTCGATCCTGTCGCTCGCGGCGCAGGAGGGCTCGGTCGAGCGCGGCATGTTGCTGATGGGGTTCTACGCGGTCGGTCTCGGGGCGCCCTTCCTGTTGACGGCGCTGTTCCTTCGCCAAGCCGTCGGGTTGCTGGCCGGCATGAAGCGCCACATGGCGCTCGTCGAGCGCACGATGGGCGTCCTTCTCGTCGCGGTCGGCGTGCTGATGCTGACCGGCGCGTTCAGTGCGATGGCTTTCTGGCTGCTCGACACCTTTCCGGCGCTCGCGATGATCGGCTGACGATCAGACCCACGCAGATCTGGTGCTCAACCGTATCCTCGACGAGCGCGCCCGCGCGGCGGGGCGCTCGATGGGCGTCGCGCATCGGGAGGTCGCGGGGTCCGGGCATGTCGCATTCTCGCGGAGTATCCGACGGGCGCCTTCCTCGAGAACCTATTCGTCGGCTCGGACGCAACGGTGATCGCCACAAGCTATTTCGCGAAGCGTCTCGAACGCATCGGTCCCGACGACGCAGCGAGCACGTTCGCGACCCTTCCGGCGCATCCGGTCAGCATCCTGCCGCTGGGCGAGGGTTGGCTGGTGGCGGCGCATGGCGCGCCGTTCACCAGCGGGCCCGAGTTCACCAAGACCCAGACGTTTCTGGTGCTGGACGCCGCGGGCGCGGTGACCGACGCCATCCCCGCGCCCGAAGCGCTGTTTCTGAACGGAATGAGCGCGCTTGCGGATGGAACGATTCTCGTCGCCGACAGCATCACCGGGACGATCTGGCGCCTCGATCCGTCGGCGCGCACGATCACGCCATGGTTCCGCGCCGAGTTCCTCGCCCAGCCGCCCGACATGGAGGGCTTCCAGCCGGGCGCGAACGGGTTGAAGCAGGCGGGCGGTCACCTCTACGTCTCGAACTCGGCTCGAGGCGCGATCGGGCGCATCGGGATCGGCGCGGACGGCGCGCCGATCGGCCAGCTCGAGCCGGTCGTCGAGACCGGAGGCGTCGACGATTTCTGGATCGACCCTGATGGCGCCATCGTGTTCGCGACCCATGGCGACACGCTGGGCAAGCTGGCCCCGGAGGGCGCGCGCAGCGAGCTGCTCGCGGCGGGGTGCGACGCCTGCACCGCCGTAGCGCCGCGCACCGGACCCGACGGCCCGGAACGGATCGTGCTGACCACCGGCGGATTGCTGGAGGCGAACGGGGCGCCCGCCCGCATCCTGGCGCTGCCGCGCACCGACGGCGGCGCACCGTGACAGGCCGTCCGAACGCTCGGTGATCACCGGGCGGGCCGCTTCGCCCGTCATCTCCCGCCGGAGATCAAGGCGCCGCCGCCGACGCGCCGGGGCTCCAGGCCTCGCGGGCGGCGCGCGACGACGCTTCGTTCAAGCGACATGGAGCGATCCGGCCTGCCGCTTCGGCGCAGCCTCGACTTCGAGCGCGTCGAGCCGGGCGCGCATCGCCGCGATCTCGGTCTGGCCCGCCTCGATCGACCGGGCGAGGTCGGCCGGCGCCGGCGCTTCGGGTTCGGCCTCCTTCGGCCCGACGAAGCGGCCGAACAGGCGGGCGAGCAGGCGCTGCAGATCGTCCATGATCAGGAAGAACGACGGCACGACGACGAGGCTCAGGATCGTTGAGACGATGATGCCGCCGATCACCGCGATGGCCATCGGCGCACGAAACGAGCCGCCCTCGCCGACGCCGAGCGCCGAGGGCAACATGCCAGCGGACATGGCGATCGACGTCATCACGATCGGGCGCGCGCGCTTGTGGCCGGCCTCCATCATCGCCTCGACGCGGCCCATGCCCTGACGCATCATCTCGATGGCGAAATCGACGAGCAGGATCGCGTTTTTTGTCACGATCCCCATCAGCATCAGGATCCCGATCAGCACCGGCATCGATATCGCATTGCCGGTCACGATCAGCGCCGCGGCGACGCCGCCGATGGCGAGCGGCAGCGATAACAGGATGGTGAACGGCTGCACCACGCTGCCAAACAGCAGGATCAGCACGGTGAGCACCAGCATCAGCCCGAGGATCATCGCGTTGCCGAAGCTCGCCTGCAACTCGGCCTGGATCTCGGCGTCGCCCGCCTCGGCGATGCGGACCGAAGGCGGCAGGTCGACCGCGTCGGTCAGCTCCTTGAAGCGCGCCGACGCGGTGCCGAGCGCTACGCCCTGCGGCAGGTTCGCGCCGATCGTGGCGATCCGCTCGCGGTTCAGCCGGTCGATCGTGCTCGGTCCTTCGGCGATCTCGATCTCGGCCACCGAACGCAGCGGCACACTGCCGCCGGCGGCCGTGGTGACGCGCAGCGCGCCGATCCGGTCAATGTCGGTCTTGACGTCCTCGTTCAGCCGCACCCTGATAGGGATCAGCCGGTCGTCCACCGAGACCTTGGCGAGCGCCGCGTCGATGTCGCCGATCGTGGCGACGCGCACGGTTTCGGCGATCTGTCGCGTGGTGACGCCGAGCCGTGCCGCCTCATCGAGCCGGGGCGTCACCTGAACCTCGGGCCGCGGAACCGCGCCTTCGGCGGCGACGTCCGCAAGCAACGGATCGCCGCGCAACGCGCCTTCGAGCCGGGCGACCGCTATGTCGAGATCTTTCTCGTCCGTCGACAGGATGCTGAACGACAGGTCGCGCTCGCCGCGGTCGTTGAGCTTGAACGCGCGCATGTCCGGGATCATTGCGAGCGCGGTGAACATCTGCTGTTCGATCGCAGCCTGTGGCCTCACGCGGCCATTCGGCGCCAGCTCGGGAACAAGGCCGCCGACCACCGGGACCGACCGCAGGCCACGGGCGACCTTGCGGACCAGCGAATGATCCAGCCGGTCGAGCAGCACCGTCACCGTCGCCCGGCGGATGTCGAGGTCGCCGGTCGGCGAGCTGCCCCCGAGCACGAACACGCTCGCGACGCCGTCGATGCCGGCGAGCGCCGCCTGAACCTGCGCCGTGGCGCGGTCGGTGTCGGCCAGCGTCGAGCCGGGCGGCAGTTCGAGGCTGATCGGCACGCGCGAAACGTCCTCGGGCGGGATGAAGCTGCCCGGTATGCGCAGCATGAAAAACAGCGACACCGCCAGCACGCCGATCGCGCCGACCAGCGTCAGATAGCGCATCCGCAGCGTGCGCCGGACGAGGCCGAGGTAGCCGCGCATGATCCAGCCGTCGCGCTCCTCCTCCGCGTGCGCATCGGCGTCGCGCATCAGATAGGCCGCCATCATCGGAGTGATCAGCCGTGCGACCAGCAGCGAGAACAGCACGGCGATCGCGACCGTCAGCCCGAACTGGCGGAAATACTGGCCCGGAATGCCCGGCATGAACGACACCGGCACGAAAACCGCGACGATGGTCAGCGTCGTCGCGATGACGGCGAGCCCGATCTCGTCGGCGGCTTCGATCGCAGCGCGGTACGGCGTCTTTCCCATCCGGATGTGCCGCGCGATGTTCTCGATCTCGACGATGGCGTCATCGACGAGGATGCCGGTCGCGAGCGTGATTGCCAGGAAGCTGACGAGGTTGAGCGAGAACCCCAGCATGTCCATGACGAAGAAGGTCGGCACCGCCGACAGCGGCAGCGCGACCGCGGTGATCAGCGTGGCGCGCCAGTTACGCAGGAACAGCAGCACGACCAGCACGGCGAGGATCGCGCCCTCGATCAGCGTGTGCAGCGCCGCCTCGTAGTTGCCAAAGGTGTAATAGACGGTGTCGTCGACCAGCGTCATCCGCACCTCGGGGTGGCTGGCCCTTATGCCGTCGAGCGTCGCGTTGACCGTTTCGGCGACGCTCACCTCGCTCGCGCCCTTCGCACGGAACACCGCGAAGGTCACCACCGGATCGCCGTCTATGCGCGAGAACGACCGGAGCTCCTCGTAGGTGTCGACGATTTCGCCCAGCTCGCCGAGCCGCACGAAGCGGCCCGACGGAAGCGCCACCGTCGTTTCGGCGAGGCTGTCGGCCGAGGCGGCGTCGCCCAGCGTCCGGATCGCCTGTTCCTGCCCACCGATTTCGCTGCGTCCTGCGCCGAGGTCGGCGTTGGTCTCGCGCAGTTGCGCGCTCACGGTCGCGGCGGTCACGCCGAAGCTGTCGAGCCGGACCGGGTCCAGTTCGACGCGGATCTCGCGGTCGGCGCCGCCATAGCGGTCGATGCGGCCGATGCCTGGCTTGCCCTGCAGCGCGCGGGTGATGGTGTCATCGACGAACCACGACAGCTCCTCGATCGACATGTCGCCCGACGCGACGGCGAAGGTCATGATCGCCTGACCCTCGACGTCGATCCGCGTGACGATCGGCGCCTCGGTGTCGCCGGGCAGGTCGCCGACGATCTGGTCGATCGCGTCCTTGACGTCCTGGACCGCCTTATCAGTCGGCACATCCATCCGGAACTCGACCGCCGTGGTCGAGGACCCGTCCGTGATCGTGGACTGGACGTTCTTCACCCCGGTGATACCGGCGACGGCGTCCTCGATCTCCTTGGTGACCTGGGATTCGAGCTCGGCCGGCGCTGCGCCTGACTGGATGACGGTGACCGCCACCAGCGGCACGTCGATGTTCGGAAAGCGGGTGATCGGCAGAGTGTTGAACGACTGCCAGCCGACGACCATCAGCATGAAAAAGGCGAGGATCGGCGCGATCGGGTTGCGGATCGACCAGGCTGAGACGTTCATCGCGCCGCTCCGTCAGTTCGTGATCGCAGCGGCTTCGGCCGCTGCTCCGTCAGTTCGTGATCGCAGCGGCCTCGGCCGCCACCGGGTTGATGCGGTCGCCGTCGCGCACGAACGCACCGGCCTTCGCCACGATTGTATCGCCTTCGCCGAGACCATCCACGATCTCGACGAAGCCACCGTCGCGAATGCCGGTGACGACGTCGACCTGTGCGACGACGCCATCACGCACCTGCAGCGCCGTCATGGTCCCGGCGTCGCGTCGCACCGCCGAGACCGGAGCAGCCAGCGCTTCCTTCGCCTCGACGAGGATCTCGGCGTTGGCGAACATGCCCGCGCGGACGCGTTCGGGCGCGTCGATGATGATGCGCACGCGTCCCTGCCGGGTGGCGACGTCCACCGTCGGCTCGACGAGCCGGATGCTGCCGTCGAGCGGCGTGTCGAGCCCCACTACGGTGATGCGCACCTCCATGCCGGCGCGCAGGTGCATGATGTCCTGCTCGGCCACGTCGGCGCGCAGTTCGAGCAGACCGTCCCGCATGATGGAGAACAGCGCCTCGCCCGCCATGCTCGCAATGGCGCCGACCCGCGCCTCGCGGTTCGAGATTTCGCCGGCGACCGGCGCCGCGACGCTGGTGCGCCGGAGCTGCAACTCCACGTCGGCGGTCTGCGCATCCACGACGCGCATCTGCGCCTTCGTCGCGTTCAGTCCTTGCAACGCCACCGAAACGCGGGCGACGGCGGTCGCAGCGTCCGAGATCGCGTCATCTGCCGCCGTCTCCGACGTGGCGCCCTGTTCGGCGAGCCGCAGCGCGCGGTCGCGGTCACGGAACGCCTTGTCGCGCACCGCCTCCGCCTCGACGAGTTGCGCCTCGGCCTGGGCGATCGCGGCCTCGGCGCTGGCGTGCGTCGCGTCGAGCTGGCTGCGCTGCAACACGAGCGCCTCATCCGAAAGCCGGGCGAGGATGGCGCCTTTCGCGACCCGGTCGCCGACCTCGACGAGCACCTCGTCGACCGCCTGCCCCTCGATCAACGGCTGCACGAGTACGGTCTCGACCGGCTCGATCAAACCGGAGGCGCGGACGCGGTCGATCAGCAGTCGCCGGGCGATGGACGCAACGGTGATCGCCGGAAGTCCGGTCCCCCCTGCTTCGCGCGCGACTTCGGTTGCAGGTTCGGTCTGCGCCCCGCCGGGCGTTGCGGCCCCGACCATCAACCCAACCGCGACCAGCGTCAGAACAACGAGACGCATGTTAAGATCGCTCCGATGCGGCGGCCGGCGACGGAACCGACCCGGCTATTTCGCCGAGAATGTTTTCGATGACGCGGACGACAAGTGCGGCAAGTTCGCGGTCCGGGACGTCGGCGGGGTCGCCCGCGCCGGTCGCACAGCGCAGCGAGACGCCCTGCACCAGCATGACGATCAGCTTCGCATGGGCCGCGAACCGCGCCTCCGCGACCGCCACCGGCACGTCGGCGATGCGGGCGAACACCGCGACCAGCGCACGGGTGATCTCCGCCTCCATCCGGCCCACCAGCGCCGCGACGTCGGGGCGACGCGCCGCAGCGGCTTCGATTTCGACCCAGATCTGGCCGTCGCACGCGTCCGTCCCCTCGAGATGATGCCGAACCATCGCGCGGAACGCGATCAGTGGATCGGGAGAGCCGATGACATCGGCGAATTCGCTGCAGACCCGATCGAGTTCCCGCTGGATGATCGCCTCGATGATGGCGTTCTTGGAGGCGAAATAGCGATAAAAGTTGCCGGCGCTCATATCGGCGGCCCGGGCAAGATCCTGCATCGACGCGCCATCGAACCCCTTGGACGCGAAAATGCCTTTCACACTCTCGAGGATCTCGAGCGCTTTCGGCTCGGCGGCCGTGTCAGTGACCATCTGCGACTCCCTCTCGCGCCCTGCGGCACAAAATTGCAAATGAACGTTCATTCAGCAAGCGGGCCGCACGAAAACGTGATCGCGCCGACGCAACCCATCTTCTTGGACGCGGCGTCAGCCGGCTGGGCGGGCCGGGCGACCTGCGACATAGGTCTCGCGCACCGCCCGGTCGTCTCCCATCGTCTGGAGCACGAACAGCTCCTCCGCGAGCGTGCTTACGGTCGCGGCGCGCATCGCCATCGCCGGCGTCGCACAGACATCGAGAACGACGAGATCGGCATCGGCGCCCGGGTCGAGCGTGCCGATATGGCGCTCGAGGCCGAGGGCGCGGGCGTTGCCGAGCGTCATCATGTAGAACGCCATCAGCGGCGGCAGCGTCTGGCCCTGAAGCTGGAGGATCTTGTAGGCCTCGTCCATCGTCCGAAGCATCGAATAGCTGGTGCCGCCGCCGACATCAGTAGCGACCGCGGTGCGGACGCCGCCGCCCTGCAGGCGAGCGAAGTCGTAAAGGCCGCTGCCGAGGAAAAGGTTCGACGTGGGGTTGAACACGGCGACAGCACCCGCCTCCGCCAGCGCCGCGATCTCGCGGTCGGCGAGATGGACGCAATGCCCCATCAGGCTGCGCGGGCCCAGCAGGCCGTAGTGCGCATAGACGTCGGTGTAGTCGCGGGCATACGGGAACAGCGACCGGGCGAAATCGCATTCGGCGCGGTTCTCGGCCAGATGCGTCTGCACGTGGAGGTCCGGATGCTCGCGGGCGAGCGCGCCGGCCGCCTCCATCTGGGCCTCCGACGACGTGATCGCGAAGCGCGGCGAAATCGCGTAGTGCAACCGGCCGCGGCCGCTCCATTTCGCGATCAGCGCCTTGCTCTCGTCGTATCCGGCTTGCGCGGAGTCGCGCAACGCTTCCGGCGCGTTGCGGTCCATCATCACCTTGCCACCGATCATCCGCATCCCGCGGGCGAGCGCTTCGGCGAAGAACGCATCGACGCTGGCCGGATGCACCGAACAGAACGCCGCGGCGGTAGTCGTGCCGTGGCGCAGCAGTTCGTCGCAGAAACGCGGGGCCATCGCGGCGGCGTGCGCGGGGTCCGCGTACTTCTGTTCCTCGACGAATGTGTAGGTGTTGAGCCAGTCGAGCAATTGCGCGCCGAACGAGCCGATCACCTGCACCTGCGGGAAGTGGATGTGGGGGTCGATGAAGCCCGGCAGGATCAGGCAGGGCCGGTGGTCGACGACCAGCGCGTCGCGGGCGAGCGCCGCGACGTCGGCCCAGGCGCCCGACGCTGCGATCCGCCCTTCGCGAACCAGCACGCCGCCGTCCTCGACATGCGCGTACGTCGAGGGATCGTCCCCGAGCGGAGCGTCGCTGAACGAAAGCAGCCGGCCGCGAAGTATCCTGTCGTGCATGGCGGTTTCCCGTGGCGATGGCGTCGTTCGGGCGCAGCGGAAGACGTAGCGTGGAAAGAAACTTAACGCGGCGAACCACCGCGGGTACTCCCCCTTGCCGCAAGGAGCTTGCGCTATGCGGATCCCCGCTGCGCCGTCGATGGAGCGCCCGATCTGACCCGCAACGGATCGGCCCGCATCCGACCTGCCCCTTTGATGCGGCGCGCCACGAAGCTGCGGCCACGCGGTGGCCCCGACGCCGCACCAAGATAAGCGCGTGCCGAGACCTCGCCCGGTGCGTCGCGAGAGCGTGGCCGCCCATCGGTGATCCGCGCGCCGGACGCAACCCGAAGGCCCGACCGGCGGCGGCGCCGCGACAGGGCCGCAGCAGCGAGTGCTGCGATCAGCTCGCGACGCCCTGCACGTACCAGTCCATCGACAGCAGGTCGGCGTCGGACATCATCTCGCCTTCGGGAACGCGCAGCGTGCCCTCCTGGTCGTAGATCGGCCCGGTGAAGATGTGGTAGGTCCCGGCCTTCGTCTCGGCGATGATCGTCTCGGCGGCGGCGGCCACCTCGGCGGGCACGTTCTCGCGGAACGGCGACATCACCACTTCGTCCTGCGCCATGCCCGACCAGGTGTCGGAGGCTTCCCAGGTTCCGTCCAGCACCGCCTGGACCCGCTTGACGTAGTAAGGGCCCCAGTTGTCGACGATGGCGGTCAGATGCGCCTTCGGCGCGAACTGGGACATGTCGGTGGCCTGGCCGAACGCGAACGCGCCGCGCTCCTCGGCCGCCTGAAGCGCCGCGGGGCTGTCGGTGTGCTGGGTGATCATGTCCGCACCCTGGTCCATCAGAGCGCGTGCGGCGTCGGCCTCCTTCGCCGGGTCGTACCAGGTAGAGACCCAGACGACCTGGGTCTTGAACTCCGGGTTCACCTTCTGTGCCGCGAGTGTGAACGCGTTGATCCCCATCACGACCTCGGGGATCGGGAACGAGGCTATGTAGCCCGCCGTGCCGGTCTCGGACATCATGGCCGCCATGGTCCCGATCACCGCCCGACCCTCGTAGAACCGGGCGTTGTAGATCGCGAGGTTGTCGGCGCGCTGATAGCCGGTGGCGTGTTCGAAAAAGACGTCCGGGAACTGCTTGGCCACCTTCACGGTCGGGTTCATGTAACCAAACGACGTGGTGAAGATCAGTTTGTTCCCCTCCTGCGCGAGCTGGCGGATGATGCGCTCGGCGTCGGGACCTTCGGCCACGTTCTCGACAAACGTCGTCTGGACCGCTGCGCCGAAATGTTCGTCCACCATCAGGCGGCCCTGATCGTGGGCATAGGTCCAGCCAAAGTCGCCTACGGGGCCGATATAGACGAAGGCGACCTTCAACGGGCCGTCCTGGGCGCGCAGCGGCGAAGCGATGGTGGCGAGCGTCGCCGCGGCGCCCAGTGCTGCGAGCAGGCTGCGGCGATCGATTTCGGTCATGAAGGTTCTCCTGTTGGTCATGTTGGTCAGGTTGCGGGTTTGAACGGTCGCCCGAGGCAGGCCGGCGCCGCCATCGCGCGGCGCTTCTTCATCGAGATCAGCGCCAGCACCACGACGGTGGCGAGGTAGGGCAGCGCCGCCATGAACTCCGGCGGCGCGAAATTGAAGCCTGCGGCCTTGGACTGCAGCTCCAGCGTCATGACGAGGCCGAACAGATACGCGCCGAAGAACAGCCGGACCGGGCGCCAGACCGAAAAGACGACGAGCGCCAGCGCGATCCAGCCGCGCCCGGCGGTCAGCTGTTCGGCCCACATCGGGGTCAGCACCATCGAGTAGTAGCTGCCGGCGATCCCCGCCATCGCGCCGCCGAAGGCGACCGCGGCATAGCGCACCGCGATCACCGAATAGCCGATCGAATGGGCGGAATAGTCGTTTTCTCCGACCGCGCGCAGGATCAGCCCGCCCCGCGTGTTGGTGAGGAAGTGCCAGACCGCCCAGGTCATCACGAGCGAGAAATAGACGACCGGGCTGTGGCCGAAGATCAGTCGCAACGTCGGGTTCTCGCTGAGACCGGCGGGGAAGACCGCGCCGAACGACGGCACTGTCAGGCCCACGAAGCTCTCGCCGACCAGCGACGACAGCGAGATGCCGAAGATCGTCAGCGCGAGGCCGGTCGCCACCTGGTTCGAGGTGAGCGACAGCGTCAGATACCCGAACATCAGCGCGGACAGCGTCGCGCAGGCGCCTGCCGCGATCACGCCGAGCCAGGGCGAGCCGGTCAGGTACGTGACGGCGAAGCCCGACACCGCGCCGATCAGCATCATGCCCTCGACGCCGAGGTTCAGCACGCCGGATTTCTCGGCGACCAGTTCGCCCAGCGCCGCGAGCAGGATCGGGGTCGAGACGCCGACGATCGACATGATCATCGAGACGAGGATGACGGAGGTCACGCGGCGGCTCCCTTGGCGTCCGCGCCGAACCGGATGCGGTAGCGCACCAGGACGTCGGTCGCGAGGAGAAAGAACAGGGTCATGGCCTGGAACAGGCCGGCGGCGGCGTCGGGCAGCCCGAGGCGGGTCTGCGCGGTCTCGCCGCCGATGTAGGTGACGGCGAGCACGATCCCGGCGAGCACGATCCCGAGCGGGTGCAGCCGCCCGAGGAACGCGACGATGATCGCGGTGAAGCCGTAGCCGACGGGGAACTGCGGCACCATCTGGCCGAACGGGCCGGCGGCTTCGAACACGCCCGCGAGGCCCGCGAGGCCGCCGCCGATCATCAGCGAGGCCCAGACGGTGCGGTTGGCGTCAAAACCCGCATGACGCGCGGCGGCGGGAGCGCGGCCCACCGTGCGGATCTGGAAGCCGAAGACGGTGCGGGTCATGACGAACCACGCGGCGACGGCGATCACCCCCGCCAGCGGCACGCCGAGATGGACGAGGGTTTGCGGGATGACCGTCGGCAGCAACTGGCTTTCGTTGAACAGCCGCGTCTGCGGGAAGTTGAACCCCATCGGGTCCTTCCACGGGCCGTTCATCAGGTAATAGAGCACCTGCACCGCGACATAGGTCAGCATCAGCGTGGTCAGGATCTCGTTGACGCCGAGGCGGGTCCGCAGCAGTGCGGGGACCGCCGCCCAGGCCATGCCGCCGAGCATGCCGGCCACGCACATCAGCGGCAGGATCCACGGGCCCGACATCTCCCATGTCGCGAGCGCGACGCCGGTGCCGGCCAAAGCGCCCATGATGTACTGGCCCTCCGCGCCGATGTTCCAGACGTTGGCGCGAAAGCCGAAACTGAGCCCGACCGCGATGATGATCAGCGGCGCGGCCTTGACGCCGAGATCCTGCCAGCGGTTCGGGTCGATCAGCGGCGAGACGAAGATCTCCCAGACCGCCGCGAACCCGTTGTAGCCGATCGCGGTGAAGATGACGGCGCCGGTCAGCATCGTCAGGCCCACGGCGATCGCCGGCGTCGCGTAGAGCATGGAGCGCGACGGCTCACGGCGCTTCTCGAGTCTAATGGGCATGGGCGGCTCCGATGGAGGGCGTGTCGTAGACGTCCTTGATGTGCGGATCGTGGGCGAGTTTGGCGGTCGCCTTCGGATCGCCGTGGACGCCGCCCATCAAGAGGCCGATCTCGTCGATGGCGACTTCGCCGACGCGCATGACCGGCGACAGCCGCCCCTGGTTGATGACGGCGAGGCCGTCCGACAGCGCCAGCAGTTCGTCGAGATCCTGGCTGATGACGACGATGGCCGAGCCGCGCGCGGCGAGATCGACGAGCGCCTGATGGATCGCGGCGGCGGCGCCGGCGTCGACGCCCCATGTCGGTTGCGAGACGACCAGCACCTCGGGCGTCTGCATGATCTCGCGGCCCATGATGTACTTCTGCAAGTTGCCGCCCGACAGGCTCTCGGCCAGCGCCTCGGGGCCGGTCGCCTTGACGGCGAAGCCCTTGATGACCGCGGCGGCGTAATCGCGTGCGCGCCCGGTGCTGAGGATGCCCGCCGTGGCGAGGCCCATGCGGTCGCGGGCGGTCAGGATGGCGTTGTCGGTCAGCGAGAAGTCGGGAACGGCGCCGTGGCCGTTGCGCTCTTCTGGGACCGCGCTGAGGCCGGCGCGGCGGCGCGCGCCGATGGCGACGGCGGCGAGCGACGCGTTGCCGATCCTGACGGCGTTCGGGTCCGACGTCGGGATTTCGCCCGAGAGCGCGAGCAGCAGCTCGTTCTGGCCGTTGCCCGCGACGCCCGCGATGCCGAGGATCTCACCCTGGCGGACCGAGAACGAGATGCCCGAAAGCGCCGTGCCGAAGTCGCCGATCTTGGGCAGGCTGAGACCCTGCACGGTGAACTTCGGGGCGCCGAACGTGCGGCCCTCGACCTTGGCGATTTGCTTCAGCGAACCGCCGATCATCAGCTCGGCCATCGACTTGGAGCTTTCACGCGCCGGGGTGCAGGCGCCGACGACGCGCCCGCCGCGCAGGATCGTCGCGTGGTCGCACAACTCCTTGATCTCGTGGAGCTTGTGGGAGATGTACAAAATCGAGCAGCCGCCCGCGGCGAGCTGCCGCAACGTGCGGAACAGCAGCGCCACCTCCTGCGGGGTCAGCACCGACGTCGGCTCGTCCATGACCAGGAGTTTGGGCTTCAGCAGCAGCGCACGGACGATCTCAATGCGCTGGCGCTCGCCGACCGACAGCGTGGTGACGACGCGGTGCGGGTCGAGCGTCAGCCCGTATTCGGCCATCACGGCGCGGATGCGCGCCTCGAGCGCCCGGCGGCCGAGATTTTCATCCATGCCGAGCGCGATGTTCTCGAGCACTGTCATCGCCTCGAACAGCGAGAAGTGCTGGAACACCATGCCCACGCCCATGCCGCGCGCGGCCTTGGGGGTCGCGACCGTGACCGGGGCGCCGTTCCAGCGGATGGCGCCGGCGTCGGGCTGCATGATCCCGTAGATCATCTTGACGAGGGTGGATTTCCCCGCGCCGTTCTCGCCAAGCAGCGCGTGGATCTCGCCGGGCTTCACGGCGAAGCTGACCCGGTCATTGGCGAGAACGCCCGGGAACGCCTTGGTGACGCCGTCGAGTTCAATCCTAGGCGGTGCGGTCATGGTCATTTCGATGAACCTCGCTGTCGTTGGGCGCGGGTCGTGCGCCCAGCTGCGTCATCAGTTCGGCGGCGGTGCAGGCGGCGATCACCGCGGGGCGCTTGTCGCCCGACGCGCCCCCGATCGGGCAGGTGAGGCCCGCGACGTCCGCGGCGCCACGCCCCCACCACGAAACGAACCGCGCGCGCTTCGTCGCCGAGCCGATCAGCCCGACATAACTCGCGTCCGCACGGTCGAGCGCCGCGCCGACAATCAGGAAATCGAGCGCATGATCGTGGGTCAGCACGACATAAGCGCTGCCCGGCGGCGCGTCCGCAACCTCCGCTTCGGGGATCGGCGTCAGCTTCGTCTCAACCCGGCCCGCGAGCGCGAGCTCCGCCGCGCGCTGGTCGATCAGGACCGCGCGCACCGGCAGCAGCGCCAGCGCCGCGGCCAGCGCCCGGCCGACATGACCGGCGCCGAAGATCAGCACGTGGCGCCGCGCGTCGGCTTCGGCCCGCAGCCGGCGCCGCAGGGTTTCGGCGAGCCCCGCGTCGAGCCCGGCGAGCGCCAGCGTGACCCTGCCGCCGCAGCACTGGCCGATCTCCGGGCCGAGGGGCACGCTCATCCGCTCCGAGCGCGCGCTTCGGCGCAGCAACTGCCGCGCGCGGTCGATCGCCATGTATTCGAGCTGGCCGCCGCCGACGGTGCCCGCAACGGCGGCGACGCTGACCAGCATCCAGGCGCCGGCCTCGCGAGGGACCGAGCCGCGCACCGAAGCGACCTCAACCAGCATCGTCGGCTGGCCAGTCTCGATCATCTCTGCGAGGCTGCGCTGCATCGGCTCAGGCCCCGGCTTCGGCGCGCAGGCGCTCGTCGTTCAACCCGCGCAGGCGCTCGATCGTCATCAGCACGCGCTCGGGCGTGGCGGGCGTGTCCATGCGCGGCGCGATCCTGTAGTCCGCCACCGACGCCGCCGCCATCGACAGCGCCTCGAGCACCGAGCTCGCCAGCATGAGCGGCGGCTCGCCGACCGCCTTCGAGCGCTTAATCGTCGGCTCGGCGTTCGCCGACCAGTCCGCGAGCGCCACGTTGAAGACACGCGGCCGATCCGAGGCGAGCGGGATCTTGTACGTCGAGGGCGCATGCGTGCGCAGCCGGCCCGATGCGTCCCACCACAGCTCCTCGGTCGTCAGCCACCCCATGCCCTGGACGAACCCGCCCTCGATCTGGCCGATGTCGAGGCCCGGGTTCAGCGAGCGCCCGACGTCGTGCAGGATATCGACGCGGTCGACCTGATGCTCGCCGGTCAGCGTATCGACCGACACCTCGGCGACCGCGGCGCCATAGGCGAAATAGTAGAACGGCCGGCCCTTGCCCGAGGCGCGGTCCCAGTGGATCTTCGGCGTCTTGTAGAACCCTGCCGCCGACAACTGAACGCGCGCCTGATAGGCGAGGCGGATGAATTCCGCGAACGGGATCAGCCGGTCGTCCACCGCGACATGGTTCGCGACGAAGCGCACGCGCTCGGGTTTGGTCTGCCACTGTTCGGCGCCGAACGCCCGCAGCCGCGCCTTGATCTGGCCGGCGGCGTCGGCGGCGGCCATGCCGTTCAGATCGGTCCCCGACGATGCGGCGGTCGCCGACGTGTTCGGCACCTTGCCGGTCGAGGTCGCGGTGACGCGGATCCGCCCCAGGTCGATCTGGAACTCGTCGGCGACGATCTGCGCGACCTTGGTGTGAAGCCCCTGCCCCATTTCCGTGCCGCCGTGATTGAGCTGCACCGAGCCGTCGGTATAGACATGCACCAGCGCGCCGGCCTGATTGTACCAGGTCGCGGTGAACGAGATGCCGAACTTCACCGGAGTGAGCGCTATCCCCTTGCGGATCACCCGGTTCGCGGCATTGTAGCCATGGATCGCCGCGCGGCGGGCCTGGTAGCCGGCGCTCGCCTCCAGCTCGTCGACGATCCGGGAGATGACGTTGTCCTCG
Source organism: Rhodobacterales bacterium (assembly GCA_038247355.1). Lineage (GTDB taxonomy): Bacteria > Pseudomonadota > Alphaproteobacteria > Rhodobacterales > Rhodobacteraceae > Amaricoccus. The sequence goes on from JBBRUZ010000018.1 coordinate 24,699, forward strand.
ACGGTCTGGTGATAGGGCGTCACGTCGCGGCCGGGACCGCCGTAGAAATTCGCGCGGCGGATCTCCAGCGGGTCGCGCCCCAGCGCATAAGCGATGTCCTCGATGATCCGCTCGGCGGCGATCACCCCCTGCGGCCCGCCGAAGCCGCGAAACGCGGTGTTCGACACGGTGTTGGTCTTTACCGGCTTCGAGACCAGCCGGACGTTCGGATAGTAGTACGCGTTGTCGGCATGAAACAGCGCCCGGTCGGTCACCGGCCCGGACAGATCGGCCGAAAACCCGCAGCGCGCGGCGAAAACCCCGTCGACCGCCTCGATGCGTCCGTGATCATCGAAGCCCACCGCGTAGTCGATGACGAAATCGTGCCGCTTGCCGGTCGCAGTCATGTCCTCGTCGCGGTCGGGACGGATCTTCACGGCGCGGCCGTACTTCTTCGCCGCGAGCGCCGCGACCGCCGCGAACAGGTTCGATTGCGTCTCCTTGCCGCCGAACGCCCCGCCCATGCGCCGAACGTTGACGGTGACCGCGTGACTGGCGACCCCGAGCACATGGGCGACCATGTGCTGGACCTCGCTCGGGTGCTGGGTCGAGGAAAACACGGTGACGTCGTCGTCCTCGCCGGGGATCGCCAGCGCGATCTGGCCTTCGAGGTAAAAGTGATCCTGCCCGCCGACGCGCATCCGCCCCTCAAGCCTGTGCGCGCTGGCGGCCATGCCGCGCCCGACGTCGCCGCGTTCGAGCTTCAACGGATCGGTCACCATCGGATAGCCGGCGGCCAGCGCCTCGGTCACGTCGATGGCGTGGGGCAGATCGTCATAGGTCACCGTGGCGAGCCTCGCGGCGCGCCGGGCGGCGTCGCGCGTCTCGGCGATCACGGCGAACATCGGCTGGCCGTGGAATTCGACCACGTCCGCGGCGAAGACCGGATCGTCGTGGCGGCCCACGGGGCTCACGTCGTTGTGTCCGGGAATGTCGGCCGCCGTCAGCACGCCGATCACGCCCGGCGCCGCCGCGACGGCGGCGAAATCCACCGCGACGATGCGCGCATGGGCGCGCTCGGACAACCCGAGCGCCGCGTGCAGCAGGCCGGCGGGCTCGGGCATGTCGTCGATGTATTCGGCGCGACCGGTGACGTGCTTGGCGCCGCTCTCGTGCGCGACCGCCGCATTGCCGGCGCCCCTGTTCGCGGGCTCGGCCACTTCGGCGGATATGGCTTCGGGGGAGACGACGTTCATCGGTCCGGTCCGTCAGATCGCGGCCGCGAGCGGCCGGTCGAGGCGCACGTCGCCCGCTCCGCCGCCCTGCTCGAGCCAGAAACGCCAGATCAGGTTGCGCGCGACCAGCATGCGGTATTCCGCCGACGCGCGCCAGTCGCTGACCGGCGCGAAGTCCTGCCCCAGCGCCGCCATCGCCGCGCGCGCCGCCTCCGCCGACCAGACCGCCCCGCGCAGCGCCGCCTCCGCCGCGGCGGCGCGCTTCGGCGTGCCCGCCATGCCGCCGTAGGCGATGCGGATGTCGGCGACCCGGTCGCCTGCGCGGACCATCCTGAACGCCGCGCAGACGGCGGTGATGTCCTCGTCGAGCCGCTTGGTGATCTTGTAGGCGGCGAGCGCCGCATTTGGCGGCAGCGCGGGGACGAATACTTCCTCCACGAATTCCGTCGGCCCCCGGTCCTGCCGGCCGTAGGCGACGAAGAAATCCTCCAGCGCTAGTTCCCGCGCGCCGGCGGCGCTGCGCAGCCGCAGCCGCGCGCCGAGCGCGATCAGCGCGGGCGGCGTGTCGCCGATCGGCGAGCCGTTGGCGATGTTGCCCCCGATCGTCCCCATGTTGCGCACCTGCTCGCCGCCGATCCGGTCCCAAAGCTCGGTGACCTGCGGGTATCGCCGCGCAATGACCCCGTAGGCCGCGCTGTAGCTGACGCCGGCGCCGAGCGTCACGCCGTCGGCGGCATCCTCGATGCGGCGCAATTCGTCGAGATGGCCGACGAAGATCACCGGCCCGATAGGGCGCAGGAACTTCGTCACCCAAAGCCCCACGTCCGTCGCGCCCGCAACCAGCGTCGCGTCGGGATGCACGTCGCGCAACGCCACCAGATCCTCGACGTCCGCGGGAAGGATCAGCATGCCGGCGCCGTCGCCGAGCCTGACGCGCGCCCCGTCGCGCATCGCCGCGAGCGCCGCGGCGACGCGGGCGCGCTCGGCGACCAGCACGTCGCCCGATGGGTCGGCGCCGGCGATGGCCTGGGCCGCCCGGACGATCGGCGCGTAGCCGGTGCAGCGGCACAGATTGCCCTGCAGCGCCTTCTCGATCTGGGCCACGTTCGCAGCGGGCTTTCGCATCCACAGCGCGTAGAGCGACATCACGAAGCCCGGCGTGCAGAAGCCGCATTGCGAGCCGTGGTGCTCGACCAGCGCCGCCTGCACCGGGTGCAACGCGCCGTCTCGCGCCAGCGCCTCGACGGTCACGACATGACAGCCGTCGAGCGACCCGACGAAGCGGATGCAGGCGTTGACGCTCTCGTAGATCAGGCCGGTCTCGGCCAGCCGGCCCACCAGCACCGTGCAGGCCCCGCAATCGCCCTCGGCGCAGCCCTCCTTGGTCCCGGTCAGCCGCCGCTGGAGGCGAAGGAAATCGAGCAACGTCAGCGTCGGCGCGCATTCGGTCAGCGAAACATGCCCGTCGTTCAGCAGGAAACGCAGAACTTGGCGTTCAGCGACCATGGCCGGCGCCTCCGGCGAAGCGCGTCGGGAGCGAATTTCGAGAGGCGCCCTGCGTCATGATCGTATCCTCGCTTGTCTTTTGTTCGCGCGATCTTGCGGCATAACAGGTGTCTCCGGAAGCATCCCGCACCGGAAACATCTTCAACGTAAATCGGGGTAATCTGCGGCTCGCGCGCGGCGCAATGGCCGGAGCGCCCCAATGCGGTCCGGGCCGGGTCGAACCGCCGGGATTGCCGATTGTTGGGGCAGATCCTGCCCGATTGACTAACCTTGCGTCACTCGATGGCTCGACCGGCGGCGCCGCCTGGATGTTCACCGGTCGCCCCCCCCGACGAACCGAAATCGGAGACGCGGTAGCTCCCGAATGCGACCGAGCGATCCCTTGCGCCCGAAGCGCAGGCTTGACAGGCCAGCGCGCCTCCCCTATCGCATCAAATCATGATTTGGAACGTTACAAATAGGTTGAAACGATGCGCGGGAGACTGATCGGCGCGCGCGCTGTCGCCTCGGACCACAAAACCGCCACCGCCCCGACGCAGACGCGGCGCGGCGGACCCGCCGAGGCTTGAGATGGCCACGAAGATTGTCCGCGCCGAGGAGGCCGCCGCCAGAATCCGGGACGCCGCCGTCGTCTCGGTCTCCTCCTCCTCAGGGCTCGGCTGCCCGGACATGACGCTCGCGGCCATCGGCGCGCGCTTTCGCGCCACCGGCCACCCGCGAAACCTGACGATGCTCCACCCCATCGCCGCCGGCGACATGTACGGGATCAAGGGGATCGAGCACCTCGCCGAGGACGGCCTGATCGCGGCAATCATCGCCGGCTCCTACCCCAGCGGACCGTCGTCGCTGCCGATGCCCGAGATCTGGCGCATGATCGTCGAGGACCGCGTCGCCGCGTACAACGTGCCGTCCGGCATCCTCTTCGACATGCACCGCGACGCGGCGGCGCGTCGGCCCGGCGTGCTGACCAGGGTCGGTCTTGACACCTTCGTCGATCCGGTCCGCGAGGGCTGCGCGATGAACGCCGCCGCCGCCGCCCGCCCCATCGTCCACCGGGTCGAATTCGGCGGCGAGACCTGGCTGCATTTCCCCAACATCGCGCCCGACGTCACCATCCTGCGCGCGACCACGGCCGACGAACGCGGCAACCTAACCTACGAGCACGAGGGCGCGTATCTCGGCGGCCTCGAACAGGCGATCGCCGCGCGCTGCAACGGCGGTCTGGTCGTGGCGCAGGTCAAGCGCGTGACGGCCGCGGGCTCGCTGCGACCGCACGACGTCCGCGTGCCCGGCCATCTCGTCGATCTCGTCGTGATCGACCCCGACCAGATGCAGACCACCGAGACGCGATACGACCCGGCCATCTCCGGCGAGATCATGCGTCCGTGGGACAGCTTCACGCCCGCCGCGCACGGCGTCGAGAAGATCGTCGCGCGCCGCGCCGCGATGGAGCTGCGCGCCGGCGACACCGCCAATCTCGGCTTCGGGATCTGCTCGATGGTGCCGCGCATCCTGCTGGAGGCGGGAGCGGCGCAGGCGGTGACCTGGGCCATCGAACAAGGCGCCGTCGGCGGCATGCCGCTGACCGGCTTCGCGTTCGGCTGCGCGTCGAACGCCGACGCGTTCATGCCCTCGCCGTCGCAGTTCACCTATTTTCAGGGCGGCGGCTTCGACATGGCCTTTCTCTCGTTCCTCGAGATCGACGTCGAAGGCAACGTCAATGTCTCCAAACTCGGCAAGAAGCCCTACCTGACCGCCGGTTGCGGCGGCTTCGTCGACATCACCGCCCACGCGAAGAAAATCGTCTTCGCCGGCCTGTTCGAGGCCGGCGCCGAGATCGACTTGACCGAGGACGCGCTGCGGATCACGAACCCCGGTCGCGTCCCCAAGCTGGTCGAGGCCGTCGAACACGTCACCTTCTCGGGTCGCCGCGCCCGCGAGACCGGGCAGGACGTGCTCTACGTCACCGAGCGCTGCGTGATCCGCCTCGGCGCGGACGGGCTCGTCGCCACCGAGATCATGCCGGGGATCGACCCCGCGCGCGACATCCTCGACGCCTCGCAGGGCCGGGTGCGGATCGCGCCGGACGCCGCGATCATGCCGCGCGCGCTGCTTTCGACCGCCGCGATGGACCTCGCGCTGTGACCCCCGACGCCCCCCCCGCGGCCGGCGCCGATGCACCTCGCGCCGTGGGCGCCATCCATCTGCTCCGGAACGGCGCATTGGCCGAGCTGCGCCTCGACAATCCGGCGCGGCTGAACGCGCTGACTGTGCCGATGCTCGACGCGCTGGAGGCCCATTGCGCGGCGCTCGAGCGCGACCCGGACCTGCGCGCGGTGCTGGTGACCGCCGAGGGAACCCGCGCCTTTTGCGCCGGCGCCGACATCGCCGCCTGGTCCGGGCTGTCGCCGGCGGAGTTCGCGCGGCGCTGGGTGCGTGACGGCCACCGGGTGTTCGACCGCCTCGCGCGGCTGTCGCTGCCCACCATCGCCGTTATCGCCGGACCGGCGTTCGGCGGCGGTCTCGAACTCGGGGCCGCCTGCGACATCCGCGTCATGGCGCCCGGCGCAACGCTCGGCCTGCCGGAAACGTCGATCGGGATCGCGCCCGGATGGTCGGGAACCCAGCGGCTCGCGCGGCTGCTGCCCGAGGGCGTGCTGAAGGAGATGGCTCTGTTCGGGCGGCGGCTGACGGCGGACCGGGCGCTGGCCCTCGGGCTCGTGGCGGAGGTGGCGGACGATCCGCGGACGGCGGCCGTCGCCATTGCCGGGCGGATCGCCACGACTTCGCCGCGCGCGACCGAGGTGGCGAAATACATGATCCACGCAGCGGTGGACGAGGACCGCGCCGCATTGACCGAGGCGCTCGGCGGCGGGATGATAGCGGCCAGCGCGGACAAGGCCGAAGGCGTCGCCGCTTTTCGCGCCAAACGCCCGCCGGAGTTTACCGGCCTGTGACCCACGCCCACGCCGCGCGACCGTTAACCGACAATGCCGCTTGCAAAACCCGCCCGCAGTGGTCTTTGCTCGACGGCAGGTTTCCCGACGCGTCTGAACCGCGCGCCGGCGCCACTGGGGAACGCTGGTCCGGCCTCGCCGGACCCACGAGCTCGACCGGGCCGAAACGCCAAGACGCGGGATCAACCGCGCGACATCCCGGACCACAG
>JBBRUZ010000019.1:0-30358 GCA_038247355.1 Rhodobacterales bacterium
CTGGGCCTGCGCCGCGACGGTCGAGCCCTCACAATGAGCACATCCGGGAATCCCAGGTGAGCTCATTCTGAGCGCCGCCAGACCTGCGCCCGCCAGCCTCACCCAAGCCCTACGCTCGACCGCAACCCCAATGCCGATGGGACGTGGACGGCGCTTACGTCGCGCGCCCGTGACGTCTGGACGCATTATCTAACCTACAGACGCACGCTCTCCGAGCTCCGGGCGCTGTCGGACCGCAACCTGGAAGATCTTGGCCCCAACGGCTCCGAACTCAGCGCGATCGCCCACCGCGAGGTTTACGGCTGCCGACAGGACGGAGACGCGATTGCGCGTCACTTTCGCCGAAGTACTCGAACCAGGATCAACGCCCAACACCACCTCGGCGACGCCGGCAAAGTTCAAGGTGACGCGTCACCGTCGGCGGACAGCCATTTAGCCGCGCCTGCGGGCTTTGCCGCGACCCGAATTGCGGCCAAGTCGACCGTCCGTGACTGTCACGGATACCGGGGCGGGTGACAGGGGGGGCACAACTAGCGTCGGAAGGTCGGGAAGCTGCAAACCGCCGTCGAACATCAACCGAGCTCTTAATGAGATGGTAGGACCAAGGGTTCGCCATTGCAGGCCCCTTGTCAGACGCGTCGCGAAACGGGAAACAACGATTCTGGAGCGGCTAGCGGGAATCGAACCCGCACTTCAGGCTTGGGAAGCCGGCGCGCTACCACTACACCATAGCCGCTCACGCCGATCGTTTACGATGATGCACAACGAGGCACAATCCCCATTGGCGCAGCAGTCCCGGCGAAACCGGGCCCACAGGGGCGCTTAGGCGCCGACCGATGGCGGCCCGGAAAAGGTCCAGGCCCCAAATTTACCCATCGTTTGACCGGGTCGCCGATGAACGCAGGGAATCCTCTCCGGTCCGCAGGTACGGCGCCGCCAGAAAGTTTGGGTACGGATCCCCCCGCGTCGATCGCTCGCCTCGTTGTCAGCGGCGCCTGCCATCAGACGCTTGGCGATCGCGCCAGCATGCGGGCCGCCAGTTTCAGGCTTGGACCTGGCGCCGAGCGTCCGTGCGCCGCGCTGCATCGCGCAGGCCATGTCGCCGATCGATTTCGCCCGGCCCAAGGCCGCCGCGATCTTCTTTCGCCAATCTTGCGATTTGGCGTCGCCCGGATTTCGGGTGGTGCGGCCGCGATGGCGGAATGGCGGCGCCGAGATGACCGACGCTCCCTGGGGCTTCGAAGGGCGCGCGTGGCGCGGCGCGGCGCGGCTCTCGCTCCGGCTCCGGCTCGTATCCGCGCATGCTCGTCACAGGGGTCGGGACAACCCGGACATTCTCGAGCAGATCCTGCGCTGAAAGTTCGACGTCGCCCTCTTTGCCGCGAGGCCTCGCCATCACCAATCCCGATTCCGCCGTTCCGCTCAAACTGTCGAAAGCGACGCATCCCGCGCCACCTCGCGACGGCCGCCTCGATCTGAGGTGATTTGCAGAACCTCTCCTGCTCAGCGCTTGTCGGGCGCGCTGACCGCGAAGCGACGCACCATCTCGTGCGCGGTCAGGCCGTGGAGGATTGTCGAGGCGAAGATCGTGAATGCGACGAGCGCCCAGATCTGTCCCTCGTCAGTGAACTCGATCTTGGTGGCGGCGTAGCCGAGATAGTAGATCGAACCGATGCCGCGCACGCCGTAGAAGGCGATCAGACACTTTTCCGCCCAGGCGCGGTCGGTTCCGAGAAGACCGACAAGCCCGGCGGCTGGTCGGATCACCAGAAGCAGGCCGAACCCGATGAGCGCGTGGCGCCAATCGAGAAACGGCCATAGCATCGGCATGACCCCGCCCAGAAGCACGAGCAGGATCGCCGTCACCGCGTCCTCGATCGATTCGCTGAAAGCGTGCAGGCGCTGGTGGTAGATATGGCCGCTCTCGGCGCGGCGGATGGTGAGACCAGCGACGAAGACCGCGATGAACCCGTAGCCTTCCGCCAATTCAGCGACGCCGTAGCAGAGAAAGACGCCCGCGAGCGCGAGGACGCCGGGTCCGGTGTCCGCAAGCGGATTGTCGCTGGGGAACCCGAACAGGATGCGCCCGACGCCCCAGCCGCACACCGCGCCGAGCACGGCGCCGACAAGTATACGGTAGAGCAGATCCCACGCGAACCAACCGATCCACCCCGCAACGTCGAGGCCGCCGGACGCGAGGTGAAGGGCAAGATAGATGAAGGGAAACGCGAGGCCGTCGTTCAATCCGGCTTCGGTCGTGAGCGTGAAGCGCAATGGATGCTCGCCGCCTTTGAGCGGCGGGCCGACCTGCACGTCGCCGGCGAGGACCGGGTCGGTCGGAGCGAGCACCGCTCCAAGCAGCATCGCCCCCGCAACGGTCATGCCGCCGATCGCCCAGCCAAGCAGCGCGACCGCGCCGATCGTCAGCGGCATGGTGATCGCGAGCAGGCGGATGGTCGGCAGCCACAGGCGATAGCCGCCGATGTCGTCGATCCTGAGCCCGGTTGCGAAAAGAACGACGATTACAACGAGCTCGGCCGTAAGTTCCCACATCTCCGGATTGGCCGTCGGCTCAATGCTCTCGAGCAGTTCCGGCTCGAGCCAGTACCCGACCATTCCGAAAACCATCAGCAAGGCCGAGGCGGCGGGCGGCCGCCGGAACACCAGGCGCGGCAACCAGTACGCCAGCAGCAGGCTCGCACCGAGCGACGCCAGCAGAATGTGGTAGCTGTCCAGTCCGAAGCGGCTCTCTTCCATTGCAAGGTCGCTTTCATGGAACGCCGCCGGATGCAACGGGATCGGCGGAGGAATGGCCTGCTTCGCGCCTGCGGTCAAAGATCGCGGCCGACCGTCGCCGGTCCGGGCGAAGGATCGATGCGACCCCGGCGGCGGCGACGTCCGGACGCCACTTCACTGTGCGAGGCGGTCGGAGCGAAGTTCCGTCGGGTCAGTCGTGGGCGCGGTCGGCCTCGATCGCGTCGAGGCCCGACAGCAGCGCCGCGATCGCGTCGGCCCCCAGCCGCTGGCGCAGGTCGCCCTCATAGGCGCGCGCGTTTTCCGTGAGTTCGGCGTGGATGGCCCAGCCCCCGGCGGTCAGTTCCAGATGCTCGACGCGGCGGTCGCCGTCGTCGGCGCTGCGCGTAAGCCAACCGCGTTCCTCGAGCGACTGGACCGCGCGGCTGACCTTGGTCTTGTGCATCGCGGAGCGCCGGGAGATTTCGGTGGCGGTCAGGTGGCCGAACGCGCCGAGCAGCGCCAGCGTCCGCCATTCCGGCCGGGTCATGTTGTAGCGTTCGCGGTAAATCGTGGCGAAGCCGGCGCTGATCGCGTCGGAGGCGCGGGCGAGGCGGTAAGGCAGGAACGCTTCGAGGTCGAACTCAGACATCATGTCGCATCCTCTGGTACACAGACGAACCTGATCGTTACCGATGCAACCGAACGCTGGCAAGGCCGGCCGGGCCTTGCGCGGCGTTCGTGACAGGCTCTTTCCAATTCATCGGAAAGCGGGTATAGACTGCGCGCCGGTGGCCGGGAGGCTGGCGGTCTCTCCCCTTTGTGACCCCGCTGGACGACATCCCGGCCGCGGCCGCGGAAGGAAGGGTCGAGCGAACCGAGAACGGAAGGGGAACCACGATGTCGATCACGCCCGACGTGAAAGAGAAACTGATCAAGGAATACGCGACCAAGGCAAACGACACCGGCTCGCCGGAGGTTCAGGTCGCGATTCTTACTACGCGAATCAACACGCTGACCAGCCATTTCAAGACGCACGTGAAGGACAACCATTCGCGCCGGGGTCTGCTCAAGATGGTGTCACAGCGCCGCAAGCTTCTGGATTATGTGAAGAAAAAGGACGAGCCGCGCTATCAGGCGCTGATCACTCGCCTCGGCATTCGCCGCTGATCCCCGATACGGGCGCGCCTCGGTCCGGGGCGCGCCCGTTTCCGATAGCGCCAGGCGGCGCGCCGGGGTTTTCGCCCCATGCCGCCAGCCGCATCGAGGCGTCCCTCCCGACCCCAAGGGATCGTCACCGCTCGAGGGGGGTTCGCGGGCACGGCGCCCGCGTCACGCGGCGTATCGCCAACGGGTGACGTCGTCATGCAAGGAAAAACAAATGTTCAAAATCGTCAAGAAATCGATCGAGTGGGGCCACGACACGCTCACGCTCGAAACTGGCAAGATTGCCCGCCAGGCCGACGCCTGCGTCATCGCCACCTATGGCGAGACCAGCGTTCTGGCCGCCGTCGTTTTCGAGAAGAAGGCCAAGCCCGGTCTGGATTTCTTTCCCCTGACCGTCCACTATCAGGAAAAGTACTACGCTGCGGGCAAGATCCCCGGCGGCTTCTTCAAGCGTGAGGCCCGGCCAACCGAAAAGGAGACGTTGACGTCGCGGCTGATCGACCGCCCGATCCGCCCGCTGTTCGTCGAGGGCTTCCGCAACGAGACGCAGGTGATCTGTACGGTGCTGTCCTATGACATGGAAAACGATCCCGACGTGGTGGCGATGATCGCGGCCTCCGCGGCGCTCACCCTGTCCGGCGCGCCGTTCTATGGGCCGATCGGCGCGGCGCGGGTCGGCTTCGTCGATGGCGACTATGTGCTGAACCCCGCCGTGGACGACATGGAGAAGCTGCGCGAGAACCCCGAACAGCGGCTCGACCTCGTCGTTGCGGGCACCAAGGACGCGGTGATGATGGTTGAGTCCGAGGCTTATGAGCTTTCCGAGGCCGAGATGCTCGGCGCGGTGAAGTTCGGCCATGAACAAATGCAGCCGGTCATCGACATGATCATCGACATGGCGGAGGACGCCGCGAAGGAGCCGTTCCACTTCGACACGCCGGATTACGCCGCACTTTACGGCAAGGTCAAGCAAGCGGGCGAGGCCGCCATGCGCGACGCCTTCCGCGTCACCGACAAGCTGGAGCGGCAGGCGGCAGTCTCGGCGGCAAAGACCGCGATCCTGGCTGCCCTGAGCGAGGAGGAGCTGGCCGACCCGAACGTCGCGACCTGCATCAAGAAGCTCGAGTCCGAGGTCGTGCGCTGGGACGTGCTCGACCACGGCCGGCGGATCGACGGGCGGGACCTGACCACCGTTCGCCCGATCGTGTCGGAGGTCGGCGTGCTGCCGCGCACGCATGGATCGAGCCTGTTCACCCGCGGCGAGACCCAGGCGCTGGTGGTGACCACGCTCGGCACCGGCGACGACGAGCAGATGATGGACGCGCTGCACGGGATGTCGCGGTCGAGCTTCCTGCTGCACTACAACTTCCCCGGCTATTCGGTGGGCGAGACCTCGCGCCAGATGGGGCCGGGCCGGCGAGAGATCGGCCATGGCAAGCTCGCCTGGCGGGCGCTGCAGGCGGTGCTGCCCGCCGCGACCGATTTCCCCTACACGATCCGCATCGTATCGGAAATCACCGAGAGCAACGGCTCGTCCTCGATGGCGAGCGTCTGCGGCGGATCGCTCAGCATGATGGACGCGGCGGTGCCGCTCAAGGCGCCGGTCGCGGGCGTCGCGATGGGCCTGATACTCGAGGGCGAAAAGTTCGCGGTGCTGACCGACATCCTCGGCGACGAGGATCACCTGGGCGACATGGACTTCAAGGTCGCGGGCACGGCGAACGGCATCACGTCGCTGCAGATGGACATCAAGGTGGCGGGCATTACTCCGGCGATCATGGAAAAGGCGCTGGCGCAGGCCAGGGACGGCCGGCTGCATATCCTCGGCGAGATGTCGAAGGCGCTGGCGGCGGGCCGGGCGGAATTCTCGGCTCATGCGCCGCGGATCGAGACGATGCAGATCGCGGTCGACAAGATCCGCGAAGTCATCGGTTCCGGCGGCAAGGTGATCCGCGCCATCGTCGAGGAGTCGGGCGCCAAAGTCGACATCAACGACGACGGCGTGATCAAGATCGCCTCCGCCAACGGCGCCGCGATCGACAAGGCGCGCGAATTGATCTCGGCCATAGTCGACGAGCCCGAAATCGGTAAAATATACACCGGCAAGGTCGTCAAGATCATGGACTTCGGGGCGTTCGTCAATTTCTTTGGCAAGCGCGACGGGCTGGTGCATGTCAGCCAGCTGTCGGCCGAGCGCGTCAGCCACCCCAAGGACCTGCTGACCGAGGGCCAGGACGTCAAGGTGAAGCTGATGGGCTTCGACGATCGCGGGAAGGTGCGGCTGTCGATGAAGGTCGTCGATCAGGCCACCGGCGCCGAGCTGAAGGAAGACGCCTGACCATCGCCGGCGCCCGTCGCGCGGCGCCGGCCTCGTCGCCGCAGGACGCGCCGTTGGTCATTCTGCCCCCCTCGGTGGCCTGCGCCTTGCATGCGGGGCGCCGGCCGTGGGCCTGAAGCGCCGGCTGCGCGGGTTGTTGCTGCGCAACGGCCTGCCGGTGCCTGCGCTGCTGGTGAGGCCCAAGAAGCGACCGCTCTACAGCGAGCTGAACCGTCTCCGGCGCGGCGACGTCGTGCTCGACTTCGGTGCGAACGTCGGGAGGACGGTCAAAGCCTTCGCTGATCGGGGCTGCATCGTCTTCGGTTACGAGCCCAATCCGGACGCTTTCGTCGTCCTCTCGGCGCGGGTGGGCAGGCGGCGCGGCGTGACGCTGGAAAACGTCGCGGTGGGCGAAGCGGACGGGACGGCGCGGCTTTACCTGCACAAGGGGTACCGCGGCGGCGATCACAACCATCTGGAATCCTCGTCGCTGCTCGCGGACAAGTCGAACGTCGATCCTGACCGCTTCTACGACGTGCCGGTGCGCGACGCCGCCGCGCTCGTCGCCCGGCATCCACGGGTGGCGCTGGTCAAGATCGACGTTGAGGGCGCGGAATACGCGATCCTGAAACGGCTGATCCTTAGCGGCGCCATCGACCGGATCGACCGGATTGCGGTCGAGACCCACCATGACCGGATTGTGAGCTTGCGCACCGCGCATGCCGAGACCGAAGCGCTGATCGCGGCGCGCGGCCTCGGCGGCAAGATTCTGTTCGGGTGGGAATTAGCGGCGCGGCGCGCCCGATCTGGCCCGAGGGCCGGCTCGCCATCGTCACATCGGTCGTGGGTAAAACCACAGAGATCTCGCAGCGGCGGCATATCGCCGAGCTGTTCGGCGGGAACACGGCGGTGATCTGCTATTCGGTCGAGCCCGGTTTCGTGACCGACAAGCCGCTGCTGCACGTCACCCGCCGGCCCAGGGGGATCGCGAGCCGGCTGGAGCTGGAGTTCGGCAAGGCGCTGAACACGGTCGTGCATCGCGCCTCCGGCGTGCCCTTCGGCCAGACGCGCCGGCGCGTCGAGGCGTTCCTGCGCGACCAGCGGTGTTTTGCGATCCTCGCGGAGTTCGGGCATCTCGGCAGCAGTTTCGCGCCAATCGGGGCGGCGCTCGGCATCCCGGTCTTTGTCTACTTCCGCGGGTTCGACGCCTCGAAGCGGCTGTCCTCGCCGCTGCGGGTGATGTCCTACAAGCACGCCCAGCCGCATCTTTCAGCGTACTTCTCGGTCTCCCAATCGCTGCTCGACAATCTCGCGGCGAAGGGCATCCGGCATCCGCACAGTTACGTGATCCCGAGCGGCGTCGATACCCGGCTGTTCGCGCCGGAAGAAACGGACCCGCACCTGATCCTCGCCGTCGGACGGCTGATCCCGAAGAAGGCGCCGCAGGTGACGATCGCCGCGTTCGGTCGGATCGCCGCGGCGTTCCCCGAGCATCGGCTGGAGATCATCGGGGACGGGCCGCTGATGGCGGCCTGCCGGGCGCAGATCGCGGAACTTGGGCTCGTGGGGCGCGTGACGCTGGCGGGGCTGCAGCCGCATCTCGCGGTACGCGAGCGGATGGCGCGGGCGGCGGTGTTCCTCCAGCATTCGGTGACCGACGCGATGGGCAACGAGGAAGGTCTGCCGATCGCCGTTCAGGAGGCGATGGCGTCGGGCGCCGTGGTCATCTCGACGCGCCATGCCGGAATCCCTTCGGCGGTGCTCGAGGGCGAGACGGGGCTGCTGGTCGACGAGAACGATCTGGACGGCTTTGCCGGCGCGCTGTCCCTGGTGCTCGCCGATCCAGAACTGAGGTTGCGCTTCGCGCGTGCGGCGCGGATGCGGGCCGTGACCGAGTTCGACACGCGGGTTCTGCAGGGGCGCCTCGAGCGGATCATCGCGGCGGCGAGCGGCGCTCCGGCGCGCTGACCTCTGCACGCGATGGCGTTTTCTCAGGCGTCATATTGCTTCAGGGTCCGGTCGAGCAGCGCGCGGGCCTGCGGATCGATCCCTGTCGGTGCACGGCGGGTTCGGGAGGTTGCGCTCTTCCAGCGCGTCGAGAGCGCATGGCAGTGGAGATAGTGAAACTCCGCGCTCTCGAAGCGTTTCGAGAACAGCAGCCAGTCGAGATTGTGGACGTTCCAGGCGTGCCGTCGCAGGCCACCGGATGGGACGATGCAGTATTTGGCCGGGGAGGGTTTGGCATCGTCGAGGATGCCGCTGTGGTGACGGTGCAGCGGCATCTCCGCGCCGCTTGCGTCGGGCGTTCGCCAGAAGCCGCGGAACTTGACGAAACCGGCGCGTGAGGCGACGGTCGCGTCGAAGACGCTGCGTCCGGAGCGGCTGACGACGAGTTCATCGACGTCGTTCTGCAATACCGCCCGGGCGCGTGCGAGGAAGCGATATCGGGCCACGTTCAGCAGCGCCGTCTGGAGAAACAGCGCCTTCGAGCGGTTGCCGCGGAGCGGGACCGGGCCGTAGGGCAGGTCCACGACGGCGACGCGGACGACGTCGAGCCCGGCGACGCCGGCGAGCGTGTCGAGCAGCGCCTGCGCGCTGTAGGCGGTGGAGCCGTTGTCGAAGACCAGCGCTGCGGTCGCGCCCTGTTCGGCTGCGTGAAACGCCGCCCAGTCGCGGACCCAGCGCAGCGGATTGTCGCGCGACATCGTCAGCAGGCAGTTGTGGCCGGCGAAGGGCGCCGCGTCCGTGTCCGCATGGACCGACGCCTCGGCCCGCCAGCCGCGCCAGCGCACGGAAAGGCGGTCGGGGCGGGCGCGCGCCGTGATGTCGAACGTTTCAAACCGGCGATGCCGGCGGCGGCGGTGGAGCCGGACGCGGTCGCCATCGAGGCGGATCTCGGCCTCGCGCAGGATCGGGGCGAGGTTCAGCAGCGGCGGGCAGAACAGTCGCACGGACGCAATGTCGGGGAGATGCACCGCGTCGTAGACCAGCGTGTGAAGGTCGTAGCGGGCATCGTAATCCGGGCCGCGGGCATCAGCCGGCGCAATGCGGTCACGCTCCATGCCGAGCGCCGCGGGCAGCACGAGAGGGCTGAAGTCGCAGAGTGCCGCGTCGGTCATCGCGCGGCCTTGTCGATCCCGTCGCGGGTCCAGACGCCCCCCCCGCGCCGGATCGTCTCGATGCGGGCGCGGTTGGCGGCCTTGTGCGCGGGGTCGGCGTAGCCGCGCGGGTGATCGAGATGCACCAGCGGCGCGGTGAAGCGCAAATGGACGCCCGTGACGCCGCTGTTGGCGAGACGGACGCCGAGTTCCTTGTCGCCGCCGCCCCAGCGCATCGTCTCGTCGAATCCGTTCACCGCGAGGAGCGCCGCGCGATAGGCCGAGGCGTTGGCGCCGCACCAGGCGCGCTGGGTCGGGGACAGCCGGTCGAGAAGCGCCATAACCGGCTTCGGGAAGGGCATCGCCTTCAGCCAGGTCCCGATCCGGTCGAAGGCGCGGTTCGCCCGGAGCCAGCCGCGCTCAAAGACGCGGCCCGACGTCACGAGGGCTTCGGTGACGGCCGCGGTCGCCTGCGCATCCAGCCGGATCAGGCTGCCGGACGCCCAGCGGTCGGGGTGGGCGAGGCCGACGTGGCGGGCGACGAAATCGGGGTGGATCAGCACGTCGCCGTCGATGAACACCAGCACCTCGGCGGACGAGCCGGCGATCGCGCGGTTCAGGATGGCGGCCTTGCGAAAGCCCGCATCGGCGTGCCAGACGTGACGCACCGGCAAATCGGGGTGGGCGGCCCGGAATGCGTCGATAACCGCCGCCGTCTCGGGGCCGGAGCCGTCGTCGGCGATCGCGACGCCGTCGGGGCGGATGCGCTGGCCGGCGACCGACGCGAGGCAGAGCGCGAGCGAGTCCGGGTTTTCGTAGGTTGCGATGATGAGTTCCGAGCGCATCGGCTACATCTGGTCGAGACGGGCGAGAAATTCCAGCGCCGCGCGATCCTCCACCTCGTCCCGCTCGATGCTGGCGACGGTGCGGAGGACCTTGCGACGGTATTCGGGGGCCTTGGAGGCGAGGTTCGGGCCGCGGCCGATCTTCGCTTCCAGTTCGGCCTGCGAGCGGGCGTAGTAGTGGTTCAGTTGGACGTGATCGGCCGAATAGAACGCGCGCCGGTCGCGGTCGCGCAAGCCGACCTCATGGCCCCGGTCGTTGGCGGTGCGCGTCGAGCTGCGCGTAGCGAAGGAATGGACTCCGACCGTGGTCAGGCGGCAGGGATCGACGACGCATTTGAATTGGCGCAGCCCCGGCGCGTCGCTCATCGGGTCGGCGGCGCGCATCAGGTAGTTGCGCAGGATCCCGCCCTCGGGGGGGGTCATGTGGCCGGAACGGCCGAACATGTGCCAGGGCAGCGAGATGTTGGCCGCGCCGCCGAGATGCGCGAGCGCGCCGTCCAGATCGCGCGCCCGTTTCGGCACGAGGAACTCGTCGGCGTCGATGAAGGCCATCCACCGGAACGCGCCGCCGAAATTGCTGGCGGCGTGGGCGTAGGCGAGCGCCTGATTGTGGATCTCGCGCCGCAGCATGCCGTCGGTCAGGAGCTGCCGCCACGGCACGACGGTCAGCCGCGCGCCGAGCCGGTCGCGCAGGATCGGCAGCGTCGCGTCGGTGCAGCCGTTGTCATAGACGAGGACCGCGCGCGCCCCCGCCCGCGCGTGGAAATCCGCCCATTCGCCGATATGCGTCGCCTCGTCGCGCACGATCATGACGATCGCCACCCCACGGCGGTCAGCGTCGGGTCGGGGCGGCGTCATGCCGATATGCCCGATGTTCCAGAGGCGCTGAAGGGTCGACCTGAGGGTCACGGCCGGGTTCCCGGTTGCGGCGGACTTGGCTCTAGCACCGGCTCGTTCCGATGGCAAAGCCCCGTTGCGCCGCGCCATACCGATCCGTAGAACGGAAAAAACCGTGGCGGGGGGTGCAGATGCGACTGGGGTTCGATTTCGGCGGCACCAAGATCGAGGGCATCGTGCTCGGTCCCGACGGCGCGGAGCGCGTCCGCGCGCGGGTGCCGACCCCGCGCCACGACTATGACGGCTGCCTCCGCGCAATCCAGGGTTTGATGCTTGAACTGGAGTCGAAGGCCGGGGGCGTGGTCGACCGTGTCGGTATCGGCGTGCCGGGCGCGGTCGATCGCGACACCGGGATGGTCAACGGCGGCAACTCGACCTGGCTCAACGGGCGGAACCTCCGGGTCGATCTCGAGGGCCTGCTGGAGCGGCCGGTGAAGATCGCCAACGACGCCAACTGCTTCGCGCTGTCGGAGGCGGTGGACGGCGCGGGGGTCGGCGCACAGGTGGTCTTCGGCGTAATCGTCGGATCGGGCGTCGGCGGCGGCATCGTGGTGCGCGGACAGCTGGTGGAAGGCGTCAACGCCGTCGGCGGGGAATGGGGGCACATCCCGTTGCCGTCGCCGCAGGATGACGAACGGCCCGGTCCGCTGTGCTCGTGCGGGGTGTCTGGCCACACCGAAGCCTGGTTGTCCGGCCGCAGCCTCGCCGCCGACTATGCCCGACGCTGCGGTATCGATCCCGAGGACGGGCCGCCCGCGCCCGAAGTGATCGCGCGCGCCGAACGCGGCGAGGAGGCGGCGGAGCTGACGTTGCGCCGCTTCGAGGACCGGCTGGGCCGATCGCTGGCGCTGATCGTCAACGTGCTCGATCCTGACGTCATCGTGCTCGGCGGGGGGCTGTCGAACGTCGCGCGGTTCTACGACTCGGTGCCGCCGCTCATTCGAGCCCACACGTTCGGGCCGCGGTTCAACACGCGCCTCGTGCCGAACAAGCACGGCGACAGCTCCGGCGTGCGCGGCGCGGCGTGGCTCTAGCGCGCTTCGGCCAGCAGCGCCCGGATGTCGAGGCGTTCTGTGAACATCCGAAGTTTACCCGTCGCGTCCTGCGGCCAGTCGGCGCGCGGCCGGTCGCGATAGAGTTCGACGCCGTTTCCGTCCGGATCGTCGAGATAGAGCGCCTCGGAGACGCCGTGGTCGGAGGCGCCGGTGAGTTCGACGCCCGCCGCCATCACCCGTCGCAGCGCATCGGCGAGGCTGCTGCGGTCGGGATAAAGGATGGCCGTGTGGAAAAGGCCGGTATGGCCCGGAGGCGGCGGCGTGCCGCCCTTGCTCGCCCAGGTGTTCAGTCCGATGTGGTGATGATATCCGCCCGCCGACAGAAAGGCGGCCTCGGCGCCGTATCGCGTCGTGACCTCGAAGCCGAGCACGCCGGAATAGAAGGCGATGGCGCGGTCGAGATCGGCGACTTTCAGATGGACATGCCCGATGCGGGTTTCGGGCGCGATGGCGGCGCTCATGGCCGAGTCTCCTCTGGTGTTGACCAACCAGAGATAATGCAGGCGGCGATCGCCCGTTATTCGCCTGATCGGAAACGACGAGTTTCGGTATGCGCGAACTGACCGTCACGCGGCTCGGGTTCAAGGGCGACGGCGTCGCCGGCGACGTGCGCATCCCGTTCGCGCTGCCGGGGGAGGTGGTGCGCGGACCGGTGTCCGACGGCGTTCTCGCCCCTGTCGAGATCCTCGAGGCGTCGTCTGATCGGGCGACGCCGCCCTGCCGGCATTTCGGAACCTGCGGCGGCTGCGCGCTGCAGCACGCCTCCGATGCGTTCGTCGCGGGATGGAAGCGCGACGTGGTTGTCCGGGCGCTGGCGGCGCGGGGTCTTGGCGCGCCCGTGGGAGCCGCGGAGACTTCGCCGCCGCGTTCGCGGATCCGGGCGGTTTTCGCCGCGCGGCGGACGCGCAGCTCCGCAATGGTCGGGTTTCACGCGCGCCGGTCCGGCACGATCGTGGATATCGCCGAATGCCACGTGTTGCGCCCGGCCCTGCTCGCCGCGCGTCCGGCGCTGGTCGCCCTGACCGCGCTCGGCGCCTCGCGCGCCGGAGCCCTGCGGTTGACGGTCACGCAGTCGGACGCGGGGCTCGACGTCGACATCGGCCGCGACAAGCCGCTCGAAAGCGACGTTGGCGGCGGCAAGCCGCCCGGCATTGATGTTGGCGGGGGAAAGCCGCTCGACGCGGGGCTGCGTGGCGCATTGGCGGCGCTCGCCGAGGCCCATGACCTCGCGCGCCTCGCTTGGGCGGGCGAGCCGTTGGCGCTTCGCCGGCCGCCCCTGCAGCGCTTCGGTCGCGTGCGTGTGGCGCCACCCCCCGGCGCATTCCTGCAGGCGACAGCCGAGGGCGCCGCGGCGCTCGTCGACGCCGTGCGCGCCGCCGTGGAGGGCGTCGGCTGCGTCGCCGATCTCTTCGCGGGGTGCGGCACGTTCGCGTTGCCGCTCGCCGAAGCGGCGGAGGTCCACGCGGTCGAGGCGGATGCGGCGATGCTGGCGGCGCTCGACGCCGGCTGGCGCGCGGCGGCAGGGCTGCGGCGCGTGACGATCGAAGCACGCGATCTGTTCCGGCGGCCACTGCTAGCCGCCGAGCTCGACCGGTTCGAGGCGGTGGTGATCGATCCGCCGCGCGCCGGGGCCGAAGAGCAGATGCGGGCGCTGGCCGCCTCGGGCGTGCGGATCATCGCGGCCGTGTCGTGCAATCCGGTCACGTTCGCCCGCGACGCGGCGATCCTTGCGACGGGCGGCTATCGGCTCGAATACGTGCGGGTGATCGACCAGTTCCGCTGGTCGGCCCATATCGAGCTCGCCGCGCGGTTCAGCCGATGAGAGGCTCAGGCGGCGATGCTGTAGCTCCGGATCGCACCCAGCCACGCCTCGGCGAGCCGCGCGGCGTCGGGGCCGGCGCGGTGCGGCGACGCCTGGCGCAGCAGGGTCCGGCTGACCGAGCCGGCGGCGTGCTCGTCGAGGCGGTCGCGGATCGCCACGCGCAGCGGAAGCACTTCGATGCGTGCGCCGCGACCCGCGCGCAGTCGGTCGAGCCAGCGCTGCTCCCAGACCGGGTTGTCCGAGACGACGTCGTAATCCGCGAAGGCGTCGGTTTCGGCAGCGACCGCATCGGCAGATTCGCCCGCGCGGATATGCTCGAGCGGGATGCCGTGGATGCGCGCCGCATCGTCGCTCCAGTCGGCCATCGACCAGCCGGTCCGCGGTTCGATCAGCACGGCGCGGGTCACGACCCGTCCGTCGGCGAACCAGGCGTAACCGATCTCCACCGGCCACGATCCGGGCGCAAGCGACGACGCCTCGAAGTCGAGAAACAGCAGCGGTCGCTTAAACGGCCGCGCCGTACTGGCCTGCGAGACGGTCGGCATCCGGAAACCCCCAAGCGGCTGGCGAGTTCGCCAGCTCCAGTCCCGGCACGGACTAGCGGATCACCCGTTACTGATTCGTTACGCGATCGATTCGTTGCATCACAATCCGGTGGTTCGGTTAACGTTCTCGCGCGCCTGTTCAGCGACACCGCTCCCGATCTCGCCCCGGACGCCGCCGGTCTGGGCGCGGTCGAGCAGCAAATGATCGAGCAGCACGCAGGCGAGCATCGCCTCGCCCACGGGTACGGCGCGGATGCCGACGCACGGATCGTGGCGGCCTTTCGTCACGATCTCGGCGGCCGCGCCGGTCACGGTGATCGTGCGCCGCGGCGTCAGGATCGACGACGTCGGCTTGACCGCGAACCGCGCGACGATGTCCTGCCCGGTGGAGATCCCGCCGAGGATCCCGCCCGCGTGGTTGGTGGAGTAGACCGGGCCGTCTGCGCCCATCGCGATCTCCTCGGCGTTCTCCACCCCGGTCAGCGCCGCGGCGGCGAAGCCCGCACCGATCTCGACGCCCTTGACCGCGTTGATCGACATCAGCGCGGCGGCGATCTCGGTGTCGAGCTTTGCGTAGATCGGCGCCCCGAGGCCTGTGGGCGTGCCGGAGGCGGTGACCTCGACCACCGCGCCGACGGAGTTTCCGGACCTTCGCAGATCGTCGAGATAGGCCGCCCAATCGGTCGCCGCGCCGGCGTCGGGACACCAGAACGGATTGCGCGCCACCTCGTCCCAATCCCAGGCGGCACGGTCGATGACGCGCGGGCCCATCGCCACCATCGCGCCCCGGATCGCCAGTTCCGGGGCCAGTACTGCGAGCACCTGGCGCGCCACGGCCCCCGCGGCCACCCGCGCGGCGGTTTCGCGCGCGCTTGACCGGCCGCCGCCGCGCGGGTCGCGCAGCCCGTACTTGAGGTGATAGGTGATGTCGGCGTGACCCGGCCGGAACTTCGCCGCGATGTCGCCGTAGTCCTTCGACCGCTGGTCGGTGTTGCGGATCATCAGACTGATCGGCGTGCCGGTCGTGCGGCCCTCGTAGACCCCCGCGAGGATCTCCACCGCGTCTTCCTCGCGCCGCTGGGTGGTGAACTTGTTCTGCCCCGGTTTTCGGGCGTCCATCCACGGCTGGATGTCCGCCTCCGCCAGCGGCACGCCCGGCGGGCACCCGTCGATAACACAGCCGAGGGCCGGGCCGTGGCTTTCGCCCCAGGTGGTGACGCGGTAGAGATGTCCGAAGACGTTGAGCGACATGCGCGTTCCTCCTTCGCGAGCCGTTAGAGCATCCGCACGGAAAGTGGAACCGGCGATCCGAACCGCTAACCCTCTGGTTCCTTGAATCACAGCAGAATCCTGCGGTCGAGCGCGTGCTCACGCAAACTGCCGCACATTAGGCCACGGCCTCCTTCTTCCTATCCGAATTGTCGCCGGGCGAATCGGAATCAGGGACGTGGCGCCGCCGCACACCGGATTGTCGAGGGCGGGTCCAATCGCGTCCAGAATCGCCTTTGCCGCTTTCGCCGCGCCACGTCGATGCGTCCCGGCGCGGCGACACGTCCGGCCTTGCATTCGCCCCGCGCGCCTCTAAACTCAACTTGCCTCGGGGTGTCCGGTGAAAATCCGGGCTGAGATCGCTTCATGCGGACCCGTCGAACCTGAACCGGCTCATACCGGCGGAGGGAAGGCCCGGACGCGTTAACCCGCATCCTCCTCCCATCCCGTAGCTTATGGAGGAGCATATGCTCAAATCCCTGTCCACCGCTGCGGCGCTCGCGCTCGGCTTCGGCCCCGCCGATGCCCAAGGCCCGCCCGAACTCGTCATCTACACTTACGAGAGCTTCGTTTCCGAATGGGGTCCGGGCCCCGCCATCGCCGCCACGTTCGAGGAGACCTGCGGTTGCACCGTCCGCTTCGTCGGGGCCGGCGACGGCGCAGCGTTGCTGGGGCGGCTGCGGCTCGAGGGGGCGCGCAGCGACGCCGACATCGTGCTCGGGCTCGACACCAACCTGACCGCGGAGGCGACGGCGACCGGCCTGTTCGCACCGCACGGGGTCGCTGCGCCCGCGCTCGACCTGCCCGTCGCTTGGGACGATCCGGTATTCCTGCCCTACGACTGGGGCTATTTCGCCTTCGTCTACGACAGCGCCCTGCTCGCGGCGCCGCCTCGCAGCTTCGAGGAGTTGATCGCTTCGGATATCTCGATCGTGATCCACGATCCGCGCAGTTCGACGCCCGGGCTCGGCCTGCTGATGTGGGTCAAGACCGCCTATGGCGACCGGGCCCTGGAGATCTGGGAGGGGCTCGCCCCGCGCATCCTCACGGTGACGCCCGGCTGGTCCGAAGCCTACGGGTTGTTCCTGAACGGCGAGGTCGACATGGCGCTCGCCTACACGACCTCGCCAGCCTATCACCTGATCGCCGAAGAGGACGACACCAAACGCGCCGCGCTGTTTGACGAAGGACACTACCTGCAGATCGAGGTGGCGGGGATCACCGCCGCCTCCGATCAGCCGGAACTGGCGCGCGCCTTTCTCGACTTCATGTTGACCGACGGATTCCAGGGGCAGATCCCGACCACCAACTGGATGTATCCCGCCCGCACCCCTGCCGACGGCCTGCCCGAAGGTTTCGCGACGCTCGCGGTTCCAGAAACGTGGTTGCTTCTCTCCGCTGACGCGGCACGGGCAGGACGCGACGCGGCGCTCGACGAATGGCTTCGCGCGCTCGCACGATAGGGCTCGGCGCCCGGCTCGCCGGCGCGTCGGCGCTGGGGCTGGTGGCCGCGCTGACCCTCGGGCCGCTGGTTGCGCTCGCGCTGCGCGCCGAGCCTGGCCGCGGTCTCGGGCCGGCCGAATGGTCAGCGCTGCGCTTCACGCTGGTTCAGGCGCTCGTTTCCGCGACGGTCTCGGTCGCTCTGGCCGTGCCGGCGGCGCGCGCCCTAGCCCGGCGGCGCTTTGCGGGCCGCGCGCTGATGGTGACGCTGCTCGGAGCGCCGTTCCTGCTCCCGGCCATCGTCGCCGTCTTCGGACTGGTGGCGATCTGGGGCCGCGCCGGGCTGGTCAGCGGCGTCCTCGCGCCGCTGGGCCTCGGCCCGCTCGACATTTACGGGCTGCCTGGCGTCGTGCTCGCCCATGTGTTCTTCAACCTGCCGCTGGTGACGCGGCTGCTGCTCCAGGGCTGGGCCGCCATTCCCGCCGAGCAGTTCCGGCTGGCCGCGCAGCTCGGCTTCGCACCGCGCGACGTCTTGTTCCAAATCGAGGCGCCTATGCTGCGCGCGGTGCTGCCAGGCGCGTTCACGCTGGTGTTCCTTTTGTGCATGACATCCTTCGCAGTGGCGCTGACGCTCGGCGGCGGGCCGCGCGCGACGACGATCGAGGTCGCAATCTACCAGGCGATCCGGTTCGATTTCGATCTGTCACGGGCGGCTTGGCTCGCGCTGATCCAGTTCGGCCTCTGCACCGTCGTCGCCCTGACTGCGCTGCGCCTCGCCGCCGACGCGGGCTTCGGCGACGGCTTTGGCGCAGCGCAGCGACGGTGGGACGCCGATCGTCCGGGCCTGCGGGTCCTCGACGCCGCGGCGCTCGTGGCCCTCGCGCTGTTCCTCGGGCTGCCTCTCGGGGCTGTGCTCGTCGCGGGCGTGCCGGGACTTGCCGCGCTGCCCGCCTCGGTCTGGTCCGCCGCCGCGCTGAGCCTCGGCGTCGCCCTCGCCTCGACGGCGCTCGCCGTGACGCTGGGCCTTGGCCTTGCCGTCCGGATCGACGCCGCGCGGGCGCGGGGTCGTGGGCGTGCAACCGAGGCGTTCGGGTTGGTCGGCCTCGCCGCGTCGCCGTTCGTCATCGGCGCCGGTCTCTTCATCGTGCTGCACCCCATCGCCGATCCGTTCGCGCTCGCCGCTCCGGTGACCGCCGCGGCGAACGCGGTGATGGCGTTGCCCTTCGTGCTGCGCAGCCTGCTGCCGGCGCTGACCGAGGCGCGGAGCGTCGACGGACGGCTCGCCGACAGTCTCGGGATGCGCGGCGTCGCCCGGTTCCGGCTCGTCGTCTGGCCGCGCCTGCGCCGCCCCGCGGGGTTTGCGACCGGACTCGCCGCGGCGCTCGGCATGGGCGATCTGGGGGTGATCGCGCTGTTCGCGCCGCCGGACGTTGCGACCCTCCCGCTGCTGATGCAGCGGTTGATGGCGGCCTATCGCATGGAGGCGGCAGCCGGCGCCGCGCTCGTTCTGGTGACCCTGACGATGGCTCTGTTTCTGGTGTTCGATCGGTGGGGGCGTGGCCGTGTTGCGGCTTGAGGGGCTCGAGATCGTGCAGGGCGACTGGCAATTGCGCGCCGATCTCGCGCTGGAGCCGGGAAGCGCCACGGCGCTGATCGGCCCCTCCGGCGCGGGCAAGAGCACGCTGCTCGCGGCGATCGCGGGTTTTGTCGAACCGGCGCGCGGCCGGATCGTCTGGAACGGACGCGACCTGGCGCCGATCGGGCCGGCCGATCGACCCGTGACGCTGGTGTTCCAAAACCACAATCTGTTCGCGCAACTGAGCGTGGAGCGCAACGTCGGCCTCGGGTTGCGGCCCGATCTGCGCCTCGACCGCAACGATTGGAACCGCGTCGCGGCGGCGCTCGCGAACGTCGGGCTCGACGGCTTCGGTCCGCGCGCGCCCGCCGCACTCTCTGGCGGCGAACGGAGCCGCGTCGCGCTCGCCAGAGCCTTGCTGCGCGATCGTCCGATCCTTCTGCTCGATGAGCCGTTCGCGGCGCTTGGCCCGGCGCTGCGCGCCGAGATGCTCGACCTCGTCGCCCGCATCCGGAGCGAATCGGGCGCAACCCTGCTGATGGTCACGCACCTGCCCGAAGATGCGCGCCGCATCGCGCCGGCCACGATCGTCGTCGAGGGCGGCAGGGCGCATCCGCCAGGCCCGACGGCGACCCTGCTCGACGATCCGCCTCCGGCCCTCGCCGCCTATCTGGGATGAAGGTCATCATGCGTGCCTGCCTGACCCGACAATGCCACGCGCCCGATGCGGCAATACGCGTCTCGACCGGTTGTCGCGCCCATCGTCCTCGGGTCCGCATTCGCGGCCGGTCAGGCGGTGAGCGCCCGATGCGACGCCGTCGCGGGGTCGGCGGAAGGGGGCAGGGTCGCGCACAGACTGACGAGGCGCCCGTCGGCGTCGCTCTTGATCACGATCTCGCCGCCGAGACTGGCGACGATCCAGCGTGCGAGCGCTTGGCTCACGCCCTCGATGCGGCCGGCGGACGCAGGGTCGGACAGGTTCGCGGTCAGCACGAAACTCTCCGCCCCGCTGACGGCGTCGATCCGAACGACCGCTCCGGGCGCCGCCATGTCGGCTGCAGCGAGCGCGAGCGCCCAGACGGCGCGCCGTCGCCCGGCGGTGTCGATGGCGGCCTCGCCGGCAAGCTCGAACGTAAGCCCGCGCGCCTGGAGGAGCGCCGCGAGGCCCGCGGCGGGGCCACGTCCTTCGAGCGGGTCGCGGGCGATCTCGCCAGAGGCCCGTGATCGCGGCGATCCGTCGCTCGGTCCCTGGGCCGCCGCCGACGGCGCCCGGAACGCGTCGGTCGAACCGGCCCCAGCCGCCGACTCCGGCGTCGGCGCAGCCAACAAGTCGACCTTGGCCCGGCCGGGTGACGCGATCAGCGCCTGCGCCGGACCTTCGATCGGCGCGTCGTGCTCGCGGTGCGCTTGTCGGGCGTCGAGGATAACGCGGGCTTCGGTGAGCGCCGCGCGCTCCTCGTTGAGATTGCGAAAGACCACCAGCGCCGAGGCATCGGGCAGCGGCGCCACCAGCATCTGCAATAGGCGACCGTCGCGCGTCTCGATCGCGTCGACCCAGGTCGCGCGGGCCTCCGCCCGGGTCGCGAATTCCCTTAGCCGGCACCACACCGAACTGGGTCGGCAACGCTGCGCCCAGTGTTGGATGATATCCCCGATGTCGGGGCTGTCGAGGCTCTCCATCGGATCGAGGCTCCACATCGCCTCGAACGCGGAGTTCACGAAGACCAGCATTCCAGACGTGTCGAACACGGCCACCGCTTCGGCCATCCGATCGAGCGTCGCCTGGCTCAACTCGAGTTCGGAGCGGTACTTGCGCTCGATCAGGATGGCCGTGGAGATGTCCTCGAACAGGAACGCCAACGCGCCTTGCGGATGCGGCCGGCCGGTGACGCGAAAGATCTTGCCCGAAGGCAACACCCAGTTCTCCTCGTAGGTGCCGTCGCGCGCCCCCTCCTCCAGTTCGCCGAGCTTGCGTCGCCACGAGGTGAAATCCTTCTGCTCGGGCATCTGGCGCGTCTCGCGCAGCCGTTCGAGAAAATCGCGCAGGGACGGCCGCGCGGCCAGCCAGACGGCGTCGATCTTGACGAGGTCGGTCAACGCCGGATTGAACAGCCCGAGCCGCCGGTTCTTGTCGAAGACCGCAAGGCCGATGGGCAGATGCGCGAAGGTCTCGGTCAGCGTCTCGATGAAGCGCCGGAGCGACGCCTCGGCGGCCACCAGATTGTCGGAGTCGAGCGCGAAGGCCAGCGTCTCGCCGCCCGGCCCCGCGCTCTGGCTCACTTCGAACCACCGCGCCTCACCGTCGTGCGACCCCGGAACCGCGATGCGGCGGCGGCTGTCGCCTGCGCGCGCGGTTAGCGGCACTTCATCGAGGACATGACCGAACACGTCCGGGATGCGATGGTCGGGCAGATCGGCTTGCGGCGGCGCGAAGCGGTCGCGATAGGCGGCGTTGGCCCAGGTCACCTGCCGATCCGGCGAAAGGCTCCAGGCCAGCACGGGGGCGCGATCGAGCACATCGCGGAGGAAGCGGGCTTCTTCGAGCGCGCGGCGCAAATCCTGCTCGGCGTCGCAAAGCGCGCGGGCTTCCCGGCTCGCCGGGCGGATCGAAAGGAACGCGGCGGCGCCGCGAGGCTCTCCCTTGACGGTGTAGGCGGCGCCGTCGGCCCTCTGGCAATGGTGGCGGAACCCGACGCCGTAAAGGATCAGCTTGTCGAGATCGGCGTCGATGCTCGGGCAATCCGCAGCGAGATAGTTCCGCAAGCCGGCGAGTCCCGCCCGCGCAGGCCCGAGGCCGTTCAGCAGCGCGCGTGCAGGCTCGGTCGTCGGCTGCAGCGCGGCGCCATGGATCAGGAACTCGCAGGCGCCCGGCGCCGGTCGCGTGGTGGAATGCGTCGTCGCCGCGGTGCGACGGGCCCCGAAAATCAGCGTCAGGGCCAAGGTCGCCACCGCGCTGGCCAGCGCCGCCCAGACGTAGTCCGGGGTTGCGGCGACGATCGCCGCGCCCGGCAGGTCGATGGGGAGAACTGCGGAGAAATCCATGGGTTTCCGGCCCTCTCGTGACGGACGCAACAACGCAGGCAAGGCTTAAGAACGCCTTAAGCTTTCCGGACTGCCGGGGATGCGTGCGGTCGAAACCGGGGCTGTCGGGGGGACGCGGTTCTATTCGCCGCGCGTCCGGGCGGTCAGAGCTGCGCGTTGCTGCCCAGCGGACCGCGCGCGGTCTTCACGTCGAGCGCCACGCGCGAACGCGGCCAGACTACTGCGACGATGGCGCCTGTCGGGCGTGAAAACTCGGCGGGACCGACCAGCCGCGCGTCGGACGGGCTGTCGGAGCCATTGGCGAAGCTGAGGTCCGCGCCGCTTCGCTCGAGCAGCGTCTTGGCGATGAACAGGCCCAGGCCCATGCCCTCGTAACCCGGCCGGTCCTTCTGCGGCCCGCGCCGCCGGACGAACGGATCCCCGATCCGGCCCATCAGCTCGGCGGGATAACCGGGCCCGTCGTCGCCTATCACCACGCGCAACTCGATCGGCGTCCAGTCGATGTCTATCCAGATCGTCGTGCGGGCGAAATCGACGGCGTTCTGGACGAGATTGCGCAGGCCCTGGATTATTTCCGGCCGTCGCGCGATTTCCGGTTGGCGCGATGGACCCTCCTCGACTGTGGCGCCCTCGACGCGGGTGATGATCCGCACCCCTCGGTCGGCGTGCGGGGCGGCCGCCTCCTCGATGACGCTCGACAGCGGCGCGGTCAGGACCATCGCGTCTAGGCGGCCGCGCGGCCCCATCGCGCGCAGAATGTCGCGGCACCGGTCTGCCTGATTGCGGATCAGAAGCGCGTCCTCCATCAGCTCCGGTCGGTCGGCGAGTTCGTCCACCAGTTCGGACGACGCGAGTTTGATGGTGGCCAGCGGCGTGCCGAGTTCATGCGCCGCCGCGGCCACGACGCCGCCAAGCGCCGTGATCCGCTGTTCGCGGTCGAGCGCCATCTGGGTGGCCGTCAGCGCCTGGGACATCGAGAAGGTCTCACCGGTGACGCGCCGCGCGTATATCGCGAGAAAGACCACGCCGATCACCAGCGACGCCCAAGTTCCGACCATCAGGATCGACGGCTTCGTCAACTCGACGCCCGAAGCCAGGTGCAACGGCACGTAGGTCACAACCAGAAGCGTAATGATGCCCGTCGCCGCCGCGCCGAGCAGGATCGTCGAACGCAGCGACAACACCGAGGCGCTGATCGTCACCGGCGCCAGCAGCAACAGCGCGAACGGGTTGGCGAGCCCGCCGGTCAGATACAGCAGGAACCCGAGCTGGCAGAGGTCGAACAGCAACGTCGACACCGCCTCGCCCTCGGTCAGCCGACGGTTTTCGGGCGCGATCAGCACGGCGACGAGGTTGAAGAGCGCCGACGCCCCGATCGCGAGCAGGCAAAGATCGAGCGGCAGCCGGATTCCGAGCCCGAGCCACGCCACCAGAACCGCTGCGGACTGGCCGAACATCGCGAGCCAGCGCAGCAGCAGCAACGTACGTAGCCGCAACCAGGCGCTGCGCTCGGCCGCCGTGAACACCGAGAGGTCGGGATCGCTCATGGCCGCGTTCTAGCAGCACGACGGGGCCGATCAAAGGAAATTGACCGGCCTGCGGCCTTGAAGCACCTTAGACGGCGTGCGAGAACGCGGTAACAAGAATGTAGGACATCATCCGCACATGACACGTGCGATCGCGCTTTTCGCCGCCGCCGCCGCCTTCCTGGGACTTTGTCTTACGGCATATTTTGCGCTACCGCGAGTGATGGACGCCTTTGGTGGAAGCGATGATTTCGCCGATTGCCGACGCGGAACGGTGGCTGGCGGAACGGCGTCGATCGGCGGGCCGTTCACGCTGACCGACGGGTCCGGCGCGCGGGTGACCGAAGCGGACGTGATCACCGGACCGACATTGCTCTATTTCGGCTATGCGTTCTGTCCCGACGTCTGTCCGTTCGATCTGGCGCGTAACGCCGCCGCAGCCGATCTGCTCGCCGAGGCGGGCGTCGACGTCGGGCTGGCGTTCATCACCATCGACCCCGAACGCGACACGCCAACGGTCGCTTCCGCGTTCGCCCGCCAGATCCACCCTCGGATGGTCGGTCTCAGTGGCAGTCCCGAGGATATCGCCGCCGCGGCTGGCGCCTACCGCATCTATTTCCGCAAGGCTGATGACGACCCCGAGTTCTACTTGATGGACCACTCGACATTCACTTATCTGGCGGCGCCCGGGCAGCCGTTTATTGAGTACTATTCCGCCGAGATGAGCGCGGAAGATATCGCTCAAAGCGTCGCGTGTTACGCGGATGCGCTGTGACGTCGGTGTTCGGCGCGAAACCGCGTCGCAAGGCTCCTCGCGATCGTTGCGCCCTGCCGGCGACAGCCTTTCGGCACCGTTTGACGCGGACGATCGGCGCGCTAACTCCCCTAGAGAATACAAAGGAGTACCCGACCGATGGCCGCCCTCGATCTGTCCGACCCGCACGCCGATAAATCGTTGCTGATCCTCGACGACGACGAGCCGTTCTTGCGACGCCTGAGCCGCGCGATGGAGAAACGCGGCTTCGACGTGACCGCGGTTGAGACCGTCGCTGCGGGACGTGCCGCCGCCGCCGCCCACGCGCCCGCCTACGCCGTGATCGATCTGCGGCTCGAAGACGGCAACGGGCTCGACGTCGTCGAGATGTTGCGCGAGCGCCGCGCCGACACGCGCATCGTCGTGCTGACGGGGTATGGCGCGATCGCCACCGCCGTGGCAGCCGTGAAGATCGGCGCCTGGGACTACCTGTCGAAGCCGGCGGACGCGAACGACGTGACGACGGCGCTGCTCGCCACCGCTCAGGAGCGCCCGGAACCGCCGGAAAACCCGATGTCCGCCGATCGTGTGCGTTGGGAACACATCCAGCGCATCTACGAGTTGTGCGACCGGAACGTCTCCGAGACCGCGCGCCGCCTTAACATGCATCGTCGCACGCTTCAGCGCATTCTGGCGAAACGCTGCCCGCGGTGAAGCAATGCGCGACTTGCGCCATACGCGCATCGACGCGCCGATCGCTCGATGTCGGGCTCTGTTAACCATTTGAACACGTTTCCGCGCGTACTGCCAAATGCAGTCGGAAGTCGCGGATAATTTCAGCCTATGGACGATGCATTCGCAGAGTTGTTTCCGCAGGAAGCATGCCATGTCCCCAGCCTCATGGTTTGCGGGGTCGAGATTCCGGCCGATCCCGATGTGATAACTTCGGCGATCCGCCGGGCGATGATCGCGAATCGTTTCGAATCCGAGGAGGCGCGGCAGGTCCGGCACATTGTCGAACCGGGCGACCGCGTCGTCGAGATCGGCGCCGGCATCGGCTTCATTTCGACGCTGCTCTCGCGCGAGCCGTGCGTGTCAAGCGTCCTCGCAGTCGAGGCGAACCCCCATCTTCTCGCCTACATGGCGCGGCTACACCGGCTGAACGGGGTGCGCAACGTCCGACGGATCAACGTCGTCCTGACCAATTCCGAAGTCGCCGGCGCCGCGACCTTCTACATCCGCCGCGATTTCTGGATGGGGTCGCTGACGCCCGGCCCCAATCCTTATGTCGGCGCCGTCGACGTGCCGACCCGCAATTTCAGCGCCATACTGCGCGAGGAAGCCGCCAACCTGATCGTCTGTGACGTCGAAGGGGCCGAGGCGTTCCTGTTCGAGGGCGCCGATCTGTCCGGCGTCGAACGGGTGTTCGTCGAAGTGCATGATCATATCACCGGCCTCTCCGGCGTCGGCGCGCTGTTCGCTACGCTGGCGACCCAGGGCTTCGTCTATGATCCACGCCATTCCGAAGGCAGCGTCATCCTGTTCCGGCGGCTGCGGACCCCCGACGTTCCGCGGCCCTATCGCGGCTGAGGCGCGGGCGTCCCGACGATTGCCCTTGCAACCAGCTGACGTGCGGCCTATACCGTTTCGTATAGCGGCTGGTTGATCGCAGGGTCCCCCTCCACCGATGAGTTCAACGGGCCGCGCGCCCGTTTTTTTGTTCCCGGAGTTCGTCTTGGCTGATCTGATCGCCAAAGCCGCCATCGACCGGCGCCTCGCCGGCATCGTCGCCCCGACCATCGAGGGTCTGGGCTTCGAGCTTGTGCGCATCCGCCTGATGGGAGGCAAGCGCGCCACGTTGCAGATCATGGCGGAACGGCCCGAAGGCGGCATCGAGGTCGAGGATTGCGCCCGGATCAGCCGCACCGTTTCCGCCGTGCTCGACGTCGAGGATCCGATCAGCGGCGAATACACGCTCGAGGTCTCCTCGCCGGGCATCGACCGGCCCTTGACCCGGCTGAAGGATTTCGAGCGCTATCAGGGCTACGAGGTCCGGCTGGAGACGTCCGAGCTTATCGACGGCCGCAAGCGCTTCAGGGGCGTCCTTCACGGCGTCGAGGCCAGCGAGGTGCTGATCGAGATCCCCGAAGGCACGATCGGCCTCGATTTCGACTGGCTGACCGATGCGAAGCTGGTGCTGACCGACAAACTGATCGCCGAGAGCCTGGCCACGCGCAAGGCGCAGGGCTTCGAGACCGGCGAGATCGATGAAACGCAATTCGACGACATCGAAACCGAAACAGCTGACGAAGACGAGGAAGTAAAATGAGCGTGACCTCAGCCAACAGGCTCGAGCTGCTACAGATCGCCGACGCGGTCGCGCGCGAAAAGATGATCGACGCCGGCCTCGTGATCGAGGCGATGGAGGACAGCCTGGGCAAGGCCGCCCGCTCGCGTTACGGGGCCGAGCTCGACATCCGCGCCAAGATCGACCCGAAGTCGGGGGAATTGCACATGACGCGCTATCGGCATGTCGTCGAGGAGGTCGAGAACCATTTTACCGAGCTACTGCTCGAGGATGCGTGTGCGCTCAAGCCGGACGCGCAGATCGGCGACTACATCACCGATGCGCTGCCCCCGATGGATTTCGGCCGCATCGCCGCGCAATCGGCGAAGCAGGTCATCATGCAGAAGGTCCGCGAAGCCGAGCGCCAGCGCCAGTTCGAGGAGTTCAAGGACCGCGTCGGCACGATCATCAACGGTATCGTCAAGCGCACCGAATACGGCAACGTCATCGTCGACGTCGGTCGCGGCGAGGCGATCCTGCGCCGCGACCAGCTGATCCAGCGCGAGGCGTTCCGCAACGGCGACCGCGTCCGCGCGCTGATCCGCGACGTCAGGCTGGAAACCCGCGGGCCACAGATCTTCCTGTCGCGCACCGCGCCGGAGTTTCTCGCCGAATTGTTCAAGATGGAAGTGCCCGAGATCTATGACGGCGTGATCGAGATCAAGGCCGTCGCCCGTGACCCCGGTTCGCGCGCAAAGATGGGCGTGATCTCGTATGACAGCTCCATCGACCCGGTTGGCGCCTGCGTCGGCATGCGCGGCAGCCGCGTTCAGGCCGTGGTCGGCGAGTTGCAGGGCGAGAAGATCGACATCATCCCGTGGAACCAGGACCCGGCGACCTTCCTCGTCAACGCGCTCCAACCCGCCGAGGTCTCCAAGGTGGTGTTCGACGAGGACAGCGAGCGGATCGAGGTCGTCGTGCCGGACGAGCAGCTGTCGCTCGCCATCGGACGGCGCGGCCAGAATGTCCGGCTGGCGAGCCAGCTCACCGGTTTCGACATCGACATCCTGACCGAGGCGCAGGAGAGCGAACGCCGCCAGGCCGAGTTCGCCGAGCGCACTCAGCTGTTCATGGATACGATGAACGTCGACGAGATGGTCGCGCAGCTTCTGGTGTCGGAGGGTTTCGCCACGCTGGAGGAAATCGCCTATGTCGATCTCGACGACCTGACGTCGATCGACGGCTTCGACCAGAACACCGCCGAGGAGTTGCAGGCCCGCGCCCGCGAAAGCCTCGACGAAATCAACGCCAAGGCCATCGAGCGCGCGAAGGAGCTCGGCGTCGAACAGAGCCTGTTCGACTTCGAGGGCCTGACGCCGCAGATGATCGAGGCGCTCGCCGAGGACGGCATCAAGACGCTGGAGGATTTCGCCACCTGCGCCGACTGGGAGCTCGCCGGCGGATACACCACCGTGGACGGCAAACGGGTCAAGGACACCGGCCTTCTGGAGAAGTTCGACATGAGCCTCGAGGAGGCGCAGACGCTGGTGATGTCGGCCCGCGTCCAGATCGGCTGGGTCGATGCGGCCGACGTCGCGACCGCCGATGGCGCCGACGCTGACGCGGAGGGAGCGGACAACGCTGTCGATAGCGAGGCGAAGGCCTGAGGCGGATGACGTGTCGCGCGGAGGCAGGGTGAAGACGCGGGGAGAACCCGAACGACGCTGCATTGTCACGCGCGAGGTTCAGCCCAAGGGCGGGTTGATCCGTTTCGTCGTCGGTCCTGACGGCGCGATCGTGCCCGACCTCGCGGGCAAGCTGCCCGGCCGGGGACTCTGGGTTGCGGCGGATGCGGAGGCGCTCGCCAAGGCCGCGGCAAAGGGCCACTTCGCCCGCGCCGCGAAGCAGGCGGTGAAGGTCGCCCCCGATCTGGTCCGCCAGGTCGAGGAGCGGCTGGCGCGGCAGGTGGTCGACCTCATCGCCATGGCGCGCAAGGCTGGCCGCGCCCTCGCGGGGATGGAAAAGACCAAGGCGGCGCTGGTCTCGGGGCAGGCGGTGCTGCTCATCCAGGCCGCGGACGGCTCGGTGCGGGGGCGAAGCGCGCTGCGGCCGCCGGGGGATGCGAGCAGCCTTGTTTCGTGTCTTTTGGGGCGCGAATTGGGTTTGGCATTCGCCCGCGATAGTGTGATACATGCCGCCGTGCTGGCGGGCGGCCTTGCGGAACGGATACGTGACGAGGCCCAGCGACTCGCAGGACTCAGAGGCAAGGATTTTGGCGCGCCGTCCGAGGACGCCGCCGGGGACGTTGAAGCGGCGGGGGAAGGCCTCCGTGCGGAAAGGCAGACGACGGCATGACAGACACAAAGGACAGCGATCGCAAGGGCGTCAAGCCCCCAGGTCTGCGCCCGGCCGGCGGGGGCACGGAAACGACGCATGTAAAACAAAGCTTCAGCCATGGGCGAACGAAGTCCGTGACGGTCGAATTGAAGCGCAAACGGGTCGTCGTGCCGAAGGCCGGCGCGGCGCAGGCCACGGCGGCGAACCCAAGGGGCGCTGTCGCCCAGAACCTGTCGGACGCCGAGTTCGATCGGCGCCTGAAGGCGGTGGAGGCGGCCAAGGCGCAGGAAGCCGAACGCGCGCGAAAGGAACGCGAGGTTTCGGCGGCGCGTGAAGTCGAGCTGACGCGTCTGCGCGCAGAAAAGGACGCCGCCGATCGCGACGATCGCGAGCGCGAGATCCGCGAGCAACGGGCCGCCGCCGCTGAGGAAGAGCAGACTGCCGCCGCCGCGCGCGCCGCTGCGCCCGTTGTCGAGTCGGTCACCCGCGCCGTCCAGGCGACGGCGATGGACGACCCCGCCGCTGCCCAGGCGCAGGCCTCGCGGGCCGAAGCCGGACGGCCGGTCACCGCAAAGAAATCGCCGATCAAACCGGTCGTCGAGGAGAAGAAGCCGACGCGGGCCAAGGGCGACGAGGACCGGCGCCGTTCGGGTAAGCTCACCATCGCCAACGCCACCGACGAGGAAGGCCGCACCCGAAGCCTCGCCGTGATGCGTCGCCGGCAGGAGCGCGAGAAGCGCCGGATGTCCAGCAATTCTGGCGAGCGGGAAAAGGTCGTACGCGAGGTGCAGGTGCCCGACGCGATCACCGTCCAGGAGCTCGCCAACCGCATGGCCGAGCGCGCTGCAGCCGTCGTCAAGGTGTTGATGCAGAACGGCATCATGGCGACGGTGAACCAGACTATCGATGCCGACACCGCGGCGCTGATCGTCGAGGATTTCGGCCACAAGGTGGTCCGCCGCTCGGAATCCGACGTGGAGGACGTGATCGTCCAGGCGTCGGACGAGGACGGCGGCAAGCTCGTGCCGCGTGCGCCGATCGTCACCATCATGGGCCACGTCGATCACGGCAAGACCTCGCTGCTCGACGCCATCCGCAAGACCAGCGTCGTCTTGGGCGAGGCGGGCGGGATCACGCAGCACATCGGCGCCTATCAGGTGACGGCGGACAACGGCCAGGTCATTACCTTCCTCGATACGCCGGGCCATGCCGCCTTCACGTCGATGCGGGCGCGCGGCGCACAGGTCACCGACATCGTCGTGCTGGTGGTTGCGGCCGACGACAGCGTGATGCCGCAGACGGTCGAGGCGATCAACCACGCACGCGCGGCGGGCGTGCCGATGATCGTGGCGATCAACAAGATCGACCGCCCCTCGGCGGATCCAGCCAAAGTGCGGACGCAATTGCTGCAGCACGAGGTGATTGTCGAGGAAATGAGCGGCGACGTTCTCGACGTCGAGGTGTCCGCCGTCACCGGAAAGGGACTCGACAAGCTGTTGGAGGCGATCTCGCTGCAGGCCGAACTGCTCGACATCCGCGCAAACCCGGAGCGTTTGGCCGAGGGCGCGGTGATCGAGGCGAAGCTCGACGTCGGTCGTGGGCCGGTCGCGACGGTGTTGGTCCAGAAGGGCACGCTGCGACGCGGCGA
>JBBRUZ010000020.1:0-29063 GCA_038247355.1 Rhodobacterales bacterium
GCCGCCGCCCTTGAAGATCAGCGCGGCCTTGGAAATGTTCGAGACCGTCCGGCTCTTGAGGCGGACGTCGGCGGCCATCGCCTTCATGTGGTAGCTGTCGCGGGCTGCGCCGCGCAGCATCCGGTTGGTCTGCGGCGTGCGGTAGCCGGAGATCACCAGATACGGCTCGGTCGTGTCCATCATCCGCAGCGTCGAGGCGAGAATGTCGACGTTGCGCGGATCGTACTTGCGAACCTCGTTCTGCCGCCAGTCGCGCATGAAGAAACTGATCTCGGTGATCGCTTCGGGGATGTACCGCCCGTTGGCAAAATAGACGGTGTCGAGCGACTCGCCCGTTCGCTGGCTATACATGCGGATCCGGCGCATGTCGCCTGCTCCGCGGAGAAAACCCGGCGAATTGGCGTAAACCGGCGCGGCGGCGATGGCCGCCAGTCCGGTTAACGCGCACAATAGCGCCCGCCTGGACGGTCGAACTTCATCCCAGTCCATGATTTCACTGCCTCGATTTTCTGCCCACGGCGCGTCTTTGAGCACACCCTCATACTTTGATGCCATACGAGGGGTCGATCTCCAAGGAAAGCTTGCCCGAAAACAGCACAATCGGCGATTTTCCGCTTATGGTGGGCTCGCGCGAGGCGATGGCGGCGTTTCCTCATCCTTACTTAACGATCCGGCCATTCGCTTGTTTCATGTGGCGGGGCGCGGTAGAGTCACCCAAAACACGCGATCAGAAACGAGCGAGGCGAACATGCGGACGACAGGCTGCCTTTTGACGGCTTCGATCATCATTTCGGCGCTTTACGACGCCGCGGCGCTGGCCCAGACGCAAGCGGCGGCGCCGTTGCCTGCAGCGGTCACGGCGGCAGTTGAGGCGGGGGCGCCGCTGCAAACGGCGCCGAGCCCGGAGCAGACGGCGTTCCGGGCCGATCTGCTGCGCGAAACCGCCGATCTGTCGCCCGAAGAGGGCGGGGCGATCCGCGCGTTCTACGAGACCCGCGACTACCAGCCGTTCTGGACGGCGGACGGCGCGGCAGAGGTCGCCGCTCTGGTCGCGGCGCTCGAAGCGGCGCCGGCGCATGGGTTGCCGCTGCGCCGCTACGATCCCGGCGCGCTGGAAACGCTGGCGTCGAGCGGCGAGCCCGCGACGCTGATCGAGGTCGCGGCCGCCCGGACCTATCTGAGCTTCGCGCGCGACCTTCACTCCGGGCTGCTGACGCCGTCGCGGGTGGACGAGGAGATCAATCTGGCGCCGATCCGGTTGAGCCCCGCCGTGTTGCTGGCGCGGCTGAACGATGCGCCGGTCGATGTGGCTTTACGCGCGCTGGAGCCTGCAAGCCCCGAGTATCGGGGGCTGATGGCGGAGAAGGCGCGGATCGAGACGGAGGCGCTCGCCGCGGATTGGGGGCCGGAAGTCGCGGCAGGAACGACGTTGCGGCTCGGCGACGCCGGGCCGCGCGTCACGGCGTTGCGGGCCCGGCTGACTGCGCGCGGCTTTGCGGCAGAGGGTGCGCCGGGTGCGGATGCGGGCGCGGCGGGGTTTGACCTCGGACTCGAGGCGGCGCTCGAGCGGTTCCAGGCGGCGGGCGGGATCGAGCCTGACGGGCTCGCCGGGCCGCAGACGCTGGCGGCGGTGAACGCGGCTCCGTCCGCGCAGCTCGGCCAGGTGATCGTCAACCTCGAGCGGCTGCGCTGGATGAACCGGGACCTCGGGGCGCGGCATATCTGGGCGAACATTCCCGATTTCACCGTCAAGATGGTCGAGGACGGCGCCACCGTCTATGCGTCGCGCGTCGTCGTGGGCAAGTCCACCGAAACGCGCACGCCGGAATTCTCGGAGAGGATGACCTATTTCGTGGTCAATCCGACCTGGCACATTCCCGACAGCATCGCGCAGCGGGTCTATCTGCCGAAGCTGAAGGCGAACGCCGCGACGCTGGCAAATTCGAACATGCGGCTGTTCACGCGCGCGGGGACCGAGATCAACCCCGGGCTGGTGGACTTCACCCAGTTCAATTCGGGCAACTTTCCGTTCCGCATCAAGCAGAACCCGAGTTCGGAAAATGCGCTGGGGCGGGTGAAGTTCATGTTCCCCAACCAGTTCTCGATCTATCTCCACGACACGCCGCTCCGCGAGTTGTTCGCCAAGGAGATGCGGGCGTTCTCGAACGGCTGCGTGCGGGTCGAGGATCCGCTCGATCTCGCCTATCTGCTGCTGGAGGGTCAGGTCGAGGACCCGGAGGCGAGTTTCGCCGGATGGCTTGCGGCCAAGACCGAGCGGACCGTCAATCTCGAGCAGCCGATCCCGGTGCATCTGGTGTACCGGACGGCGTTCGTCGATGAAGCGGGCGCGGTGCAGTACCGCTTCGACGTCTACGGACGCGATGCGACGGTGCTCGACGCGTTGACGGCGGCGGGCGTCACGATGCCCGCAGCACAGGGCTGAGGCGGCGGAGCGCGCGCGGATGGTCCGGCTTTCCGATCTCGCCGCGGCGCTCGGGGCGGAGGCCGTGGGGGTGGACCTCGACCTGCGGGGCGCGGCGGAGCCCGGTTCGGCAGGGCCTGACGAGATCGCGCTGGCGATGCAGCCGGCCTTTGCGGAGGCGTTGTGCAAGGGCGGCGCGCGGGCGGCCATCCTCTGGCCGGACGCGGACTGGCGCGCGCTCGGGCTCGAGGGCGCGATCCTCGCGCCGCGGCCGCGTTACGTGCTGGCGGGGGTGACGCGCGTGTTCGAGCGACCGCCCGAGCTGGCGTCAGGCGTTCATCCGAGCGCCGTGATCGATCCGAGCGCCGAGATCGGTGAGGGGGTCGCGATCGGGGCGTTCGTCTGGATCGGGGCGCGGGTGCGGCTCGGAGCCGGGGCGCGGGTGCTGAGCCATGGGTCGATCGCCGAGGACGCGGTTCTCGGGGCGAACGCGCTGCTTCACGCCGGCGTCCGGATCGGCGCGCGTGTGCGGATCGGTGCGCGGTTCGTCGCACAACCCGGCGCGGTGATAGGCGCGGACGGCTTCTCCTATGTGACCCCGAGCCCTGGCGTGGTCGAGGAGGCGCGGACCGGCGTGATCTCGGCGGGCGAGCGCGAGGCCTATGTGCGGATCAACTCGCTGGGCGCGGTCGTGATCGGCGACGACGTCGAGGTGGGCGCGAACGCCTGCATCGACCGCGGCACGATCGCGGACACAACCGTCGGCGACGGGACGAAGATCGACAATCTGGTGATGATCGGCCACAACGTCCAGGTCGGCCGCGGCTGTCTGCTGTGCGGCCATACTGGCATCGCGGGGTCGGCGGTGATCGGCGACCGCTCGGTTCTCGGCGGTCGGGCGTCGATCGCGGATCACGCGGTTCTGGGGCGCAACGTGGTGATCACCGGCAACGCGGCGGTCTCGGGGCATGTGCCGGACGGGCGGATCATGATGGGCTATCCGGGCGTCAAGCGCGACGAGTTCATCGCGATGTTCAAGGCGCTGCGCCGGCTGCCGCGGCTGCTGGCGGCGCAGAAAGCGGTTCCCAAATCCGGCGCAAGCGATTAGATCGTCCCAGCAATTTGCGGGGACGCCATGGCGGAGACGGTCCAGGACAGGGTGATCGCGATCCTGGCCGAACAGGCGGTGCTGGAGCCGGGCGACGTCGGGCTCGATGCGACGCTGAACGATCTGGGGATCGACTCGCTTGGTCTGGTCGAGGCGGTCTTCGGCATCGAGGAGGCTTTCGACATCCAGGTTCCGTTCAACGCCAACGAGCCGGGCCAGTCCGAATTCGATATCAGCACCGTCGAAACGATGGTGCGGGCGGTGGAAAAGCTGATCGCTACGCAGAGCCGGGTCTAACGTGCCCGGAGCCCGGGTCGTCATTACCGGCCACGGGGCCATCAGCGCGCTCGGCATGAGCGCGACCGCGACGCGGGCCTCGATGCGCGAGGGCGTCTGCGGGATCGGGCCGCTGGAGTTTCAGGACGTCGAGCGGCTGTCGATCACGATCGGCGGACAGATCCGCGATTATCGACCCGAGGACCATTTCGGTCGGCAGGAGCTGACGCTCTACGATCCGTTCACCCAGTTCGCACTGCTGGCCGCGCGCGAGGCGATGGCGGAGTCGGGACTGGTCATCGACGAGGCGCTGTCCGAACGCGCCGGCGTCGTGCTGGGGACCGCCGGCGGTGGGCTTCAGACGCAGGACGAGAATTACCGGTCGGTTTACGAGGAGGGCAAGAACCGGGTGCATCCGTTCGTCGTGCCGCGGCTGATGAACAACGCCGCGGCGAGCCACGTCTCGATGGCGCATCATCTGCAGGGGCCGACCTATACCGTCGCGACCGCGTGTTCGTCCTCGAACCATGCAATGGGGCAGGCGCTGAACCTGATCCGCGCCGGGCAGGCCGACGTGGTGCTGACCGGGGGCAGCGAGTCGATGCTGTGCTTTGGAGGGATCAAGGCCTGGGAGGGTCTTCGGGTGATGTCAAAGGACGGCTGCCGGCCGTTCTGCGCCACGCGCAACGGCATGGTGCAGGGCGAGGGCGCGGCGGTGTTCGTGTTCGAGGAGTATGGGCACGCGCGGGCGCGGGGTGCGACGATGCTCGCGGAGGTGAAGGGCTTCGCGATGACGTCGGACGCGTCCGACATCGTCATGCCGAACGTGGTCGGAGCGACGCGGGCGATGCGCGGCGCATTGCGCGACGCGGGCCTCAACGCGTCGGACATCGGCTACATCAACGCGCACGGCACCGGAACGACGGCGAACGATCGGACCGAATGCGCGGCGGTGCGGGCGGCGTTCGGGGGGCATGCGGATCGGCTGATGATCTCGTCGACCAAGTCCAT
The DNA here is from genome assembly GCA_038247355.1 of Rhodobacterales bacterium. Classification (GTDB taxonomy): domain Bacteria; phylum Pseudomonadota; class Alphaproteobacteria; order Rhodobacterales; family Rhodobacteraceae; genus Amaricoccus. The sequence continues at coordinate 4,818 of JBBRUZ010000020.1, forward strand.
GCATGGTCATCTGATCGGCGGCACCGGGGCGGTAGAGCTGATCGCCTGCCTGATGGCGCTCGACGAGGGGGTGATCGCGCCCACGATCAATCACCGCGAGCCCGACCCGGAATGCGATCTCGACGTCGTTCCGAACACCGCGCGCGATGCGAAGGTGCAGTCGGTGATGAGCAACGCCTTCGCCTTCGGCGGGTTGAACGCGGTTCTTGTGCTGACCGGGTCTGACTGAGCACGCACGACGCCGTTCGGGCGGCGCGTGCGCCGAGGTAGGCTGGCGCGGCGCGGCGCGGACCTGTCCGGATCGGATCAGTCCGCGGGCGGAGCGGCCGGGACCGGGGGAGGCGTCAGCGCCGCCGGGGGCGGCGGCACGGGCAGCGAGTCGTAGCCGGCGGTGAAGCCGGTCAGCGACAGCGTCAGTTTCACCGGGGTCGCCGGATCGGCGATTGAGTTGACCGTCAGATTGACCTGCCTGCCACGCTTCATCGCCGCGATGTCGGGTTCGCGCAGGCCGAGCCGCACGATGCAGCCCTCCTGGACGCACCATTCGAACGGCAGCGCCGCAGTCTGCGCCGCGTCGACCTGGAAGCCGAGGCCGGTGGGCAGAAGCGTGCCGAGCGGCGTATTGAATACCGCGAGCGCCAGCGCGTCGGCGCCCGGAGGCAGGCGGACGATTCGCACCAGAACCACCGGATTTTCGGTCTCGTCGATGGCGACCTGTTGCAGTTCGCACTGCGGCGTGCCGTTGAGGCAGCCGACCTCCCAGTCGCCGTGCTGCGTGACGGTGACCTCGGGCTGGCCCGGCGCGGCCGGGTCCGCCGTCGGGGCCGTCACGGTCGCTGCCGGCGGCTCGGTCGCTGCCACTGGCGGCTCGGTCGCGGGGACCGGCGTCGGCTCGACGGCGGGGGCTGCGGGCGCCGGAGCTTCCGGCGGCGGAGCTGAGGGCGCGGGCGCTTCCTGCGCCGGGGAGGTGGTCGCCAGAGCGAGGCCCAGCGCTGCGGCGGCGAGGAAGGAATACCGTGTGGACTGCATGATCGGAACGCTCTGCCCTTGGTTGATCGGCCTCGATGGACTGGCGTGGCACTTGTCACTGTTGGTGCGGGGTGTCAACGCCGCAGCGATCAGACTCGCGTTCGGGGCTCGGGTTCTGGGCCGCTCGCGTCGCGCAAAATGAAAAGGTCGCGCAAAGTGAAAAGGGCGTCGCGAGACACCCTTTTCCCCGCTTTTGCGACTTCCCTGTCGGACTGGCCGAACCTTGTAATTCATATCCTAGTGCAGATGAGAATTCGGGTCAAGCGAATGCGCCAAGTGCCGCTGTTGCAATCGTGAACCGGAAAAAGAGCCGCGGAGCGAACTCCGCGGCCAGTTCGACAGGGAGGGAATGCCATCCCGAAGCGCGAGCGCCCAGGGACGCGGTTGCACTGTGGCTGACATCGGTTAATAAATCCTTCGTTGCGTCAACCAAGGGGGACAGGGCGGTGGCCAGCGACCGGATCCTTGTCGGCGGCGGCGGCGTAGCTTACGCCGAACCGCAAGCGCTTTTGTTGCGCTACGCGAACCGCCACGGGCTGATCACCGGCGCGACCGGGACCGGCAAGACGGTGACGCTCCAGATCCTGGTCGAGGGATTCTCGGCGGCCGGCGTGCCGGTGTTCGTCGCCGACGCGAAAGGCGACATCTCGGGACTTTCGCGACCAGGCGATCCGGCGCACAAGGCGCATCCCTCGCTGCAGGCGCGAGCTGCGCAGATCGGGATCGGCACTTATGCCTACGAGGCCTTTCCCGTTGTCTTGTGGGATCTTTTCGGGGTCGACGGGCATCCGGTGCGCGCGACGGTCAGCGAGATGGGACCGCTGATGCTGGCGCGCATGCTGGAGTTGAGCGATGCGCAGGAGGGGGTGCTGAACGTCGCCTTCAGGGTCGCGGACGACCAGGGGCTGGCGTTGCTCGACCTCAAGGATCTCCAGGCGATGCTGGTCTGGCTCGCGGAGAACGCGCGCGACGTCGGCCGGACCTACGGCAACGTGGCGCCGGCGACCGTGGGGGCGATCCAGCGGCAGCTGCTCGTGCTCGAAAACCAGGGCGCGGCGCAATTCTTCGGCGAGCCGGCGCTGCGGTTGACCGACATGGTGACGGCGGACGAAGGTCGCGGTCGGGTGAACGTGCTGATGGCGGACAAGCTGATGCAGGCGCCACGGCTCTACGCGATGTTTCTGCTGTGGTTGCTGTCGGAGCTGTTCGAGGAATTGCCCGAAGTCGGCGATCCGGACAAGCCGACGTTCGTGTTCTTTTTCGACGAGGCGCATCTGCTGTTTGACGATGCGCCCAAGGCGCTGGTCGACAAGGTGACGCAGGTCGTGCGCCTGATCCGATCCAAGGGCGTCGGGGTCTGGTTCGTCACGCAAAATCCCGACGACGTTCCGGCTGAGGTGCTGGCGCAACTGGGCAACCGCGTCCAGCATGCGTTGCGGGCTTTCGCGCCGCGCGACGCGAAAGCGCTGCGCGCCGCCGCATCGACGTTCCGGCCCAATCCCGCGTTCGACACCGAAACGGCGATCCGCGAAGTCGGAACGGGGGAGGCGGTGGTGTCGTTGCTCGAGGACAAGGGAGTTCCGGCCATGGTGACCCGGACGATGATCCGCCCGCCTGCGTCGCGGATGGGGCCGATCACGGGCCCGGAGCGGGCGGAGAGCCTCGCGGGCTCGCCGGTGGCGGGGGTCTACGATGTGACGGTGGACCGGGCGTCGGCGCATGAAATCCTTGGCGAACGTGCGAACGTCGCCGCGCAAGCGGCTGCCGTGGCGGAAGAATTGCTGACGCAGGCGAAGGCCGAGAAGCGGGCGGAAGTGGAATTCGCCAAGGCCCGGCGGTACGAGCGGCCGACGCCGGGCGCGCGGCGGCCGGAGCCTTCGCTGACCGAGGCGCTGACCAGAACGATGGTCAAGCAGCTCGGGAGCCGGCAGGGGCAAGCGATCGTCCGGGGAATTCTGGGCGGTCTGTTCCGGGGCCGGTGACGGACAACGACGGAAAGTTCGTGCTGTCGGCCGGGATCGACGCGGCGCTTCACCTCGTCGCGGAACTCCACGGGTGCGCGCAGGCGCAAGAGACGGCCGATCACATCGAGGACGACTGGCGTCATGGCCAGGACGACGCCTCGCTGATCCGTCACTTCGCCTGAGGTGGACGCGCCGCAGACCGGCGGCTTGCGCAGCCTCGGTCTAGCGTTCGGGCGTCAACACCTCGCGCTTGCCGACGTGGTTGGCGTGGCTGATCACGCCGTCGGCTTCCATCTGCTCGACGAGCTTCGCGGCCTTGTTGTAGCCGACCGAGAGCTTGCGCTGGATGTAGGAGGTCGAGCACTTGCGGTCCCTGGCGACGATCGCCACGGCCTGGTCGTAGAGCGCGTCGTCGCCCGTGGTGTTGCCGCCGAGGCCCGAAATGAGGTCGATGTCGCCGTCTTCGCCGTCGTCCGGCCCCTCGACCACGCCGGCGTCGTAATCGGGGGATCCGAACGATTTCAGATGCGTCACGACCTCCTCGACCTCCTCGTCGGAGACGAACGGTCCGTGGACGCGGGTGATGCGGCCGCCGCCCGCCATGTAGAGCATGTCGCCCTGGCCGAGCAGCTGTTCCGCGCCCATCTCGCCGAGGATCGTGCGGCTGTCGATCTTGGACGTCACCTGGAACGAGATGCGGGTCGGAAAGTTCGCCTTGATCGTTCCGGTGATGACGTCGACCGACGGGCGCTGGGTCGCCATGATCAGATGGATGCCGGAGGCGCGCGCCATCTGGGCGAGGCGCTGGATGCAGGCCTCGATCTCCTTGCCGGCGACCATCATCAGGTCCGCCATCTCGTCGACGATCACGACGATGAACGGCATCGAGGCCGGCTGGAAGTTCTCGGTCTCGAACGCAGGCTCGCCGGTGTCCTCGTCGAACCCGACTTGCACCGTCCGCGTGAAGCCCTCACCCCGCTCGTCGGCGTCCTTCACCTTGGCGTTGTAGCCGTCGATGTTGCGCACGCCCATCTTCGACATCTTGCGGTAGCGGTCCTCCATTTCGGCGACGACCCATTTCAGCGCAACGACGGCCTTCTTCGGATCGGTCACGACCGGCGACAGCAGATGCGGGATCCCGTCGTAGACCGACAACTCCAGCATCTTCGGATCGATCATGATCATCCGGCATTCATCCGGCGTCAGCTTGTAGAGCAGGCTCAGGATCATCGTGTTGATGGCGACCGACTTGCCCGAGCCGGTGGTGCCCGCGATCAGCAGATGCGGCATCCGCGCAAGGTTCGCCACCACCGGCTCGCCGCCGATGTCCTTGCCGAGCGCCAGCGGCAGCGCATGGGCGCTGTCGCCATAGGACTTCGCCGCAAGTATCTCGCGCAGCAACACTTTTTCGCGCAGCTCGTTCGGCAGCTCGATCCCGATGACCGAACGTCCGGGAATGGTCGAGACGCGGCAGGCGAGTGCGGACATCGACCGCGCAATGTCGTCGCTCAACCCGATGACGCGGCTCGCCTTCAGGCCCGCCGCGGGCTCCAGCTCGTACATCGTCACGACCGGCCCCGGCCTTATCGCCACGATCTCGCCGCGCACGCCGTAGTCGTCGAGCACGCTCTCGAGCATCCGGGCGTTCTCCTCCAGCGCGTCGGTGCTCAGGTGGTGCCGGACGATCGTCGATGGATTCTGCAAGAGCGCCAGCGGCGGCGTGCGGTAGCCCTCAACCACCAACGCCAATGCAAGCTCCGGCTGCTCCTCGCTCCGCGCCTTCATGCTTTTGGCCAGCGGTCGGGCCGGCGGTTGCTGGACGCGGGGCGCGGTCGCCGCCACCGTCGCAGGCTTCGGAAGCTCGTGTTCGTCCTCGTCGTCTTCCGCGTCGAAGGCGATCACCGCCGGGGTCGGGCGCAGCGCACGGACCGGACCTTCGGCCGCCGCGCGCAGCACGGCCGGATCGAACCGCGGAATCGCGCCCGAACCGGGCGCAGGGCGGGGCAGGGGGGGCTCGCCCGCCGTCGCCGCCAGCCGCGCGGCCCGGGCGCTCGCGGTCATCGCGCGCGCCTGCTTCGCGCCGTGCGCCGCGCCGCCGACCGCCCTGCCGGCGAGCCCGTGCGCCCCGGCGTAAAGCAGCACCGACCCCTGCCGCAAGAACCGGATCACGGCCCCAAGCTCGCCCCACGTCACTCCGAGCGCGTAACCGGTCGTCGCGCCGAAAATCGTCGCCAGCGCGACGCTCAGGACCGGCAGCGCCACCGGGAGCGCAAGCGGCGTCGCCGTCAGCAGCGTGCCGAGCGCCGCATCGCCGAGCAACCCGCCCAGGCCGTAACTGTGCGGCCATCCGGCCAACGGCACGTGGGCCGCCGCGAACGCCGCCGCCGCCAGCAGCGCGATCGGCGTCGCGATCAACCGGCTGAGCACCCGGTTTTCGCCCGAATGCAGCACCAGCCGCATCCCCCAGACCGCCAGCGCCGCCGGCAAGCCGAACGCCGCCCAGCCCAGCGCCCGGTGCAGCGGATCGGCGAGCGACGCGCCGATCAGCCCCAGCGCGTTGAGAGGCGGGTCGTCGTTGGCCGAGAACAACGACGGATCGTCGGGCGAATAGGTCCAGAGCATCGTCCAGCCCAACGCCCCGATCCCGAGCAGGATCAGCCCGAGCAGCTCGGTTCCGCGCCGGCGCAGCGCCTCCTCGGTGTCGCTCTCCATCAGCGGGCTGCGGCGTTTGGCCTTGGCGCGTGGAGCCATTCTCATACCCTCGCTACGGATTGCGTCGCTCCGAGCACGGCGCGGATCGCGCCGAGCCCGCGTGTCACGTCATCGAGCCCGGCGACCAGCGCCACCCGGATGTAATCCTGCCCGGGGTTGGGCCCGTCGGGGGTCGCGCGCCCCAGATAGGCGCCGGGCAGAACCTTCACCCCCGCCTCGCGCCAGAGCCGCAGCGTCGTCGCCTCGCCGTCGCCGGCCCTCAGCCACAGGAAAAACCCCGCCTGCGGCGCGATATAGCCGGGCAGATCGCCGAGAACCGCGTCCGCCGCCGCGAACTTCGCGACGTACATCGCCCTGCTCGCCTCGACATGCGTCTCGTCGCGCCACAGCGCCGCCGCCGCCCGCTGCAACGGCAGCGGCGAGGGCGCCCCGCCGTAGGCCCGCAACCGCCGCATCGCCGCGATCGCCGCACGACCCCCGGCTGCGAACCCCGACCGCAGCCCCGGCGCGCTCGAGCGCTTCGACAGCGAGTGAAACGCCATCACCCGCTCCGGGTCCGCGCCCATCGTCCGCGCGACCGCGAGCGCGCCGACCGGGGGCGTCCCGCGCCAGATCTCCGAATAGCACTCGTCCACCAGCACGATGAAATCGTGCCGCTCCGCGAGTCCGATCAGCGCGCGCCAGTATTGCTCGTCCGCCACCGCCCCTTGCGGATTGGACGGCGAGCAGACGTAGGCGAGGCTCACGCGGTCGAGCAGCCGGACGGGAAGCGCCGCGAAATCCGGCAGGAACCCAGTCGACCGCGTCGCCGCGACCATCACCGGCTCCGCCCCGACGGCCAGCGCCGCCGCACCGTAGGCCTGGTAGAACGGGTTGGGCGTCAGCACGACGGGCCGGCCTCCCGCCTTCGTTTCCGGCGACAGCGCGAGCGCCGCGTTGAATAACCCCTCGCGCGTGCCGCTCAGCGCGATCAACTCGCGCTCGGGATCGATCGGCACGCCGTAGCGCCGCCCGATCCAACCCGCCGCCGCCGCCAGCAACTCCTCGACGCCGTCGTTGGGCGGGTATCTGCCGAACTCCGCCGCGTGGGCCGCGACCGTCGCGGCGATGATCGGGGGCAGCGGGTGGCGCGGCTCGCCGATGGACATGGCGATTTCCGGCCCGCCCGGCGCATGGCCGTCGAGCAGTCTCCGCAGACGCGAAAAAGCATACTCGGGCAGGGCGGAAAACCGCTCGGGTGACTGCATCGCATCGCCTCGCGTCCGGGGTCTGCAACCCGCCCCGATTGCAATCGAACATAGCCCCCGCGTCGGCGCCGGTCCAGCGATTTGACGCCGCCGCCGCGCCGGAGCGGCCAGACGGGTTTGCCCCAAAACGGATGATCGACCTGAGGTTAAGGCGAGCGCGATCACCGTGTTGCGCGCCGGCGCCGCGCCAGATCTGGGATGCCCTGCCGATCCGGCCAGGCTCGGGCCGCCGCGACGGTTCAAAGCGTTGCGCCAGTATCCCATCTGATCGCAATGCACCCCTGCGCCGTTCGTCCGGCGTTCCTCTAAAGACGGTACTGGTGCCGCAGGCATCCAGCGCCGACGCGGCGCGCCGCCATTCAGCGCGGGCGCACCGCCGACGTTCCGCCGGCCTCGCGCACCTCGAACCGCTGCGCAAGGTCGCCCATTTCGTCGAACAACTCGGGCCCCGTCGCCGTCATGAAGGCCTGCGCCCCGAGCGTCGACACCGCCGCGTAAAGCGCCGCGCGCCGCGCCGCGTCGAGATGCGCCGCCACCTCGTCGAGCAGCAGCACTGGTGCTGCCCCGAAATCCTGCGCCACGGCGAAGGCGCTGCCGAGGATCAGGCTGATCAGCATCGCCTTCTGCTCGCCGGTCGAGCACAGCCGCGCCGCGAGCCCCTTCGCCGCATAGACCGCCCCGAGGTCGTCGCGATGCGGTCCCGTCAAGCTGCGCCCCGCCGCGATGTCCCGGCCGCGCCCGGCTCGCCACGCCGCCGCCATCCCCGCCGCATCCCCCGGCCCCTCGCGCTCCAGCGTCAGCGTCGGCGCCGGAAAACCCTCGGCTGCAGGCGCGCGCGCCAGCGCCGCCAGTGCGCCGATGCGGTTCGCGACGACCTGCGCCCCGAACTCCGCCATCCGCCCTTCGAGCGCCTCGTACCAGGCGGCGTCCCGTGCGCCGTCGCGCAGCAGCCGGTTGCGCTCGCGCAGCGCCCGGTCGTAGGCCAGCGCCGCATCGCCGTGTCGCGGGTGGAGGCTGAGCGTCACCCGGTCGAGGAACCGCCGCCGCTCGCTCGCCGCGTCCATCCACAGCCGGTCCATCGCCGGCGTCAGCCACAGCACCCGCGCCACGGCGCCGAGGCCCGATTGCGTCGCCGCCTTGCCGTCGATCGCGACGATTCGCCCGCCGCCCTCGGACCGGGTCGCGACCTCGTGCGCGACGCACGGTCCCGCGATCGCCGCGCGAACCTGCCAGCCGCCGAGGTCGCCGCGTTGCGCGAGATCCTCCGATGCGGCGCCGCGCAGCCCACGGCCTGGCGACAGCATCGACACCGCCTCGATCAGATTGGTCTTGCCCGCGCCGTTCGGCCCGAAGATCGCCACCGGCCGACCGTCGAGCGACACGTCCGCGGCCTCGTGCGACCGAAACCGGGCGAGGATCAGCCGCGTGACGGCCAGCGTTGGCGTCACACCCGCATCGGCATCACGACATAGATTGCGGTCTCGTCATTTCCCTCGCGCATCAACGTCGGATCGCCGGCGGTGTTGAACAGGAAGACGGCGTTCTCGCGGTCGACCTGCCCGGCGATCTCCAGCAGGTACTTGGCGTTGAACCCGATCTCGATGCGCTCGTCGGCATAGGCGACCGACAGCTCCTCGTCCGCCGCGCCGCTGTCGGGCGCATTGACCGACAGGATCAGCCGGTCGTCCTCGATCGCCATCTTGACCGCCCGCGAGCGCTCCGAACTGACCGTCGCCACCCGGTCGACGGCCTGGGCGAACTCCGCCGCATCCACCTCCAGACGCTTGGTGTTGCCAGTGGGAATGACGCGCGCATAATCGGGGAACGTCCCGTCGATGACCTTCGAGGTCAGCGTCACTTCGGAGGTGGCGAAGCGGATCTTGGTCTCGGACACCGACACGGCGATCTGGGCGTCGTCATCGTCGAGCAGCTTGCGCAATTCGCCGACGGTCTTGCGCGGCACGATCACGCCGGGCACGTCCTCGGCCCCGGCGGGCAGCGCCGCATCGATGCGCGCCAGCCGGTGCCCGTCCGTCGCCACGCAGCGCAGCACCGGCCCGTCGACGCCGCGCGCCGCGTGCAGGTAGACGCCGTTCAGGTAGTACCGCGTCTCCTCGGTCGAGATCGCGAACTTCGCCTTGTCGAACAACCGCCGCAGCACCGGGGCGGGGCAGGCGAAGCTGCACGCGTATTCCGCGCTCGCCATGATCGGGAAATCCTCGCGCGGAAGCGTCGCGAGGCTGAAATGCGACCGCCCGGCCCGCACCTCCAGCCGCCCCGCCAAGCCGTCGTCGAGCAACTCGACCATCGCGCCGTCAGGCAGCTTGCGGGTGATCTCGTGCAGCGTATTCGCATTGACGGTGGTGGAGCCCGCCCGGCTGACCGTCGCGCGCGCCTTGTCGATCACTTCGATGTCGAGGTCGGTCGCCCGGAAATTCGCCTGCTCGCCCTCCGCCTCGATCAGCACGTTGCCGAGGATCGGAATGGTGTTGCGCCGCTCGACCACAGACTGCGCGCGGCTCATGGCCCGCAGCAGGGCGTTGCGCTCGAGGCTCAGTTTCATGCGTTTCACCGTTTGCGAGGGGGCCTTTTCCCGCGGTTCCGGTCGGTTGCGCGGAGCGCGAAGGTAACGAATTGACCGCAAAGGGCAAGGGCCAGTTCACTGTCCCGACACATCGCAACGCGGTCGGATTCAGTCGGCGAAGCCTCGTCCCACCGCGCGCCCGGGCGAACTCCGCTCGAATTGAACCTCGCGCCAACGTGATCAAACCTCTTGACGAATCGCCGATTTCGATTAGGTTTTTGGCATTTTGTCAACCAGGGAGTGAATAATGCTTAAAACGCTGGCCTTCGCCTTCGCCCTCTTTCTCTCGTTCGGAACGGCCAAGGCCGTGACGTTGGACTTCTCGCTACATACCGGTGGCGGCAACGGATCGGTGATCGACACTACCGGCGGAACCCACGATGTTTTCTTCCTGCTCGCTGGAAGCGATAGCAATACGCGATCTTCAGTAATTACGCAATACACGACCACCTCTGGCGCAGAAGACCTAATAGTCAGAGGCAATTACCATTATTTTAGTGACGACATCTACGGGGCGGCCTTCGATCCGTTCGGTTATGTCAACAACGGCGTGTTCACCCAGATATCGCAAAGCGCTCCCCAATTCCAAATGGGCAACTTCTTTTTCATCGTCGAGGCCGGGAACACCTTCGGCTGGTATATCGACGCCGTAGATGACAGGCTCGGTGCCGGCGCGGTCATTGTCGGCGCCATAATCCAGCCCGTTCCGCCGCCCGCGGCCGCGTGGCTGCTGCTCGGTGCGGTCGGGTTGATGGGCGCCGTTCGCCGTCGCGCGGGGGGCCGGGCCATCGCCTGAGCCCCAAGGCCAAGCCAGGTCGGTCGGCGGAGTTATCCGCCGGCCGGCTTCAGGCCTCGAGCATCCGGCGCAGCAATTCCACGTCCTCGGCGATCTGGCTGTCGGTCTGGCGCAATTCCTCGATCTTGCGCACGGCGTGGATCACGGTCGTGTGGTCGCGCCCGCCGAACCGGCGCCCGATGTCGGGCAGCGAGCGCGAGGTCAGCATCTTGGCCAGATACATCGCCACCTGCCGTGGTCGCGCGACGGCCCGCGCCCGCCGCGCGCTGAGCAGGTCGGACATTCGCAGGTTGTAGTGGTCCGCGACCTTGCGCAGGATCTCGTCGATCGTCACCTTGCGCTCGGAGGCGCGCAGGATGTCGGCGAGGCATTCCTGCACCATGTCGAGATTGATGTCGCGCCCGACCAGACTTGCGAAAGCGAACAGCCGGTTCAGCGCGCCCTCCAGCACCCGCACGTTCGAGCTGATGCGGTGGGCGAGGAACTCCATCACGCCCGCCCCGATGGTCACGCCGGGATGATCGAACAACTGCGCCTCGGCCTTCGATTGCAGGATCCCGAGGCGCAACTCGTAGTCGGTCGGGTGCAGATCGACCACCAGTCCCCACTGCAGCCGCGACTTGATGCGCTCCTCCAGCCCGTCGATCTGCCCCGGCGCGCGATCGGCGGAGATGATGATCTGCTTGTGCTGGTCGACGAGCGCGTTGAACGTGTGGAAAAACTCGTCCTGCGTCGAGTCCTTGCCGGCGATGAACTGCACGTCGTCGACCATCAGCACGTCGACCGAGCGGAACAGCTCCTTGAAGCCATGCATCTCCTTGAACCGGATCGCCGAGATGAACCGGTACATGAACTGTTCGGCCGACAGGTAGAGCACCCGCGCCGAGGGGTCGCTCACCCGCGTCTCCCACGCGATGGCGTGCATCAGATGCGTCTTGCCCAAGCCCACCCCGCCGTAGAGAAACAGCGGATTGAAGCTCATCGCGCCGCGTTCGGCGACCCGCCGCGCCGCCGCGTGCGCAAGCTCGTTCGGCTTTCCGACGACGAAACAGTCGAACGTGAACCGCGCGTCGAGCGGCGATTGCGGCAGATCGAGGTCCGGACCGGCGGCGCACTCGGCGGCGCGCGCCGGGAGCGGCGCCACGACCGACGTGGGCGCGGCCTGCGACTGACCCGACGCGGGCGCCGCCACCGCGAACTCCAGTCGGTTCACCGCCTGGCCGTCCTGCAACAGCAGCTGCCTGATCGCCTCGCCGTAGTTGCGCGCGACCCAGGTCCCGATGAAGCCGGTGGGCGCCGCGAAGTGCCCGACATTCACGTGGGCCCCGAGATATTCCAGCGGGTCGATCCAGTTCCGGCAAGCGTCTTGACCGATCTGCGCCAGCAGTTTGGCCCGTAGCCGCGACCATATCTCGGCGGGCGTCTCCGCGCCTTCGGAAGCGACAGCCGGCATCATGAGGCCGCCCGGCGGTTCCCGGTCGATGAGCGCACACATGGCGCCGTCCGAACGTCACGCTCCATCGCAGCAACGTCAATCATGCGCAGCCCCCCGTTCAGACCTTTGCCCGGTCGCGTCGAAACGAGCCCGAGCCAAATATTATTCAGTTCTGCCGCATTTCGAGAGGAATTACTTCCTCAAAAACGGCAAATATTACATAGCATGTCACATACTATTTTACACGAGAGACATTTTTATGACGATGGACACGTGTTTTCGACAAACTGTTATTTCGTTCTGTTTCTGATATTGCGGGTTCGGATTCGATCCGTGACAGTTGCAACATACCCAAGCGGGGCGCCTCGGACAACTGGACCGAAGGCGGAACATCGCCGCGGCGCCGGCAAAACATCCGACGTCGCCGCGCGGCCCCTCTGGCGCCACGCAGAAGCGCCACTGGCCGCCGAAGTCGGCGCGCGCAGCGAAGATCAAACCAGTGAAGGTTAAGAGCGGCGCGCGACTCGATCGCCGAGCGTCGCCGCGTGAAGCTGGTCAGGCGACCGGCGCGATCAGGCCGCCAAAGCTCACACGACCAGCGCGTTTACACGCCCGGCGAGGCGCGAAATCTTGCGGCTTGCCGTGTTCTTGTGCGCGACGCCCTTGGTCACGCCGCGCATGATCTCGGGCTGTGCGACCCGGAGCGCCTCGGCCGCCGACGTCTGGTCGCCGGAGGCGATCGCCTCTTCCACCTTGCGGATGAACGTGCGGATGCGCGAGCGGCGCGCCTTGTTGACTTCGGTACGGCGCTCCGTCTGGCGCGCGCGCTTCTTGGAGGACGGCGAGTTGGCCATGTTTCTGCTGATCCGGGTTAGGTTGCGTGCGATAAATCAGGCGACGTCCTTACGCGCGCCGCCCCGTGCTGTCAACCGCACGGCGCGATGGCGCACCCGCGTTCCGGCAGACCCCTCGCGACTTTACCGCCGCCCGTCCCGACGTTATGCCGATACCGGAAAGAGACGCGGGTTTGGTGATGAGCGCGGACCATCGATCTTTTGCGCGGGCGGGCGCGGCGCTGGGCGTGGCAATCGCCGCATTGACGCTGTTCATGCTTCCCTTCGCGCATCATGCGGCGACGTTCGGGGTCCGGGGCCTGACCGGGCACCTCGCCTCGCCAACGTACCTCCATGTCGCCGGCGCGTGGCTGTCCAACGCCAGCGTCTTTGCGCATATGGTCGCGGGCGCCGTCGTGACCGCATTCGCGCCGCTCCAGCTCGTTGCGTGGGTCCGCAGCCGACGCCCTGCCTTTCATCGTGTCAGCGGCTATGTCGTCGGCGTCTGCGCCATCTTCGCCGCGGCGGCGGGACTGGGGTTCATCGCGCTGCGGGGCACGATCGGGGGCCCGGCGATGGACGCGGGTTTCGCTGGCTACGGCGTCTGCCTCGCGGCCGCGGCGCTTCAGACGCTGCGGTTCGCGCGCAAGGGTGTTCGCGACCGGCACCGGGCCTGGGCGATCCGGCTGTTCGTCCTCGTTATCGGGTCCTGGATCTACCGGCTGCACTACACGCTGTGGTTTCTTATCACCGGGGGCCTCGGCTCGACCCCCGATTTTTCCGGCCCCTTCGATCGAATCCAGAATTTCGCGTTCTACGCGCCCTATCTGATCGCGGTCGAAGTCTGGTTGCGCAGGCGCGGCCGCACTGCACCCCACCAAGCCGTCGGAGGTTGATCGCCGGACAGCGGGGCGCCGCACCGGCGGGCGGCGGGCGTGAACGCGGCGCGTGCTCCGCGCGGCGCAGCGCGCTGCGCGTCCAGGTCTGCGTGCGCTGCGCCTCGCGCCGGCGCAGCCCTCACTTCCCCCGGAACTGCGCGCTCCGCTTCTCCATGAACGCCGCCATCCCCTCGGTCTGGTCCTCGGTCGCGAACATCGCGTCAAACATCCGGCGCTCGAACAGCAGCCCCTCGCGCAGCGTCGTCTCGTAGCTGCGGTTGACCGCCTCCTTGACCGCCCGCACGGCGAGGGGCGACTTCTCCGCGATCTTGCCCGCCGTCTCGCGAACGTCGCGCATCAGGTCCTTCGCCGGCACCACCCGGCTCACGAGGCCGCAACGTTCGGCTTCGGCGGCGTCCATGAAGCGTCCGGTCAGGCACATCTCCATCGCCTTGGACTTGCCGACGAACCGGGTCAGCCGCTGGGTGCCGCCCATGCCGGGGATCACCCCGAGGTTCACCTCCGGCTGGCCGAATTTCGCGGTGTCGGCGGCGATGATGAAGTCGCACATCATCGCAAGCTCGCAGCCGCCGCCGAGGCAGTATCCGGCGACGGCGGCGATGATCGGCTTGCGCACCCGCAGCAGGCCTTCGGTCGGTCCGGTAAAGAAATCCTGCAGGAACATGTCGACGAAGCTCTTGTCGGACATCTCCTTGACGTCGGCCCCCGCGGCGAAGGCCTTGTCGGACCCAGTCACGACGATCGCCCGCACCCGCGGCGCCGCGTCCATTTCCGCCAGGGCCGCCGCCAGCTCGTCAAGCAGCTTCGAGTTCAGCGCATTGAGCGCGTCGGGCCGGTTCAGCCGGACCGTGCCGACATGGTCCTCGACATCGACGATCACAGTCTCGTAGGCCATGCTGTTCCCCTGTCGCACCCGCTCCGGCGCACAGCATTAGCACCTGCGCCGCCCGCTTCAACCCGCCGCTCCGCCCCGCCGGCACGTCGCGCCGTTCGCCCCGGTTCCCCTCACGCCGCCGGCGAAAGACCTCCGCAGGATCGCCCGAGTGGCGGACGGCCGGCGGATCGGCTCGCTACACGACCGTCGCAGGCTGGCAGACCCGGCAGTGAAAGCTCGAGCGCCCCGACTGCACGTCGCGCGCGATCGCCTCGCCGCAGACCACGCATGGCGCCCCCGCCCGCCCGTAGACCGCGAACGCGTGCTGGAAATACCCGAGCTCTCCATCCGCCTGCCGGTAGTCCCGGAGCGACGACCCCCCCGCCGCGATCGCCTCGATCAGCACCTCCCGGATCTGCCCGACCAGCCGCTCGGCCTCCGCCCCCGTCACGTCGCGCGCCAGCCGCAGCGGCGATATCCCCGTCCGGAACAGCGCCTCGCAGACGTAGATGTTGCCCAGGCCCGCCACCACGCGCTGGTCGAGCAGCACCGCCTTCACCGGTGTCGCGCGCCCCGTCATGCGCGCCGCCAGATACGCGCCGTCAAAGCCGTTCCCCAACGGCTCGGGTCCCAGTCCCGCGATCATCCGATGCGTGTCGACGCCGCCGGTCGCGACGAGGTCCATCGCGCCGAAGCGCCGCGCGTCGTTGAACGCGATCCGCGCGCCCCCCTCCACGTCCAGCACGACGTGGTCGTGCTTGCCCGGCGTCGCAAGCGAATGGTGATACTCCCCGACCGGCGCGCCCGACACCAGCATCCGCCCCGACATCCCCAGATGCACGATCAGCGTCTCGCCGCGGTCGAGGTCGGCGAGCAGGTACTTCGACCGCCGCCGCAGCCCCAGAACCCGCGCGCCGGTCAGCCGCGCGGCCAGCCCCGCGGGCAGGGGCCAGCGCAGATCGGGCCGCCGCACGTCCGCAGCCACGATGACCCGCCCCGCCAGCACCGGCTCGAGGCCGCGGCGCACCGTCTCGACTTCCGGCAGCTCGGGCAAATCGCCTCCCCCTCGCGGCGCGCGGTTGTCACCGGGCCCGCACGCCATATAAGCAGTGGCGCAGTCCAGACGAAAGCCGCGAGCCCCGATGACCGACGAGCCGACCACGCATTTCGGGTTCCAGACCGTCCCGGAGGCCGAGAAGGCCGGCCGCGTCCACGGCGTGTTCTCCTCCGTCGCCACCCGCTACGACGTGATGAACGACGCGATGAGCCTCGGCGTCCACCGCCTCTGGAAGGACGCGATGCTCGACTGGCTGGCGCCGCGTCCCGGCGCCGCCTGCCTCGATGTCGCCGGCGGCACCGGCGACATCGCGTTCCGCCTCCTCGACCGGATGAAGGGTGGGGGCCGGGTCACCGTCCTCGACCTCACCGAGGCGATGCTCGTCGAAAGCCGCAAGCGCGCCGGCGCCAGCTCCTGGCCTGACAGCCTCGACTGGGTCGCCGGCGACGCGATGGCGCTTCCGTTCGCCGACGCCGCGTTCGACATCTACACGATCGCCTTCGGCATCCGCAATGTCACCCGCCCGGAAGCGGCGTTGACCGAGGCGCTCCGCGTGCTGCGCCCCGGCGGCCGGCTGATGGTCCTCGAGTTCAGTCGCGTTCCGGTCTCCGGCCTGCGATGGCTCTACGACCGCTATTCGTTCAACGTCATCCCGCCGCTCGGGCGGGCGCTCGCGAACGACCGCGACAGCTACCAGTACCTCGTCGAGTCGATCCGCCGCTTTCCCGATCAACTGGCCTTCGCCGGCATGATCCGCGACGCCGGCTTTGACATGGTCCGCCACCGCGACCTCTCGATGGGCGTCGCGGCGCTGCACTCGGCCTGGAAAATCTGATGCGTGGCCCTCACAACCTGTGGCGGCTCGTCCGCACGGGCGCCACGTTCGAGCGCACCGGCGCGATGAAGCTCGCGCTCGAGGCCCTCGACGCGCCGCGCCCGCTGCGCGTCGCCGCCCGCATCCTCGGCTGGCCGTTCCAGTGGCTCGGCTTCGAAGGCGACAGCGCGCAGCCGCCGATCCCCCGTGCGCTGCAGGCCCTCGGCCCTGCCTACATCAAGTTCGGGCAGATCATGTCGACGCGCCCCGACATCGTCGGCCCCGATCTCGCGCGCCAGCTCACCGTGCTGCAGGACAAGCTGCCGCCGTTCCCGATGGCCGAGGCCGAAGCCACGATCGCCCAGGAACTCGGCCAGCCGGTCGATGCGATCTTCTCGGAGTTCAGCGCGCCGGTCGCCGCCGCCTCGCTCGCCCAGGTCCACCGCGCCCGCCTGCGCCGGACCGGCCAGCCGGTCGCGGTCAAGGTGCTGCGCCCGGGGATCGAACGCGCCTTCCTGCGCGACGTAGACGCCTTCTATTTCGCCGCTTGGATGATCGAGTTCTTCGCCCCGTTCACCCGCCGCCTCCGGCCGCGCGCGGTGATCGAGCATTTCGAGGGGGTCGTGCTCGGCGAACTCGATCTGCGGATGGAAGCCTCCGCCGCGGCCGAGTTTCACGCCAACACCGCGAAAGACGCGGGCTTCCGCGTCCCGGGCGTCATCTGGCCCGCCTCGGCGCGGCGCGTGCTGACGCTCGAATGGGTTGCGGGCGTCAACATGGGCGACGTCGCCGGGCTTGAGGCGGCAGGCGCCGATCTCGTCGGGCTGTCGGACCGGATCCTCCAGTCCTTCCTGACCCACGCGCTCCGCGACGGCTTCTTTCACGCCGACATGCACCAGGGAAACCTCAAGTACGGCCCTGACGGCGCGATCGTGGCGCTCGATTTCGGCATCATGGGCCGGATCGACGTCTACACCCGCCGCGTCTACGCCGAGATTCTGATGGGCTTCCTGCGCAAGGACTACGCCCGCGTCGCCCAGGTGCATTTCGAGGCCGGCTACGTCCCCCCCGACCGCGACATCGAGGCCTTCGCCCAGTCGCTGCGCTCGGTCGGCGAGCCGATCTTCGGCCAGGACGCCACCCGCATCTCGATGGCCCGCCTGCTCGCGCATCTGTTCGAGGTCACCGAACGCTTCGGCATGGAGACCCGCACCGAACTGATACTGCTGCAGCGCACGATGGTGGTGGTGGAAGGCGTCGCGCGCAGCCTCAACCCCGCGATGAACATGTGGGAGACCGCGCGCCCCGTCGTCGGCGACTACATCGCGGCAAACCTCGGCCCCGTGGCCGTCGTGCGCGACCTCGCCGCCACGATCGCCATCCTCGTCCGCATCGGGCCCCGCCTGCCGCAGATCGCCGAACGCGCGCTGATCCGCCTCAACGAACCGTCGCCCCCGCCCGAGCGCCGCCGCTTCCCCGGCTGGGTCTACGGCCTCGCCGGCGCCGCGGTGGGCGCGGCGCTGGTGGCGCTCGGCGCGGCGCTCTGATCGACGGATGGCCCGGCGTCCGGTGGAGGGCGCCGCTCGTGATGCCGATGGCCCTCGCGGCCACGCCTGCGATGCCGCAACCCCGCACCGGCAATGTCATGACGGGCTTCCGGAGAGCCAGTTTCAGATCCTCGCCCGAAGGTCGGCGATCGAGGCGGTCCAGCAGACGCCGCTCGGCGACGGCTCGGCGCCGAAACTTCGATCCGGGACGCAGGCGGGATGCGACATGCAACGGTGAGCCTGACCCCACGGCGCGATGAGCGTGCTCGCTTTCGGCGCCACATAACTGCGCCGGCGCCGCCGACTTGATGATCCGACCCTGCTCGCGCCAGTGGTCGGGGGGGCGAGATCACGCGTATCGAAACTGACTGGAAAATCCCTGAAATCCATATCGTGTTTTCGCGGCGTCACGGGCGGGTTCCGCCGCTGCGCCCCGCGCCTCTATAACGGTTGCAAAACCCCGCGCGAGGCGCTAATGGCCGATCACTCAATCCACAGGCGGGGGCTCGGCCGCTCCGGGGGAGAAATCCCCGGGCGTCCACCGGTTGGGCCGAATGGCTCTTCTCCCCGCCGAGGCGAAACCGGAAAGGCGACGATATAATGGCTCTGCCAGAGTTCACTTTGCGCCAGCTACTCGAAGCGGGCGTTCACTTCGGCCACCAGAAGCACCGCTGGAACCCGCGCATGGAGCCGTACATCTACGGCGACCGGAACGGCATCCACATTCTCGATCTGACGCAGACGGTGCCGTTGCTCGACGCAGCGCTGCAGATCGTCCGGGCGACGGTGGCCAAGGGCGGGCGCATCCTGTTCGTCGGCACCAAGAGGCAGGCGCAGAAGGCCGTGGCCGACGCCGCGGAACGCTCGGCGCAGTACTACATGAACCACCGCTGGCTCGGCGGTACGCTGACCAACTGGAAGACCGTGTCGAACTCGATCGCGCGGCTCAAATCCATCGACGAGAAACTGGCGGGCGGCGCCGAGGGCCTGACCAAGAAGGAACGCCTCGGCCTCGAGCGCGAACAGAACAAGCTTCAGCAGTCGCTCGGCGGCATCCGCGACATGGGCGGCGTTCCCGACCTGATCTTCGTCGTCGACACCAACAAGGAAGACCTCGCCATCCTCGAAGCGCGCAAGCTCGGGATTCCGGTTATCGCGGTGCTCGACAGCAACTCCTCGCCCGACGGCATCGACTTCCCGATCCCCGGCAACGACGACGCGGCGCGTGCGATCTCGCTCTATTGCGATCTGGTCGCGCGCGCGGCGCTCGACGGCATGGCCGCCCAGATGGGCGCCGCCGGCGTCGACATCGGCGCGATGGAGGAGAGCCCGATGGAGGAAGCGCTGGACGAACCCGAGGTCGAGACCGCGCCTCAGGCCTGACGCGCGCCGTCACGCAACCGTCGCAGCGCGGCGTTAAGCCGTGCGGCGGTCCCGCTCGCCGGCACACCCCGCCACCACACATTGAAGTACGCAAGGAGAGCGATGATGTCGATCACCGCCGCAATGGTCAAGGAACTGCGCGACGCATCGGGCGCGGGAATGATGGACGCAAAGAAGGCCCTGACGGAGACGGCCGGCGACATGGAGGCGGCCATCGACTGGCTGCGCACCAAGGGCCTCGCCAAGGCCGCCAAGAAATCGGGCCGCACCGCCGCCGAGGGACTGGTGGGCGTGGCGGTGTCGGGCGGCGTCGGCGTCGCGGTCGAGGTGAACTCCGAGACCGATTTCGTCGCGCGCAATTCGGACTTCCAGGCGATCGTGCGCGCCATCGCCCAGGTCGCCACGGGCTGCGGCGACATCCAGACGCTGCGCGGCGCCCCGCTCGACGATACGACCGTCGAGGAGGCGGTGACGGCGAAGATCGTCACCATCGGCGAGAACCTGCACCTGCGGCGCATGGTCTCGGTCGAGGGCGGCTCGGTCGCTTCCTACGTCCACAACGCGGTCGCCGAGAATCTCGGCAGGATCGGCGTTCTCGTCGCGCTGACCGGGACCGACACCGGCATCGGCAAGCAGATCGCGATGCATGTCGCCGCCACCGCGCCGGCGTCGCTCAGCCAGGACGATCTCGACCCGGCGGTGATCGAGCGCGAAAAGAACGTGCTGACCGAACAGGCCCGCGAAAGCGGCAAGCCCGAGGCGGTGATCGAGAAGATGATCGTGGGGCGGATGGCGAAGTTCTTCGAGGAGGTGACGCTGCTCAACCAGAAGTTCGTCCTTAACCCCGACATCACCGTCGGCCAGGCTGCGAAGGACGCCGGCGTCGAGATCACGGCGTTCGCCCGGCTCGCGGTCGGCGAAGGCATCGAGAAGGACGTCGAGGATTTCGCCGCCGAGGTCGCCAAGACCGCCGGCCGATGACGCCGGCGCCGGTCGCGATCCGGCGCGGGATCCCCTGCGACCGGCTCGAGCGGGCTGCCTTCGGACGTCTCCGGGACGCTGTTGCGGACCAGAGGCGGGCGCGTCGCGCCGAAGTGGGCGGCGCGCGCGACTTCGAAACCGCACCCGTCCATTCGGGGTGCGGTCGCGCACACGGCGGATTCGGCGTTGAAACCCCGCGGGATTTCCGCCAGTTTGCGGCGACTTCAGGATTGCGCGAGGTGGGGCGATGAGTGACGGGCTGGCAAGCGTGACGGCCCCGCGAAAATCGCCCGACTATCGCCGTATCCTGCTCAAGATCTCGGGCGAAGCGTTGATGGGGCCGCGCCAGTATGGCCTGCATCCGCCGACGGTCGAGCGCCTCGCCGGGGAAGTGCGCGCGCTTCACCAGCTCGGGGTCGAGATCTGCATGGTGATCGGCGGCGGAAACATCTTTCGCGGGCTGCAGGGCAGCGCCCAGGGGATGGAGCGCACCACCGCCGACTACATGGGCATGCTCGCGACGGTGATGAACGCGTTGGCGATGCAGTCCGCGCTCGAGGCGCAGGGCGTCTTCACCCGCGTCGTCTCGGCGATCCCGATGGACCAGGTGTGCGAGCCCTACATCCGCCGTCGCGCGGTGCGGCATCTGGAGAAAGGCCGCGTCGTGATCTTCGCGGCCGGCACCGGCAATCCCTACTTCACCACTGACACGGCCGCGACGCTCCGCGCCTCCGAAATGGCCTGCGAGGCGATCTTCAAGGGCACGCAGGTCGATGGCGTCTACGACAGCGATCCGAAGCTCGACCCGGACGCCAAGCGCTTCGAGCGGATCAGTTACGACACCGTCCTGCAGAAGCACCTGAAGGTGATGGACGCGGCGGCCATCGCCCTGGCGCGCGACAACGGCCTTCCGATCATCGTGTTCTCGCTCGACGAGCCTCACGGTCTCGCCGGCGTGGTCGAGGGAAAAGGCAGGTTCACGATCGTGGAGCCCGGCTGACGTCAGGGATCGGGGGAGGAGCGGGCATGTCGGACACCGAAATCGACGTTGCGGCGATCGAGAAACGCATGGACGGCGCGCTTGCGTCGCTCCGGGTCGAATTTGCTTCACTGCGGACGGGACGGGCGTCGGCCTCGATGCTCGAGCCGGTGATGGTGGAAGCTTATGGCAGCGCCACGCCGATCAACCAGCTCGGCACCGTAACCGTGCCCGAGCCGCGGATGGTGCTGATCAATGTCTGGGACAAGAGCCTCGTCAACGCGGTCGACCGGGCGATCCGCAACTCGGGCCTCGGGATCAACCCGCAGATGGACGGCACGATCCTGCGCCTGCCGATCCCCGAGCTGAACGAGGAGCGGCGGCGCGATCTGTCCAAGGTCGCCGGGCAGTACGCCGAAAGCGCCCGGATCGCCGTGCGCAACGTACGGCGCGACGGCATGGACCAACTGAAGAAGGCCAAGGCCGCCGGCATGGCTGAAGACGACCACAAGATCTGGTATGACGAGATACAGGAACTGACGAACGCCGCCATCGCGCGTATCGACGCAGCGCTCGAAGCGAAGCAAGACGAGATCATGCAGATTTGAGACGGATGGTTCGGTCCGGTCCGGGGTGGAGTTCGAGATGTACGAGTGCGATATCGAAAGCGCGAGGTCGGGCCCGGCCCATGTGGCGATCATCATGGACGGCAACGGCCGCTGGGCCGAGAGCCGCGGCCTGCCACGCCTCGCCGGTCACAAGCGCGGGGCCGACCGTGTGCGCGAGATCGTCGAGAGCTGCCCGGACCTCGGCGTCTCGCACCTGACGCTGTTCGCGTTCTCCACCGAAAACTGGAAGCGACCGGCGCAGGAGGTTCAGGGGCTGTTCCGACTGTTTCGCCGCTACATCAAGAAGGAGGGCGCGCGGCTGGTCGCGGAAGGGGCCTGCGTGCGGTTCATCGGCGGTCGCGACCGGCTCGAGTCCGACCTGCAGGCGCTGATGGCGGGGCTCGAATCCCAGACGGTCGCCAACGGGCGGCTGCATCTGACGGTGGCGATCAACTATGGCGGCCGCGACGAGATCCTGCGGGCGACGCGACGCGTCGCCGACGCTGTCCGCGCCGGAACGTTGAACGTCGACGACATCACGCCCGCGACCATCGAGGCGAACCTCGACACCGCCGGATTGCCCGATCCCGATCTGATCGTGCGGACCTCGGGCGAATACCGCGTGTCGGGGTTCCTGCCGTGGCAGTCGGCGTATTCCGAGTTCGCGTTCGTCGACACGCGCTGGCCGGATTTCACCGTCGAGATGTTCGCGGCGCAGGTGCGGAACTTCGGGCGGCGCGAGCGCAGGTTCGGCGCAGTGGCGGGATGACCGGCGCACCGTCAAAGCCCGTCCGCTTTGGCGATCTGGGCCTGCGGCTGCTCTCGGGGCTGGTGATGGCGGCGCTCGCCGCGGCCGACATTTGGATGGGGGGCTTCTGGCTCGGGGGCCTCGCCGCGGCGGCGTCCGGGGTGATGGTGTGGGAGCTTTACCGGATGGTGACGGGCGACGCGGGCTTTCGCGCCCCCGCGCTGGCGGCGCTGGTGGTCGCGGCGACCGGGGCGGTGCTCGCGAGCATGATCTGGGGGCTTGCCGCGGCGGGCCTCGTCATCGGGGCCGGGGCGGCGTCCGTGACCCTCATCGCGTCGCGCGACCATCGCGTCTGGCTGGTGGCCGGGCTCGTCTACATGGCGCTGGCGATGTGCTTTCTGACGATGCTGCGCGACAGCGAACTGCGGGGATTGCCGGTGGTCGTCTGGCTGGTGCTGGTCGTAGTGGCGGCCGACGTCGGGGCCTATTTCGTCGGGCGCGTCGTCGGCGGCCCACGGCTCTGGCGGGCGGTCAGCCCGGGAAAGACCTGGGCGGGCGCGCTCGGCGGGCTCGGCCTCGCGGTGGTGGTCGGCGTCGGGTACGGGCAGGTCAGCGGTTGGGGGCTCCCGCGGATCGGCGCGCTGAGCGCGCTGATGGCCGTCGCGTCGCAGATCGGAGACCTGATCGAGTCGGCGGTCAAGCGGCGTTTCGGCGCGAAGGACGCGAGCCGGATCATCCCCGGTCACGGCGGCCTGATGGACCGGCTGGACGGGGTGATGGGCGCGCTTTGGTTCTTCGCGCTCTACGATCTGATGGGCGGCACGCTCTGATGGCGGCGGGCCGGCGCCGGGTCAGCGTGTTCGGGGCCACCGGTTCGGTCGGGTGCAATACCGTATCGCTGATCGAGGACGCTGGCGGGGCGGAGACCCACGAGGTCGTGGCGCTGAGCGGGGCGGGAAACGTGGCGCTGCTCGCGGCGCAGGCGCGCAGGCTTCGCGCGCGGATCGCCGTGACGGCGGACCCTGCGCGCTTCGCCGAACTGCGCGCGGCGCTGGCGGGATCGGGGGTCGAAGCGGCTGCGGGGCCAGACGCGCTTACGGCCGCCGCCGCCGAACCCGCGGACTGGACGATGTCGGCCATCGTCGGCGCTGCGGGTCTCGCGCCGGGGCTGGCGGCGGCGGCGCGCGGCGGCGTTCTGGCGCTGGCCAACAAGGAGAGCCTCGTCTGCGCCGGGGAGCTGGTCAAGCGCGTCTGCGCGGCGTCGGGCGCCGTCCTCGTGCCGGTCGACAGCGAGCACAGCGCCATCTTTCAGTGCCTGCGCGGCGAACGGGCGACCGAGGTCGAGCGCATCATCCTGACCGCCTCGGGAGGGCCGTTTCGCGACTGGACCCGCGCGTCGATGCGCGAGGCGACGGTGGCCCAGGCCCAGGCGCATCCGAACTGGTCGATGGGTCAGCGGATCTCGATCGACAGCGCGAGCATGTTCAACAAGGCGCTGGAGGTGATCGAGGCGCAGGCGCTGTTCGACGTGGCCGAGGATCAGGTCGAGGTCGTGGTCCACCCGCAGTCGGTCGTGCATTCGATGGTCGGGTTCCGCGACGGGTCGATCCTCGCCCAGCTCGGCCCGTCTGACATGCGCGGGGCCATCGGTTTCGCGCTGAACTGGCCGGATCGCGCGACCCTGCCAGTGGCGCGGCTCGATTTCGCGAAGCTCGCGCGGCTCGATTTCGCGCCGGCCGACCCCGAGCGGTTTCCC
>JBBRUZ010000021.1:0-28980 GCA_038247355.1 Rhodobacterales bacterium
CCCATCGGCCGCCACACGAACGCGTCGAACTGCCGCACGAGAAAATCGGTCAGGTAGAACGCCCGCATCTCCGCATCCCCCCGTGCGGCGAAGGTCGCGTTGCCGTCAAAGAAGCTGTAGCAATGCGGCCCCGCGATCATCTCGACCCCCAACGCCGCGCAACGCGCCGCCAGAAGCCCTCCGGTGCCGCAGTCCGCATAGGCGACGAAAGTCCGTCCATAGCGCCCGCGCGCCGCCGCCACCGCCGCCTCGACCGCGTCCGCGATCCGAGAGGGCCGGTTGTGCAGGATCGCCGGCAGGCACTGCAGGTCGAGATGGTCCCAGCCGTTCAGCGCCCGCAGCGCCAGGATCTCGCGCGCGAGCGCCCCGCAGGCGATCACCAGCACGCGCCCCTCGGGCCGATCCGGCGGCGCGAGCCCGTCGTCGGTCAGCGCCGCGTCCGAAAGCACGGCGTCAACCGAGGCCCGCTCCGCAGGCCGGCTTACCGTCGCGGGCCTGGCGATCACTGCGCCGCAAGCTGGTTGTGCTTGCGCGCGATGAACGCCTTGGCCGTCTCGACCGCCACGGCAGCGTCCCGGCAATAGGCGTCGGCGCCGATCGCCCGCCCGAACTCCTCGTTCAGCGGCGCCCCGCCCACCAGCACGACGTAGTTATCGCGAATGCCGCGCTCCTTCATCGTGTCGATGACGACCTTCATGTACGGCATCGTCGTGGTCAGCAGCGCCGACATGCCGAGGATGTCGGCTCCCTCGCGCGCCAGCGCATCGAGATAGGCGTCGACCGGGTTGTTGATCCCAAGGTCCACCACCTCGAAACCCGCCCCCTCCATCATCATCGCGACGAGGTTCTTGCCAATGTCGTGGATGTCGCCCTTCACGGTGCCGATCACCATCTTGCCCATCCGCGGCGCCCCGGTCTCGACCAGCAGCGGCTTCAGCACGAACATCCCCGCCTTCATCGCGTTGGCCGCCAGCAGAACCTCCGGCACGAACAGGATGCCGTCGCGGAAATCGTCGCCGACGACCTTCATCCCCGCCACCAGCGCCTGGGTCAGCACGTCGTAAGGCGTCCAGCCGCGCCCGAGCAGGATGTTGACGCCCTCGACCACCTCGTTCTTCATGCCGTCGTAGAGATCGTCGTGCATCTGGTCGACCAGGTCGTCGTCCCCGAGCTCGGACAGGATCAGGTCATCGTCTTCGGCCATGGGATATCCCCTCAATGATTGCGCCGCATCGCGTTGTTCCACATAGCGACCTGCCACGAATCGGACAAGGGCGGCGGACGCTATGCGACGTGTGGCGTGGAGTCCCCGACCAGCCGGAGTGATAAAAAAATACCGCCGGCGGTCGGGGATGAAAGTTTCGAGCGGATCGGATTCCACCGGTTGATCGCCAGGATGGGGGTGACTGAGATGGGACGGGCGAGCGGGACGGGCTTGGGGAAATCGAGGACCAGCGGGGGCGCAAGGAGCGACGGCATCGACCGAGGTCCATTCTCGGGATCGCGGTTCTTGCCGCGTTGCTGGCCGCCGCCAATGACCTGCGAGCCATCTTTCGGGCCGTCTTTTGGGCCATCTTTCGCCGGGGTCGCCGACGGGCGCCGATCGGGGTCGCCAACGGCAAGGCGGCCTGCAGTATTGAACGCGGCCACGTTTCGCGCGAATTCGGGCGCTATCACGGCGGCTTCCCCTGCGACGTTGGGTCGGCATGAGGGCGATTGGCGCCCGCCGCAGCAAGCCCGCCACAAAACCTTGGCGTTTCCGTCACACCTCCGTCGCCGACCAACGGCTAGCGTCGGTGCACGCGCGACCTTCCGGCGCACGACCTTTCAGCCAGATCGTAGATCGAACCAGCGAAGAGGCCCCATGATCCGCCAGTCCATCGACCGCCGAACCCTGCTCCGCGGCGCCGCCGCCTCCGCCCTCGCAGCGCCGCTGCTCGGTCTGCACGGCCGCCGCGCGGCCGCGACCACGCGCATCGAGGCGATCCCATCGCCCTACGGTCCCGTCGCCCCGGTCAAGGACATGACGACCGGCCTGCCGCTGTTGCAGCTTCCGGCGGGCTTTACCTACCAGAGCTTCGGCTGGGCGGGCGATCCGATGGACGACGGCGCGCCGACCCCGATGGAGCACGACGGCATGGCGGTGGTGCGCGCCCGCCTGCTCGACGGCCAGCCGCAGATCACGCTGATCCGCAACCACGAATCCCAGGTCCTGCCGCTTGTCGGCCTGATCGGCGCCAGCGCGGTCTACGACACCGCGACGGTCGACTACGACGACGCGAGCGGCGTCCTGTCGGGCGGCACGACGAAGCTGGTGATGCTTGGCGACAAATGGACCTCCTCGGCCGCGGCGCTCGGCGGCACGCTCAACAACTGCGCCGGCGGCCCGACGCCGTGGGGGACATGGCTCACCTGCGAAGAGGACAAGAGCGACTTCTCCGACCAGGGCGGCAAGCCGCACGGCTACGTGTTCGAGGTGTCGGACGACCCCGCGATGACGACGGGCAAGCCGATCACCGGCATGGGCCGGTTCGACCACGAGGCCGTCGCTCTCGATCCGCGCACCGGCGCCGTCTATCTGACCGAGGACGACCGCAACCAGGCCGGGCTCTACAAGTTCGTGCCCTCCGACCTGTCGCAACGAACCGGCGCGCTCGAACAGGGCGGGACCCTCTACATGGCCAAGGTCGCAGGGGTTGATCGCGCCGACCTGCTGGACCCGAGAATGGGCGACAGCTACGCGATCGAATGGGTCGAGATCGCGGAACCGGACCTCGCGCCCCAGCCCTACACCGAGGCGCCGCACGCCGAGGGCAACACCGCCTCCGGCCCGTTCGTGCAGGGCCGCGACCTCGGCGGCCTGCGGATGTCGCGCGGCGAAGGCGCCTGGTACGCGGCTCGCGAGCGGCTGATCTACATCGTCGACACCTCGACCGGCGTCGGCGTCGACAAGGACAGCGGCCAGACGCTGCCGGGCTACGGCGAAGGCTCGGTCTGGACCTTCGACCCGTCCGCCGAACGGCTGACCTGCCTGTTCCAGTCCGAGAACGCCGACGCCGGCAACAACTTCGACAACATCACCGTCAGCCCGCGCGGCGGCGTGCTGTTGTGCGAGGACGGCGGCGGCCACACCGACGCCTTCGGTCCGGGCGAGCGAATGATGGGTCTCACGCCGGCAGGCGAGACATACATCTTCGCCAAGAACAACATCGCACTGACCGCCGCCGAGATCGCGGCCGCCGGCAAGTCGTTCGAGTTCATCGCCGAAGGCGACTACCGTGACAACGAATGGGCCGGCGCCACGTTCGACCCGTCCGGAAAGTGGCTCTTCGTCAATAACCAGACGCCGGGGATCACATTTGCGATCACGGGCCCCTGGGAGCGCGGACTGCTCTGACGCGCCCGCCCGCCCCCGAACTGGGGCGGGCGCTCAGGCCGACAGATCGACCACGACGCGGCCGCGCACCTGACCCTTCAGGATCGCGCGGCCGAGTTCGGGCAAATCCTCGAGCGTCGCGGGCACGACCATCGCTTCGAGCCGGTCCATCGGCAGGTCGCGCGCCAGCCGAGCCCAGGCCCGAACCCGGTTGTCGTAGGGCTGGAGCACGCTGTCGATTCCGAGCAGGCTGACCCCGCGCAACAGGAACGGCACGATCGACAGCGGCACGTCGGCCCCGCCCGCCAGCCCGACGGCCGCGACCGCACAGCGATATTTCAGCTGCTTGAGGACGCGCGAGACCATGACACCGCCGACTGCATCGACGCACCCCGCCCAGGTCTCGCTCTCCAGCGGCTTCGGGCTCGGCTCGGCGAGTTCCTCCCGAGGCACGATCCGGCTTGCGCCCAGTTCGCGCAGATACTCCTCCTGCTCGGGCCGGCCCGTCACCGCAGCGACCTCGTGGCCGAGCGCCGCGAGCAGGCTGACCGCGACCGACCCCACCCCACCCGCGGCGCCGGTCACCAGCACCGGCCCGTGCCCGGGCGCCAGCCCACGATCCTCCAGCGCCATGATCGCCAGCATCGACGTCAGCCCCGCGGTGCCGACCGCCATCGACTGACGCAGCGTCATCCCACCCGGCAACGGCACGAGCCAGTCGGCCTTGACCCGCGCCTTCTGGGCATAGCCGCCCCAATGCGCTTCGCCGACGCGCCAGCCGGTCACGATCACCGCGTCGCCCGTCGCATAGCGCGGATCGGACGAGCTCTCGACCGTGCCGGCGAAATCGACGCCCGGAACATGCGGATAGCGGAGCACCAGACCGCCGCCCGGCCCGAGGCAGAGCCCGTCCTTGTAGTTCAGCGTCGAGTACCCGACCGCGACGGTGACCTCGCCCTCGGGCAATTCGTCCGGCGCCATCTTCCGGACGGCGGCGCGGGTCGTGCCGTCCGCATCCTTCTCGACGACCAATGCGTTGAAATCCATCCCGATCCTCCCCCAACGGCATAGCGCAGGGCATCAGCCCGAATCGTGTGGCCCCCGCACCGGAACTCCGTTGAACGATTGCAATGGCGGCTGGGGCCGGCCGGTGTCAACCCACCCGGGGCCGACCGGCTGGCCTAGTCGCGCGCCGACAGCACCGCCCCGTCAAAGCCGCTGCATCCGCCGATCTGTAGCAACCCGTACCCGTAGATCGGGTCACGGCCGGGCGCGCCGAGATCGCGGGCGCTCGCGGCGATCCGGGCGCGGCCGTCGTTGATGTCATGCGCGCGGCCGAGGAAGAGATCGCGCGCCACGTTCGCCGTGACGAACGGAGCCGCGAACGACGTGCCGGTCCAGAACGCCTCGCCTCCGCGCGCGTCCGCACCCCAGACGTCGACGCCCGGCGCGGACACATATATGTAGGCGCCGCGGTTGCCGCGTCCATAGGGTCGACCACGCCGGTCCACGGCCGCGACGGCGATCACCGAAGGATAGGCGGCCGGATAGGCGGGCGCGCTCGACGCGCCGTCGTTGCCCGCCGCAGCCACCAGAACGAGGCCGCGCCGCGCCGCCGCCGCGACAGCCGCTTCGAGCAGCAGGTTCGACGGTCCGATCAGCGACAGGTTCACGACGCCGACGCCCTCCGCCGCCATCCAGTCCAGCGCCTCGATGATCGCGGTCGCGTCGCCGCGCAGACCGCTCGCGTCCTGCACGAAGACGTTGCCGGAAAACAGTTGCGCGCCGGGCGCAAGCGGCGCCGTCCCCGGAAGATCGCCGACGAGAATGCTCGCGATCGCAGTGCCATGCGCCACGTTCGTCGCGGCGTCGGCGTCGACGAAACTCCGGCGGGTGATCCGCGCGTCCGCAAGCGAGGCGTGCCGGGCCACGCCGGTGTCGATCAGCCCGATCCGCGCGGGGATCCGGCAGCCGCCATCGATCGCGGCCCCGACCATTTCAACCGGATAGCGCACCGGCGCCGGCTGCTCGCCGGTCGGACGATAGAGATGAACGTAATCGAAGGTGACGTCGGGCAGCAGCGCCCGCAGCCGCTTCAGCGCGGCCTCGGCCGATTGATCGGCGGGGGTCCGAAGCTTGGCCACCACGCGGTCCCCGAGCAACCGGCTCCGCCGCTCGGAGAGGACGCGGAAACCGAGCGCCGCCACCGTCTGGCGTGCGGACGGGGTCAGCCCGAGCGCCGAAATCTCGTGCCGCCGATAGAGGTCGGGCCCGTCGCCCGAGGACAGCGCGATGCGCGGCGCGGTGCGCGCCGTCGCAGGCTCGACCGCGCGGGTCCGCGCCGCGAGCACCGCCGGTTCCCGCACCGGGAGCCGTTGACCGAACTTTCCGCGCAACAACCACGGCAATTCCAGCGCGGCGGCGTTCGGCGCGTTCGTCCCGCCCGCACCCGATCGCTGATCGTCCGACCCGCTCTGCGAATGGACGAGCGGTCGCCGCCGGTCGGTCTCGGGATCGGGCGCGTCAGGCGTCGTTCCGTCCGCGGTTATCGGAGCGGGCGGGACGGACGGGTCGATCGCAGCAGGCGTCGGGTCGGGCGGTGCTGCGACGTCGGGAACCGGACCATTGGGATCGACCGGGGGCGGCGCGTCGCCCGACCAGCCCGGCGGGAACGGATCCGGCGTCGCGAATGCCGGCGCCGGCGCGTCGGGAACCAACGGCGCGCCAAGCGCCGGATCGGGGAACGCCGGCGCCGGCGCGAAAGCGTCCGGCCCCACCGGCTGCGGCGCCGGATAGGCAAAACTGACCGGCGTAACCCCCGGACCCCCGATGCCCGCATCGATCGGCGCCGGCGCTTCCGCCGACCCGCCGCGCGCATTAGCCTCCGCAGCTGCCCGCGCGCCCGATTTTCCCGAACGCTCGGATTTCGCGCCCGGACCCTTGCCGGCGGCCTTCTTCGAACTCTTGCCGGACCGTTCGCTTCGGCTCTCGCGCTTGTCACGGCTCGCGGCGCGATCGCTGGACGCCTCTGATTTGGCGGATTTGGCTGCGGCGTCCCCCGCGAACGTCTGGAACGCGCCAAACTGTGCCGGAGCGAATGTGATCGCCACAACCGTCACGAACACCGTCAGACGCGCAAACCGACTCATCCCGGCCACCCCACGAGAGCAATCTGCATAAAGCCGATTGTTCACACAATCAAGACGCGCAATGAATAAAGCCCGCCGCCCCGCGTTGTACCCTCGGACACATGTCGAGGACGCCGTTCGTGGACAAACGATTCCAGCTCGAACTCGTGGCGCTGGTGCCGCGACTTCGCCGCTTCGCCTATGCGCTGAGCGGCTCGACCGACGTCGGCGACGATCTCGCGCAGGCCGCTTGCGAACGGGCGCTGAAGAACGCCGCGCAGTTCAACCCCGGGACGCGCATGGACAGCTGGATGTTCCGCATCGTGCAGAACCTGTGGCTCGACGACCGCCGCCGCCAGCGCGTGCGCGGCATGAAGGTAGATCCTGACACCATCGCGCTGTCCGACGACGGGGCCGGCGCGCGGCAGGCCGAGGATCGGGTGACGCTCGACCAGGTTCGCGCCACCGTCGATAGGCTGCCCGAGGATTTGCGCCTCGTGCTCGCGCTCGTCGCGCTCGAAGGACGCAGCTACCGCGAAGTCGCCGAGCTGCTGAAAATCCCCATCGGAACGGTGATGAGTCGCCTCTCGCGCGCCCGCGCCAGGCTGCTGCCCCTCGTGCGCACGCCAGACGAAAGGTCCAGATCGTGGACACAATGATGGACCGAACCCTCCTCGACGCCTTCGCCGACGGCGCGCTGTCGCCGGAGGAATCCGCGCGCGTCGTCATGCACCTGGCCGATTGCCCGGGGGACTCGACCTACGTCGACGCCGTCGTCGAGACGAACGAACTCCTCGCCGCGGCGTATGCCGCGCCGCTGTACGAGCCGTTGCCCGAGCGGTTCCGCGCGGCGATCTTTCCCGATGCGGGTCATGGCGCGGCGCCGGTCGGTTCGGGCTGGCGCGCACGGGCGCGCGGCGCGCCATTGCTGCTCGGCGGCGCGCTCGCCGCGTCGCTGGCACTGGCGATCGGCCTCACCGCGCTGCCGGCGTGGCGCGACGCAACCGTCGGGCTCACCTCCACCGCAGGCGCCGCGTCGATCCTGAACGACGCGCTCGAGTCCCACCCGAGCGGCCCGGTCATGGACGAGCACGACACGATCGAGATCACGCTCATCGGCACGTTCTTCGATCGCGACGGCCGGCCGTGCCGCGAGTACGAAAGTCTCGACAACGCGAGCGACGTGCTGATCCAAGGCGTCGCCTGCCATGCGGGCGCCGAGGGCTGGACCACTGAAGTCGCCGTCGCGAACCGGATCGCGGGCGACGCGGCCCGCGCCGAGAGCTACGTCCCGGCGGACGGCGCCGTGTCCGCCGCTTTCGACGGCGCGCTCGACCGGCTCGGCGCCGGCATGGCGCTCAGCGCCTCGGAGGAACGACTGCTCATCGCCGGCAACTGGAAGCGCTGACGCAGTCCGTCCCGGCCCCCCGACCGCCCCGCGCCCCCTCCCCGGGATGCGCGCGATCAGCTCCTATCCGCCGACGATCCCGCCCAGTTCGTCCTCGACATGTGCTGCGACGATGGCGTCAAAGGACGTCTCCGCGGTGAACCCCAGCGCTTCGGCACGGCTCGCGTCGAACCGCGTCGCCCAGCCGGAGACGATGCGCGCGATCACCGGATCGGGCTCGCGCCGGATCAACGCCACGGCCCCCTCGCCGGCCACCCGGCGTAGCGCCTCAATCTCTTCGCCCACGGTCGCCGAGAGCCCCGGCAGCGTCAGGTTGCGGCGCGGTCCGATCGCGCCCAGATCCATCGCCAGCGCATGGCGCAGGAACCCGACCGCCGCCCGCAGGCTCGCGAACCAGTGGCGCACGTCCTCGCCCACCGGCAGCACCGCCTCGTGCCCCGCCAGCGGCTCGCGCA
Source organism: Rhodobacterales bacterium (assembly GCA_038247355.1). Classification (GTDB taxonomy): domain Bacteria; phylum Pseudomonadota; class Alphaproteobacteria; order Rhodobacterales; family Rhodobacteraceae; genus Amaricoccus. The sequence goes on from JBBRUZ010000021.1 coordinate 8,368, forward strand.
GGATGTTGGAGAAGAACCCCGACGCCGCCTTGTTCGGCCGCCCCGGCCGGACGCAGATCGTCGGCAGCCGCAACCCGACCCCGTCGAAAATCCCGCGCCGGGTGTAGTCGGCCAGCATCAGCTCGCCCATCGCCTTCTGCGCGCCGTAGCTCGTCAGCGGCGTCAGGTGAAAATCATCCGCGATCGTCTCGGGGAACGGCGCCCCGAACACCGCGATGGATGACGCGAAGATCACCTTCGGCGTGTAGTCCGGCAAGGTCCGGATCGCCTCGAACAGCGCCCGCGTCCCGTCGAAATTGACCGCATAGCCCTTGTCGAAATCGGCCTCCGCCTCGCCCGAAACGACGGCGGCGAGATGAAAGATCACGTCCGGCCGCTTCGCGATCCGCGCCGTCACGGCGCCTGGGTCCGTGATGTCGAGCGCTGCCGCCACCGTGGCCACCGGCGATCCCGCAGGCGGTTGCGGCGCCACGACATCGACCAGCGTCAGCCGCGTCAGTCCTTGGGGCGGCGCCTCCGCCAACGAGCGCGCCAGCCGCCCGCCCAGCATTCCCGCGGCGCCCGTGATCAGAATGTGCATGTTGGTCCCTCCCGGTCTTTCGGTCCAGCTATCACCGCCGCCCTTGCCCGGCAACGGCGGCTGCGCTAGCCGATCGGACCAGTCACAGGGGGAAGCTGGCCATGTCCCGACCGCTCGCGACGCTCGAAGCCGAGTTCGGACCGGACCGCGTCACCGCCGATCCCGACGCCATGGCGCCGCATCTGACCGACTGGTTTCGCGCCGCGACCGGCCAGGCGCTCGCGGTCCTCCGCCCGCGCACGGTCGCGGAGGTCCAGGCGATGCTCCGCGCCTGCGCCCGGCTGTCGCTCGGGGTCGTGCCCCAGGGCGGCAACACCGGCCTCGTCGCCGGCGCGCTGCCTGACGACCACACTGGCCAGGTCGTTCTCAGCCTCGCACGCCTGAGCGCCATCCGCGCTCTCGACCCGGACGACTATTCCTGCACCGCCGAGGCAGGCTGCATCCTGCAGACGGTCAAGGACGCCGCCAGCGCCCACGATCTCCTCCTCCCCGTCAGTATCGGCGCCCAGGGCAGCGCCCAGATCGGCGGCGTCATCTCGACCAACGCTGGCGGCCTCAACGTCCTGCGCTACGGCATGATGCGCGAGCAGGTCCTCGGCCTCGAGGTCGTCCTCGCCGACGGCGCCCTGTGGAACGGCCTCTCGACCTTGCGCAAGAACAACCTCGGCCCCGACCTCAAGCAGCTCTTCATCGGGGCCGAGGGCACCTTCGGCGTCATCACCGCCGCCAGCCTCCGCCTCGTCCCCCGCCCCACCGCCCGCGCCGCCGCGCTGATCGGCGTGCCCGACCTCGCCGCCCTCATGCGCACCTTCCACGTCGCCCGCCGCGCCTGTTCCGACCTCCTCTCCGCGTTCGAATTCCTCATGCCCCCCGCCATGGCCATCGCGCGCACCGCACAACCGGGCGCGCCCGCCATCGCCGAGTGCGGCGCCTACGCCCTGATCGAACTCGCCGCCCCCGGCCCCGTCGATCTCGACGCTCTCCTCACCGGCTTCCTCGAAACGGCGCTGACCGCCGGCCACGTCACCGACGGCCTCATCGCCGCCTCCGAGACCCAGGCCGCCAACATCTGGGCCCTGCGCGAATCCGTCAACGAAGGCCAGGCCCGCCGCGGCCCCTTCCTGCGCTCGGACGTCTCGGTCCGCCTGTCCGACCTGCCCCGCTTCGTCACCCGCGCCTCCATCGCCATCGAGACCGCCTGCCCGGGCGCGCAAGCCATCGCTTACGGCCACTTCGGCGACGGCAACGTCCACCTCAACGTCCTGCCGCCCCTCGGCCTCGACGAACCGGCCCTCGCCGCCACCTTCGAGCGCGCAAAATCCGTCCTCAACGCCGAAGTCGACGGCTTCATCGGCTCCATCAGCGCCGAACACGGCGTCGGCCGCATGAAACGCGCCGATTTCGAAGCGCGGCTGTCGCCGGAGAGCCGCTTGATATTAAAAGGAATAAAGGGGCTGTTGGACCCGGAGCGTCGGATCAACCCGGGTTGCCAAACCGGTTAAGCGGCACACACTTTTGCCCTTTTATCCCGGTCTCACGCTTGCCGGAATTGCTTCCGTGGGTCTGGAAATCTCCCACGCCCGAAGTCAAGGCTGCCTGACCGCGATCGAAGTCGGATGAAAGATTTCCGATTGCGGCATGAAGCTGATCGCAGGCGAGCATCCCACGACTGGACCGATCACCCTCTTCGGCTAGACCATTTGGATCGGCTGGGGAGAGTACAGGCCAGCCGACCCTCTTTCTTGTGAAGACGCCCCGCAGAGCGGAACTCATCCGCAACTTCCCTGATCTGCCCTCGCCTGCGTGTCGGGGTTGCCGTCATGAGAGTTTGCGGGACGTCAATCGTCCACCTTCAATTTTTCCGGGTGGAACGCCGGGTTGTCCACGCGCTCCCAGCTTCCGCCGGCGTTCCAGGGTCCGGTCATGTCCGTGTAGCCATCCCCGCTTTCGCCTGTCGAGTCGTTGAAGTACTGATCGACTAGTCCCGCGGTCGGCTCACGGTCGCCGATCTCGAGCGGGCCTTTTCCAAGGCTGTCCAGTGCGGCCATGAACGCCTTCATGTGGGTGATCTCCCTGGTCATCAAAAACTGGAGTGCATCCTTGCTGCCGGGATCGTCGCAGAAGTCGATCAGACGCTCGTAGACGATCTTGGCGCGTGCTTCGGCCGCGATGTTGCTCCGAAGGTCGACCTCCGGCTGACCGGTGATCTTCAGATAATCGGACGTCCAGGCGTTCCCTGCGGAGTTTCTCAGATCGACGCCGCCGCCGCCGCAGATCGCGATGAGGGGGTCTGCCTCCGCCGCTTGCCGGTCCTTCGCCGAGGGTTTGAGGTGCATCCGCGCCAGCGTTCCGATGACTTCGAGATGACTCAGCTCTTCGGTGCCGATATCCATGAGAAGGTCCTTCATGCCAGGATCTTCGGTGTTCAGGCCCTGGATTGAATACTGCATCGCGGCAGCCAGTTCGCCGTTCGCGCCGCCGAACTGTTCGAGCAGCATATTGCCGAAACGAGGGTCGGGCTCGCCCACGCTGACCGTGTACATGAGTTTCTTGACGTGATGATACATCTGAGATCTCGCTTTAGGGGTTGCTGGACGTCGTATGTATCAAAACGCCATCGAACGACGCGGGTTCCTTGCCTCTTGGAATACTCGCATGGATGCCCGCTCGGATCCGGCGCCGGTGCTGCGAACAGGAGCCGGAGACTGACGACGGAGATGATGCCGACCGCCGCGAAGCCTCGACCATCGCCGGCGTCGCGAGATCCACTCTCAGGCAGCGCTTCTCCGAGTTGCCCCAGGTGAGGAACCCCGCCACGGTCAGCCGGCCCTGCAGCGCCCGCCGGTCTGCGATGGTTACGCCCGCGGCGTCAGCGAGTTGACGTTCTCCCCGCACGCGGACACTGCGGCCCCGCAGCTCACGGAACCCCAATGCGTAGCTGCATGACCCTGAAGGCGTGAGCGTTCACTCCGGCCCTGCCCCCTCACCCCCCGCTCAACCGCCGCAACTCGAGCCACAGCGCGGAGTGATCGACATCTCCATCCGTCTCAAGCAGGCTCCGGAACAGCCCCGTCGCGAGCCCGGTGAACGGCATCGCGGCCCCCGCCGCCGCCCCGGCCTTGCCGGCGTTCTCCAGATCCTTGATCTGGCTCGACGTCTTGCCTCGCGTCGCGAAATCCCGCGCCACCATCCGCGCCCCGTGCAACTCGAGAATGCGGCTGTCGGCGAACCCCCCCGTCAGCGCCTGGCGCACCAGGCCCGGGTCCGCGCCGGCCATCTGCGCGAAATTGAGCGCCTCCGCCACCGCCCCGATGGTCACGGCCACCACCATCTGGTTCGCGAGCTTCGCGATCTGCCCCGCCCCCGAAGGCCCGACCAGCAACGGCCGCCCCATCGCCTCCAGCACCGGCGCCACGCGCGCGAACGCCTCCTCAGGCCCCCCCGCCATGATCGAGAGGCTCGCCGCCGCCGCCCCCACGGTCCCCCCCGAGACCGGCGCGTCGATGTGCGCGACCCCGAGGGCCGCCAGCCGCGACGCGTGATCGCGCGCCTCCTCCACTCCGATCGAGCTCATGTCGACCACCACCGATCCCGGCGCCAGCGCCTCCGCCACGCCGGTCCGAAACAGCACCTCGCCGACGATGGGCCCGTTCTCCAGCATCAGGACCAGCACGTCCGCCCCGGCGGCGCAGGCCGCGGCGCCCTCTGCGATTGCGGCGCCGTCGGCCGCCAGCGCCTCCGCCTTGGCGCGGGTGCGGTTCCACGCCGTCACGTTGAACCCCGCGCGCAGCAGGTTGCGCCCCATCGGCGCCCCCATCAGCCCGATCCCCAGAAACCCGATCCGCAGCGCCTGCGCCATGACGTCCTCCCATTCCCGGCGTCCCTGCGCCATTGTCGCGACGATAGCGCTCGCGTACAGCCGCGCAACTCCGAAGCCGCCCCCGATACGAGCTGCAACCATGCCGACCGATCCCGCCGCCCGCCGCCTCGGCATCCTCGTCGCCCTGCTCGGGATGCTGATGTTCTCGCTCAACGACGTGATGGGAAAATGGCTGGTCGCCACCTATTCCGTCGGCCAGGTCCTGCTGCTGCGCAGCGCCGCTGCCCTGCTTGTGCTCGCCCCGATCCTGTGGCGCGGGCGCACCCGCCTCTGGCCGCTCGAGCGCCCGCGCCTGCAGGCGTTGCGCGTCGCCGCCTGCACGTTCGAGGTCTATGCGTTCTACTACGCGGTGATCTCGCTCCCGCTCGCCGACGTGATGACCTACTGGCTCGCCGGCCCGATCTATGTCGCGGCGCTGTCGCCGTGGCTTCTCGGGGAGCGCGTCGGACCCTGGCGCTGGGGCGCGATCGTCGCAGGCTTTGTCGGCGTCGTCATCGCGCTGCGCCCCGGGGCCGAGGCGTGGTCGCCCGCCATCGTCGTCTCGCTCGCGGGCAGCCTCGCCTTCGCCTTCATGATCGTCTCGGCGCGCATGCTGCGCGGCACGACCGACGCGGCGCTGGTGTTCTGGCAGACCGCGGGCGCCGGCGTCGCGGGCCTCGCGACCGCCGGCGCCGGCTGGGTCACGCCGTCGCCCGGCGACGCGGGCCTGCTCGCTTTGCTCGGCGTCGTCGCGATGTTCGCCCACATGCTGATCGCCCGCTCGCTGAAGCTCGCCGACGCCGCCAGCATCGCGCCGCTGGAATACACGCTTCTCGTCTGGGCGATCGTCTTCGGCTGGCTGATCTTCGGCGACGTCCCGGACCGCGCGATCCTCGCGGGCGCCGCGCTGATAATCGCCGCGGGCCTGGTGATCTGGCTCCGGGAGAACCGCCTCCGCCGGCCGGCGCGCAAACCGCCCTGACGTCGAGCGCCCACACCGCAGGAGCGCCCCCTCCGCAATGGCCTCACACGAGACGGGAGCGATCGAGACGCGCAGCATGTTAAGGAACTCTACATGATGCTTTTGACTCGACTCGACTAGAAATGCGAATGTAATCGTGCTTGCAGTTTCCGGTCACTTTCCCCGGAAAAACTAGAGGTTGTATGTAGCGTGTGTAAATGGGGCGGCGCATGACGAGAATCAGCGCTCTCGAGGCGCCGGTCGCTGATGGCGCCCATGTGTCGGACATCGGCCGGGCGTTCCGCTCGTTCGAGCAGGAGGGCATGTACGACCTGCTCGCCCGCGCCCGCGCCGAGGAACCCGTGTTCTTCGCGGAAGATATAGGCTACTACGTCGTCACCCGGCGCAAGGACGTTCTCGCGATCTTCCAGGACGTCGAGCGCTTCTCGGCGGCAATCGCCATGAACCCGATGCGCCCGCTCCCGCCCGAAGTCTGCCGATTCCTCACCGAGGGCCGCTTCGCCCATCCCGTCATCCAGGTCAACGCCGACGCCCCGGTCCACGGCCGCGTCCGCGCCGCCGCCGCGCAGTTCCTGAACATGCGGCGCTTCCTCGCGATGGAGGCGCCCATCCGCGCCCTCGTCGAACAGTACGCCGACAATCTGGCAGGCAAGTCGCGTGCCGATCTCGTGGCCGAAATGACGTATGAATTGCCGGCACGCGTCATCTTCCTGCTGCTCGGCATCCCGGAATTCGACGTCGCGCGCGTCAAGCAATGGGCGAACCAGCGGCTGATGTTCACGTTCGGCGAGATGGACGACGCCCAGCGGATGGCGAGCGCCGCCGAGATGCTCGCGTACTGGCACTATTGCCGCAAACTCGTCGAAGACCGCATTCGCCATCCCGGCGACGACTACGCCAGCGCGATGCTCGCGATCAGGAACGGCGACGATGCGGTGCTCAGCATTAACGAGATCTGCGGCCTCGTCTTCGGCATCCTGCTCGCCGGCCACGAGACCACGACCACCGCCTCCACAAACCTCGTGCGCGCGCTGCTGAGCAATCCGGGGGAATGGGGCAAGCTCGTCGCCGATCCGTCGCTGATCCCCAACGCCGTCGAGGAGGGCCTGCGCTTCGCGACCAGCGTCGTGAACTGGCGGCGCATCGCCCGCGAGGACGTGACGGTCGGCGGCGTCGTCATCCCGAAGGGCGGTCACGTCCTGCTGTCGCTCGCCTCTGCGAACCGCGACGACGCGACATTCGCGGAACCCGACCGGCTCGACGTCGCCCGCGCCAACGCCCGCCAGCATGTCTCGTTCGGCTACGGCATGCATGTCTGCATCGGCGCGCCGCTCGCCCGGCTTCAGCTGCGGCTGATCCTCGACGTGCTTACCCGGCGCTTCCCCGACATGGCGCTGCCGGAGGGCCAGCGCATTGACTGGCTGCGTACGCTCTGCTTCCGCGGGCCGCTTTCGCTCGAAGTCGCGCCCGAGGGGCTCGCCTCCGCCCGCCAGATTCAAGAGGTCAGGTCGCTCGTCGCATGACGCGACGGCGCCGCGGGCGGCCTTGACATCGCACGCCAAGCGGCGCCCTGTCCCTCCGAACCAGAGCTTCGGGGGAGACCGATCATGATCCGCGCCCTTGCCCTCATCGCCGGAGCCGTCCTCGCCTTCGCTCCCGCCTTCGCCCAACCCCGCGACGGCTCGTTCGAATCGGGCGGCGATCTGTTCCGTGGCGGCTCGGTCGTCATCGTCGATGCGCCCGGCCTGCGCGACGTTTTCTCCGCCGGCGGGCGCATCGACCTCGCGAGCCCGATCTCGGGCGCCGCCCATCTTGCCGGCCGCCGCATCGAAACCCGGGCCGAGATCGGCGGATCGCTGTACGCTTTCGGCCAGGACATCCGCGTCGATGCGCCCGTCGCCGCTTCGGCCTCGCTCGCAGGGTACGACGTGACGATTCTCGGCGCCATCGGCGGCAACCTGCGCGTGGCTGGCCGCACCGTCGCGCTGCGCGCGCCCGTTGCCGGGTCAGCGCTGATCGCCGGCGACACTGTCGAGCTTGCCGCCGCGATCGCCGGCGACGCCTCGATCGCCGCGGAAACGCTGACCTTCGGGGAGGGCGCCGCCATCGGCGGGCGCCTCACACTCTACTCCGACCCGGACTCCCCGATCGCGGTCCCCGCATCCGTCATCCCCGCCGAGCGCATCGACAGCCGCCCGCTCGAAGACCGGCCGATGTTCGAACACATGACCGGTCCCGGCCCCGCCGCTCTGTTGCTCGGGTTCACCGTCGGCGTGCTGATCCTCGCCGCCTTCGCCACGCTCGCCGGCGCGCTCGCCCCCCGCGGCATGGCGCGGCTTTCGGCGATCATCAACGAGGGCCGATTCCGCGCGTTGGGCTACGGGTTTCTCACCCAGGCGACGCTGATCGGCGGCGCGATCCTGCTCGTCGTGACGATCATCGGCGTGTTCCTGTCGCCCTTCGTGCTCCTCGCCTCGCTGCTGCTCGGGGCCGTCGGCTACGTAGCCGCGGTCTACCTGCTCGGCGAATGGGTCGTCACCCGCTTCGGCGCGCTAGAAGCCGACACGCTCCCCGAGCACGCGCTCGCCGCTCTCGCCGGCGCATTGCTGGCCAGCCTCCTCGTGCTCATCCCGTTCCTCGGCTGGTTCGTGTTCGTAGCCCTCAGCCTCACCGGCGTCGGCGCCATCGCCATCGCTCGCCTCCGCCCCCGCTACGGCGTCTGACCGGGAGACCGCCACCCCGACCTTGCCCTTGGCGCAAGCACGCCCCATGGCGTCATCGGCGAGGGCGCTACACTGTCGCCCTAACGAAGCGATCCGCGGCGCAGAATGCAGGCCCCGTCCCGCCGAACGGTTTCGCTGATACCGCGCGGAACGCCGGCCCGACCGCCGCCGCCATGCGCTTCAGCGCAGGCGCAGCTCCGTCGCCGGGTCAAAGAAGAACGCCCGCCCCGGTTCCACCGCGACCCCCACCGTCGCGCCGGTGCGGCCGCCGCGCATGTTGCGCGCCTCGGCGATCAGCCGCTGACCGTCGCCGGTCACGAGGTGGACGTAACTGACGCCCCCCAGATGCTCCAGCAGATCGACCCGCAGCGCATCGCCTTCCACCAGATGAAGATGTTCGGGCCGCACCCCCACCCGCACCCGGCCCGGCGCGTTCCTCCCCGGCACGACCAGCCCACCCAGAGCCGCCACGCGCACGCCGCCCTCGACCGCCTCGCCGTCGAGGAAATTCATCCGCGGCGAGCCGATGAACCCCGCGACGAATTCGTTGTCCGGGTCATCGTACAGCGTCAGCGGCGCGCCCACCTGTTCGATCCGTCCCGCCCGCAGCACCACGATCTTGTCGGCCAGCGTCATCGCCTCGATCTGATCATGGGTGACATAGATCATCGTCGCCCCGATCTCGGTGTGCAGCCGCGCGATCTCCACACGCATCTCGACGCGCAACTCCGCGTCGAGATTGGACAAGGGCTCGTCGAACAGGAACACCTCCGGCCCCCGCACGATGGCCCGCCCGATCGCCACGCGCTGCCGCTGCCCCCCCGACAGCGCCTTGGGCTTGCGGTCGAGATACGGCTCGAGCTTCAGGATCGCCGCCGCCGCGCCGACCTTCTTCGCGATCTCGGCCTTCGGCGACCCGTTCATCCGCAGCCCGAACCCCATGTTCTCGGCCACCGTCATGTGCGGATAGAGCGCGTAGGTCTGGAACACCATCGCCACCCCGCGGTCCGCCGGATCGAGCCGCGTCACGTCACGCGCGCCGATGCCGATGCGCCCGTCCGTGGTCTCCTCGAGCCCCGCGATCATCCGCAGCAACGTCGACTTGCCGCAACCCGACGGCCCGACGAACACGCAGAATTCGCCGTTATCGACGGTCAGATCGACGCCGTGGATCACCTTCGTCTCGCCATAGCTCTTGCGGACGCGAGACAGCGCTACGCCGGACATGGGGCGGCCTCCTTCTGGGGTTCGGACTTCGGTGCGTCGGGAAAAAGCCACGCCTCCGCATCGCGGGCGATCGCCGCCGCGGCGGCCGCGAGGTCGGGGGCGTAGGCGCCGAGCTCGTCGAGCCGATGGCGCTTGGTCGTCGATGTGACCGAGAGCCCGCCGAGCGCCCGGCCCCGCGCGCTCACGATCGGCACGGCCATGCAGATGATCCCTGGCTCGTGCTCCTCGCGGTCGAACGCGAGCCCGTTCGCCCGGATATCCGCCAGCTCCACCCGCAACGCCGCCGCATCGGTCAGCGTCGCGGGCGTGAAGCGATGGAACGCCTGACGGCTCAGCGCCGCGTCCAGTGCGCCCGGGTCGAGAAAAGCCAGCATCGCCTTGCCCACCCCGGTGCAATAGGCCGGTCCGATCTTGCCCGCCTGGCTGAACATGTCGACGGGCCGCGCCGCGTTGCGCTTGTCGACATAGAGCACATGGCCGTTGTCGAGCTGCGCGAGATGAACTGTCTCGCCCAGCCGCGCCGCCAGCCCGTCGAGATGCGGTCGCGCGATCGGCGCCAGCGAGGACTGCGCCCAGGCGGCATGGGCCAGCCGGACGAGGCGCAAACCGGGACGATAGCTGTGCTCGACCGGATCATGCTCCAGCATGCCCTGGTTCGTCAGGGTCTGGAGCAGGCGATGAAGCGTCGCCTTCGGATAGGGATTGCGCGCAAGCAGATCGGAAAACCGCACCGGCAGGCCGATCGACGCGATGTCGTCGAGCAGATCGAGGGCCTTGCCCACCGTGCCGTCGCTGTGACCCCGACCGGTCATCCGACCCCTCCCCCGCGCCCGGCCGTCCCGCCGGATCTCGTTCGCCCTGTTGACAAGCCATAGCACGTCGGGCATGGTTTTCAATAATCAAAACGTGGTTCCGAATAGCGGAACAAGTCAAGGGAGAAATCACATGTCAGTCGTCACGCGGACGAGCCTGGCCCTGCTTATGGCGGGCGCCGCACTTACCGCCCCGGCCGCAGCCCAGCAACGCACGCTGGTTTTCAACACCGACGCCTCCGACCCGGCGCCGAAGGCGGCCTTCGACCAGCTCGTCGCCGATTTCGAGGCGGCCAATCCAGACGTGAAGGTCACGATCAACACCTTCGACCACGAAGGCTATAAGACCGCGATCCGCAACTTCTTGACCGCCGACGCGCCTGATCTCGCCAACTGGTACGCTGGCAACCGCATGGCGCCGTTCGTCGAGGCCGGCCAGTTCGAGGACATCTCCGACATCTGGGCGTCGGAAAACATGTCCGAGACGCTGAAATCCGCCGAAGCTTCGATGACGATCGACGGCAAGCAATGGGGCGTCCCGTACACCTACTATCAATGGGGCATCTACTACAACAAATCGCTGTTCGCCGAACATGGCGTCGAGGTCCCGACGACCTGGGAGCAATTCATCGCCGCCTGCGCCAAGTTCAAGGCCGCCGAGATCGACTGCACGACCACCGGCACCTCGCAGCTCTGGCCCGGCGCCGGCTGGTTCGACTACATGAACCTGCGGACCAACGGCTACGACTTCCATATGGCGCTGACGAACGGCGAGATCCCCTGGACCGATGACCGCGTGAGGGCCACCTTCACCGAATGGGCCAAGCTGATCGAGCCGGGGTATCTGACCGCGAACCACGCCGCGCTCGACTGGCAGGACGCGATGCCGCTGCTCGTCCAGGGCAAGGCCGCGACATACCTGATGGGCAACTTCATCGTCGCGCCGCTGAAGGAAGCGGGCATGACCGACGAGACGCTCGGCTTCTTTCCCTTCCCCGAGATCACGCCCGGCGTGCCGCGCGCCGAGGATGCGCCGACCGACACCGTCCACATTCCGATCGGCGCGAAGAACAAGGAGGACGCGAGAAAGTTCCTCGCCTTCATGGCCTCGGCCGAAGCCCAGACGAAAATCAACGCGATCCTGCTGCAACTGCCGGTGAACAACCAGTCCGAGGTCGTCGCCGACCCGTTCCTCCAGCAGGGCTTCGAGATGTTGTCGACGGCTTCGGCGCTGGCGCAGTTCTTCGACCGCGACGCCCCGCCCGAGATGGCCAAGGCAGGCATGGAAGGCTTCCAGGAATTCATGGTCAAGCCCGAGAACGTCGACCGCATTCTCGAACGGCTCGAAACGGCGCGCGCCTGCATCTACAACTGACGCAACCGCGACGGCCGGCTCCGCTGGCCGTCTCCCCGCCCCCGACCCGAGGCCCGCCATGGCTCCGAGAACCGACGCACCGCGCCGTTCGTGGTGGCGGCAGAACCAGCAGCGGGTCGCGCCCTGGCTGTTCCTCGCGCCGGGCATCCTGATGTTCACCGTCTACGTGCTGTGGCCGATCGTCGATTCGCTGTGGCTCAGCTTCTTCGACTGGGACGGCCTCGGGACGCGCGAGTGGGTCGGCACGGCGAACTACGCCGAGCTGTTCGACGACGACGCGTTCTATACCTCGCTGAAGAACAACGTCATCTGGCTCGTGCTCTACATGCTGGCGCCGCCGGCGGGCCTCGCCATCGCGATATTCCTCAACCAGAACGTCACCGGCATCCGCATCTACAAGTCGCTGTTCTTTTTCCCGTTCGTCATCAGCCAGGTCGTCGTCGGCCTGATGTTTTCCTGGTTCTACGCCCCGAACTTCGGGCTTTTTTACAATCTGATCGAGTGGCTGACCGGGACCGGCGTCGCCGTCCTCGCCGACGAGCGCTTCGTCACCTACGGCATCATCGTCGCCGGGCTCTGGCCGCAGATCGCCTACTGCATGATCCTCTACCTGACCGGCCTGAACAACATCGCGCCCGAGCAGGTCGAGGCGGCGCGGCTCGACGGCGCCCGCGGCTGGCGCATGCTCTGGCACGTCATCCTGCCGCAGTTGCGCCCCGCCACGTTCATCGCCGTGGTGGTGACGGTGATCGGCGCGCTCCGGTCGTTCGACCTCGTCTCGATCATGACCAACGGCGGCCCCTACGGCACGTCCCGCGTGCTCAGCTTTTACATGTACGAACAGGCGCTCAGCGAATACGGCTACCGGATGGGGTACGGCGCCGCCATCGCCGCCGTGCTCTTTGCGATCATGATGATCTTCATCTCGGGCTTCATCTGGAAGATGGTCCGCGACGAGCGCGAGGGCTACTGAGATGTTCCCCCGCCCGATCGAGCGGACCAGCCCGACCACGCAATGGCTCTATGCGGCAGCACTGCCGGTCGCGCTGATCCTGTGGCTCCTGCCGTTGCTCGGCGTCGCGCTGACGTCGGTGCGCCCCGCCGGCGATCTCGCGGCCGGCAACTATTTCGGCTGGCCGAGTTCCTTCGCCTGGTCGAACTACATCGACGTCTTCCGCAACTCGCCGATCGCGCAATACATCCTCAATTCGTTCAAGGTGACGATCCCGACGGTGATCGGCGTCGTGGCGCTGTCGACGATGACCGGCTTCGCGCTCGGGGTGTACAAGTTTCGCTCCAACCTGCTGATCTTCTTCCTGTTCGTCGCCGGTAACTTCGTGCCGTTCCAGATCCTGATGATCCCGGTGCGCGACCTCACGCTGAACCTCGGGCTCTACAACACCACCGCCGGCCTCGCGCTTTTCCATATCGCGTTCCAGACAGGCTTCTGCACGCTGTTCATGCGCAACTTCATCCGTGCGTTGCCGCGCGAGCTGATCGAGGCCGCCCGCGTCGAGGGCGTCACGGAAGTCCGCATCTTCTGGTTCGTCGTGCTGCCGCTGATGCGCCCCGCCATCGCGGCGCTGTCGGTCCTGGTCTTCACGTTCATCTGGAACGACTACTTCTGGGCCACCGTGCTGACCCAGGGCGCCGCGACCCAGCCGGTCACCGCCGGCCTCTACTCGCTCAACGGTCAGTGGGTCGCCGCGTGGCATCTCGTCTCGGCCGGCTCGATCGTCGCCGCACTGCCGCCCGTGCTGATGTTCTTTCTGATGCAGCGCCACTTCATCGCCGGGCTGACCCTCGGCGCCGTAAAGTAGAGACCCCATGGATCGCTTCGCCACCTTTCACGACCTCGCCGGCCGATCGGTTTTCATCACCGGCGGTGGCTCAGGGATCGGCGCCGCCCTGACCGAAGGCTTCGTCGCCCAGGGCGCGCAGGTCGCCTTCGTGCAACGCTCCGACGCCTCCGCCTTCGCAGCCGGGATCGGCGCGCGGCATGGCTCGACGCCGCTTTTCATTGCGTGCGACCTGACCGACGTCGCCGCGCTGCGCACCGCGATGGCCCAGGCGGCGCAGGCCCACGGCCCGATCACCGTCCTCGTCAACAACGCCGCCAACGACCAGCGCCATGCGATCGAAGGCTATACGGTCGCCGACTGGGACCGTTCGCAGGCGATCAACCTGCGCCCGCATTTCTTCACCGCCCAGGCGGCGCTTCCCGGCATGCGTTCGGCGGGCGGCGGCTCGATCGTCAACTTCTCCTCGGTCTCCTACATGATGGGCAACGGCGGCTATGCGTCCTACGTCGCCGCGAAGGCCGGCATCACCGGGCTGACGCGCGGCCTTGCCCGCGACCTCGGCCCCGACAACATCCGCGTCAACGCCCTGATGCCCGGCTGGGTCCTCACGCCAAGGCAGCTCGACAAATGGGCGACGCCCGAAGCGCTGAAGGCCCATCTCGACCGCCAGTGCCTGAAGGAGCATCTGGTGGAGCGCGACATCGTCGATGCGACGTTGTTTCTCGCCTCGAACACCTCGCGCATGATGACCGGGCAGGCGCTCGTCGTGGACGGGGGCGTCGTGGTCAGCGGATGAGCGCGAGCCCCGCAGACCGGAGCCCCCCCGACTGCATCGCCCCCGACTGGATCGCCGTCGATTGGGGCACGTCGAACCTGCGCGTCTGGGCGATGACCGGCGGCGCCCCCGTCGCCGAGGCGCATTCGCAAGCCGGCATGGCGAGCCTTTCCCGCGACGAATTCGAGCCCGCCCTGCTCGCGCTGATCGAGCCCTGGCTCGCCGAGGGGCGCATCACCGACGCGCTCGCCTGCGGTATGGTCGGCTCGCGCCAGGGCTGGGTCGAGGCGCCCTACGCCACCGTCCCCTGCGCCCCGCGCAACAGCTTCGCGCAGCCGCCCGTCACCGACCCGCGCCTCTGCGTCCACGTGCTGCCGGGCCTGCGCCAGGATCGGCCCTTCGACGTCATCCGCGGCGAGGAGACCCAGATCGCCGGTCTCCTGATGCGCGAGCCGGCGTTCGACGGCGTCGCCTGCCTGCCCGGAACCCACACCAAATGGGCGCATGTCAGCGCCGGCGAGGTCGTCAGCTTCGCCACCTTCATGACCGGCGAGATTTTCGCCCTGCTTTCCACCGTGTCGGTCCTGCGCCACTCGGTCGCCGCAAGCGGCTGGTCCGACCCGGATTTCGCCGAGGCGGTCGAAGAAACCCTCGCCCACCCCGAACGCCTCGCCGCGCGGCTGTTCGGCCTGCGCGCCGAGCATCTGCTTGCGGGCCCCGCACCGGAACGCGCCCGCGCCCGCCTCTCCGGCCTGCTGATCGGGGCCGAGCTCGCCGGGGCGAAACCGTACTGGCTCGGCCGCGACGTCGTTCTCCTCGGCGCCCCCGCGTTGACATCCGCCTACGCCGCCGCGCTCGCGGTCACCGGCCTTCACGCCCGCAGCCTCGACGCCACCGCGATGACGCTCAACGGCCTCGCCGCCGCCCACACACATCTGCTGGCCCGGAAGGCCCTGCAATGACCCGCCGCCTCATCGCCATCCTGCGCGGCATTTCCCCCGACGAGGCCGTCGCCACCGCGACGGCACTCGTCGACGCCGGGATCACGTGGATCGAGGCACCCCTGAACTCGCCCGACCCGCTCCGCAGCATCGCCCTGATGCAGGATGCGCTCGGCGACCGCGCGCATATCGGCGCCGGCACCGTGCTCACCCCGGACGAAGTCGATGCCGTTGCGGCCACCGGCGCCAGCTTCATCGTCTCGCCGAACGCCGACCCCCTCGTGATCGAACGCACGAAGGAGTTCGGCCTGCGTTCCTACCCGGGCGTCTTCACCCCGACCGAATGTTTCGCCGCCCTCGCCGCCGGCGCCGACGCGCTGAAAGTCTTCCCCGCGGGCCTGATGGGCGTCGCGGGCCTCCAGGCCATCCGCGCCGTTCTGCCGCCCGAAACGCATGTCTACGCCGTCGGCGGCGTCGGCCCCGACAATTTCGCCGAGTGGCGCGACGCGGGTGCGGTCGGCTTCGGCCTCGGCGCCTCGCTCTACAGCCCCGGCCGCGAGCTCGTTACCGTAGTACTGCGGGCGGAGGCGGCCGTGCGCGCCTACGACCGCATCTTCGGA
Source organism: Rhodobacterales bacterium (assembly GCA_038247355.1). GTDB lineage: Bacteria > Pseudomonadota > Alphaproteobacteria > Rhodobacterales > Rhodobacteraceae > Amaricoccus. The sequence goes on from JBBRUZ010000021.1 coordinate 24,064, forward strand.
GCTCCCGCATGACCATCCGCCGCGCGCTGGGCGTCTGCTATTACCCCGAGCACTGGCCCTCATCCCAGTGGTCCGGCGACGCCGCGCGTATGGCCGCCGCCGGCCTCACCTGGGTGCGCATCGGCGAATTCGCGTGGTCCCGGCTGGAACCCGGCTACGGCGACCTCCGCCTCGACTGGCTCGACCGCGCCATCGACACGCTCGGGTCGGCCGGCCTCGCGGTCGTGCTCGGCACCCCAACCGCGACCCCGCCGCGCTGGATGCTCGACCGCCATCCCGACATGCTCGCGTGGGACCGCGAGGGCCGCCCGCGCAAGTTCGGCTCGCGGCGCCACTACTGCTTCAGCCATCCCGGCTACCGCGCGGAATGCGCGCGCATCACCGGCATCCTCGCGCTGCGCTACGGCCAGAACCCGCATGTCGCCGCCTGGCAGACCGACAACGAATACGCGTGCCACGACACCGCCCATTCGTACAGCCCCGCAGCGACCGCCGCCTTCCGCGACTGGCTCGCCGCGAAATACGGCGACGCCGCCGCGCTGAACGCCGGATGGGGCAACGCCTTCTGGTCGATGGACTACGCGTCCTTCGACCAGATTGACCTGCCCAATCTGACGGTGACCGAGGCGAACCCCGCGCACTGGCTCGACTTCCGCCGCTTCTCGTCGGACCAGATCGTCGCCTTCAACCGCGTCCAGACCGACGTCATCCGCCAGCACTCCTCCGCGCCGATCTTGCACAACTACATGGGCAAGACCACCGAGTTCGACCACTTCGCCACCGGCGCCGACCTCGACGCCGCGAGCTGGGACAGCTACCCGCTCGGCTTTCTCGAGGACCGCGTCGCCGAAGACGACGGTTGGAAATCCGCGTTCCTGCGCCAGGGCGACCCCGACAACCAGGCGTTCCACCACGACCTCTATCGTGCGGTCGGGCGCGGCCGCTGGTGGGTGATGGAACAGCAGCCCGGCCCGGTGAACTGGGCCCCCTACAACCCGGCGCCGCTGCCCGGCATGGTCCGCCTCTGGACCTGGGAGGCATTCGCCCACGGCGCCGAAGTGGTCAGCTATTTCCGCTGGCGCCAGGCGCCGTTCGCCCAGGAACAGATGCACGCGGGGCTGCTCACGCCCGACAGCCAGGACACCCCCGCGCTCGCGGAAATCGCACAGGTCGCCCGCGAACTCGGCAACCGGCCCGAGGTCGACGCGCACCCCCCCGCCCGCGTCGGCCTCGTCTTTGACTACGCCTCCGCATGGGCCTGGGCCACGCAGCCGCAGGGTCGCGACTTCGACTACTTCCGCCTCGTGTTCGAGGCCTATCGCGGCCTGCGCCTCAACGGCCTGACCATTGACATCCTGCCCACCGACACCGCCGACCTTGCGCCTTACGCTCTCGTCGTGATCCCCGGCCTCGCCGCCTGGACCGACCCGCTGCGCGCGGCCCTCGCGGCCCATCGGGGCACGGCCGTCATCGGCCCCCGGTCCGGCGCCAAGACCGCGGCCATGGCCATCCCCGCCGCGATGCCCCCCGACTTCGGCGCGCTCGAAACGCGCGTCGCCCGCGTCGAGAGCCTGCGGCCCACCGGCCCCGTCCCGCTGCAACGTGGCGGCGCCTTCCAAATCTGGCGCGAGATCACCGACGGCGCCTCCGAAATCCTCGAACGCACCGCCGACGGCGAGGCCGCGCTGCGCCGCGCGGGAAACCTCCGCTACCTGTGCGGCTGGCCCGACCGCCCGGCCATGCGCCGCATCCTCGGCGACGCCGCCCGCGCCGCCGGGCTCGCGACCATCGACCTCCCCGACGGCCTGCGCCGCACCGAAACTGCCGGGGAAATCTTCTGGTTCAACTACGGGGCCGACCCCGCGCCGCTCGCCGAAATCGCCGGCGATCCGACGCTGCCCACAACGCTCGCCGCCGCGGACCTCCACCGCCGCCCGAAGCGCTGATCCGCCGCAATCGGACAGAGAGCACCGAGGACCCCATGAAGATCGCCTCGCTGAACTCGATCCGCGTCCACTACGCGGACGAGGGCGACCCGACCGGCCTTCCGCTGGTGTTCGCCAATTCGCTCGGCACGGATTTCCGCATCTGGGACCCGCTTCTGCCCCATCTGCCCGGCGGCCTGCGGCACATCCGCTACGACATGCGCGGCCACGGCCTCAGCGACGCGCCCGCCGGCGACTACTTCATGGGCGACCTCGTGGCCGACGCCGCCGCCCTGATCGACCACCTCGGCGTCACCGGCGCCGTGTTCGTCGGCCTGTCCATCGGAGGCATGGTCGCGCAGGGCCTCGCGGCGGAGCGTCCCGACCTACTGCGCGCCGTCGTGCTCTCCAACACCGCGGCCAAGATCGGCGTCGAGGCGATGTGGGCCGACCGGATCGCCGCCGTCCGCGCCGGCGGGATCGCCGCGCTCCAGGCCGCGATCCTCGAGCGCTGGTTCTCACGACGTTTCCGCACCGGGCGCGCCGACGAACTCGCCGGCTGGCGCCACATGCTGACGCGAACCCCGCTCGACGGCTACGTCGGCTGTTGCGCCGCCATCGCCGCGACCGACCTGCGCCTGTCGACCGCGGCGCTCCGTCTGCCGGTGCTCGTCATTGCGGGCGCCGAGGACGGCGCCACCCCGCCCGACCTTGTGCGCGAAACCGCCGAGAGCATCCCCGGCGCCCGCTTCGACATGATCCGCGGCGCCGGCCACATTCCTTGCGTCGAAGCGCCGGACGCGATGGCCCGGCTCATCGGCGACTTCCTTTTCGACACCGGCCTTCTTCCCGCGACTTGACGCCCGCATGGCCGCCCGGTGCGTTTTTGACCGTGCCACGCGGCTATATGGCGCGGGCCGCGGAAGGGGGTCTCGAGGTTGTAGATGGTGTTGGCGTCGGCCTCGATCAGCGACGCCATCCGCGCTCCGATCGCGTCGTTGATCCGGTCGAGGTCGGGCCGGGCCGCCGCGGGGCTGGCGTCATCCGGGACCAAGGCCATCAATGCGCCATCAGCACCGGAACCCTGCTCGCCCGCAACGTCGATGTCGTCGTGCCGCCGAAGATGCGCTGGCGCAGGCGCGAGTGCCCGAAGCCGCCCATCACCATCAGGTCGGCGTCGAGGTCGATCGCGGTGCGTTGCAGCAGATCCGCCACGTCGCGACCCTCGCGCGGCAGGCGGTGGATCGTCGCCGATATCCCGTGGCGCCCCAGATAGGTTGCGAGATCGGCGCCCGGCTCCGGCCCGTGGCCCTCGAAACTCGGGACCGGATCGATCAGCACCGCATGAACCTCGTCCGCCGTCTTCATCAGCCCCACCGCGTCGCGCACTGCCTTGGACGCCTCGACGCTGGCGTCCCAGGCGATCATCACGCGGCTCACGTTCGGAAACTGGGTGTCGGCGCTCGGCAACAAAACCACCGGGCGCCCCGATTCGAACAGCGCGCCGTTGGTGACCCAGGCCTGCAGCAGGTCCACGCCTTCGGCTTCGGGCGTGATCAGCGTGACGTCGGCGTAGCGCGCCGACCTGGCGACGATGGTCGCCACCGTCGCCCGGTCGATGTACTGCGACATCACCGAGGAGGAGAGGCCCCGCGCCCGCAGACGCGACGCGACCCCGGTCGCGAAATCCTGTGCTGCGCCCTGCCCGTCCTGGATCTCGCTGGCCCAGATATCGTTGGACACGACGCCGTACGGCGAGGACGGCGGCGGCGGGGCGATCCCGAGCGTGAGCACGCTCAGATGCGCGCCGAGCGCCTCGGCGATCTTCGCGGCGCGGTCGATCTCGCGGTCGTCCTGTCCGACGCCCACGGCGAGAAGCACGGTCTTGAACGACATGATGTTGCGATCCCTTCCGGAGCTGCGCCTGACCATAGCATAACGCGCGTTCGCGGCCTTGCGATAGATCAACACCTGCGGCCCTGCGCATGTTACGCTGCGTCCGCACCGAAGGGGAGATGGACCGATGGCGTTCGAAGCGCTGCGCGCGCAAATCGCGATGCTGATGGACGAGATCGCGGGTCAGCCCAGCGACGAGCACGCGCTTCAGGAATCGCTGCGCGAAAAGCTCGGCGAGATGAAGGCGCTCGGACTGCCGCTGCCCGACGATCTGGTCGAGCTCGAACGGGCGCTGGAAGACCGGCTCGAAGAAGGCGTCCCACCGGATCGCCGCCCACCCGCCGCCTCCCGCGGATAGCCGCCGCCCACCTGCCGCCCCCGACGGCAAGGCGGCACTAACGCCTCTGTCGCGTCACCCTGTCAGCCGGGCTTCCGCCGCCGCACGGCCGCCGCGCCGAGGTTGGCCGCAACCAGCGCCAGCATCGCCGCGACGACCATCGACGGGCCGGTGGGCGTGTCGAAGCGCCAGGACCCCGCAAGACCCGCCAGCGCCGCGCCGGCGCCGATCCCGACCGCATGGAGCGCCATCGCCTCGGGCGTGCGGGCGAAGGCGCGCGCAGCGGCGGCGGGCACGATCAGCATCGCGGTGATCAACAGCACGCCGACGACCTTGAGCGCCACCGCGACCAGGATCGCCAGCGCCACCGTCAGGATCAGCCGCTCGCGATCCGCGTCGACACCTGCGGCCGCGGCGAGATCGGCGTTGAGCGTCGAAAGGATCAGCCGCCCCCAACGCCAGACGAGCAGCGCGATCACCGCCGCAGCGCCCCCCCAGATCACCGCGAGATCGGTGCGCGTCACCGCGAGGATGTCGCCGAACAGATACCCCATCAGATCGACCCGGACCCCGGTCAGGAAGCTGACCGAAACCAGCCCGACCGCCAGCGCCCCGTGCGAGGCGACGCCGAGCATCGTGTCCATCGCATAGGTCCGACCCGTCGCCGCCGAGACGGTGAGCGCCATCGCCAGCGCCGCGATGGCCACGCCGAGCGCCACCAGCAACTCCAGCGCGATCGCCAGCGTCACGCCGAGCAGA
>JBBRUZ010000022.1:0-28549 GCA_038247355.1 Rhodobacterales bacterium
CGCGCCGCGGCGAAGGACGAGCGCAAGGCGGAGCAGGCCGCCGAGGCCCGGCGGGAACAGAAGGCGGAACAGGCGGCCGAGCGCGAGGCGGAGCAGGCCGCCACGGCCCGGCGGGAACAGAAGGCCGAACAGGCGGCCGAGCGCGAGGCGGCGCAGGCCTCCAAGGCAAGGCGCGACGAGCGGGCCTTGGCCGAACGTGAACGCGACGCGGCCCGGAGTGCGAAGGCCGAGCAGGCCGCCGAACGTGAGCGCCGGCGCGCGGTCGAAGCCCGGCAGAAGGCGGAGGAGCCCGCGCGGGCTCGGCCGCAGAACGCCGAGAAACCCCCGCGCAACGCCGATGCGCAGCGGGAGCAACGCGCCAAGGACAAGCGGCGCGCGTGCGGCGAGGGTGAGCGCCCGGGTCGCGACAACTGCAGCCGTGGCGGCTGACGTCCAGCGTCATGTCGCTTGCGAGAGATCGCGAGCGACGGCTCCGACCGTAACCGGCCTTGTTCGTCCAGCCTATGGCCCGAGTTATCGCAGTACCGCATGAACGCGAAGGCCGACCCGTCGGCGCCCAGCAGGGGACGTTGATCGTTCCCTGTCCGCCCAAGAGTTCCACGGCGGTCCACGGTTCGCCCCTGTCCGGATCCATCAGCCGCAACGCCACCTCGAGGCCGCGCGGATGCCCGAGCGTCCCTTCGGGATAGGCGAGCCAGAGCACGGCGCCGCCATCCGGCGAGGAGTGCGGAAACCAGTTGACGTGACGATCGTGCGTCATCCGCCGCGGGTTGGCGCCATCGACGCCCATCCGCCAGATCTGGGCGGCCCCGCTTCGGTCGGAATTGAACCAGATCGCCGAGCCGTCGGCGGCGTAATCCGGGCCGTCGTTGTGGCCGGCGTTTTCGGTCAGCCGGCGCTCGGCGCCGCCGCCCACCGGGACCGTGAACACGTCGAACCGGCCGCCGCGCCGGCCGCAGAAGGCAAGCGTCGTCCCGTCCGGCGACCATCCGTGCCAGAACGAATGCGGCTCCTCGGTCACCGGGTCGGGCGCGCCCCCCGTCGCCGGCAACGTGTAGATCGCCGAGCCCTCGGCGAGGTCGTGGCTGACGACGATGCGGCCGGCATCCGGCGAGATCCCGTGGTCGTTGTTGCAGGCATCGGCGAAGCCGGTGTCCACCGGCGCCAGCTCCGCCCGACCGTCGAGCGCCACACGCCACAGCCGCCTGGCGCCGTTGACGAGCAGGCTCGCGCCGTCGGGGTCCCAGTTCGGCGCCTCGATCAGGCGCTCGGTTTGCAGCACGACGCGGACGCGGGCCGTGGCGACGTCATGGATTTCGAGCGAACTTCGCATCTCAGCCCTTTTTCGGCGTCACCAGCTTTGCCGGCCGTGCGGCTTCGGCCGCTTTGAAGAGCCCGAAGGTCTGGTTCACGTAGTTGACCGCTCCGGAGATATGCTCGAGATAGCCGAGCAACTCGGGCGTGCGCTGCGCCTCGACCAGCTGGATCGGCCGCTCCGGGCCTTCGGCCTCGAACTGGCAGTAGAACAGCGGGTCGCCGCGCCTCACCACCAGCTCCTTGTCCGGTTCGTGCCACTCGAAGGCCCACATCAGCGGTCGCGGCCAGACGCTGATCGGAAACCGACCGCCGAAGATCGTGCCGGGCAGCGGTACCTTGCGATAATGCGCGAAGGCGTCGAGCTGGGTCATGTAGACCAGCTCGTCCGCGACGAAAACATACGGCAGCTTTAGCTGCACGGTCGGGCGGCCCTCGTACCGCCATTCGACCTCGCTGACGAGACTGATCACCTCGTTGAGCTTGTTCGACCGGATGGAGCTCGCCGCGCCGGCGCGATTGACCAGAACGGCGCGGCCGTCCTTGTCCCGCGCGAAGCCGATCTGGAGATCGAACGGGCAGCGCACCACGAAGTAGCGGCTCTCGAGGTTGAGCACCGCGGGACAGCGCGACGCCGACTTCGAATGGACCCGGCTGACGTCGCGGAAGCTGACCCGCTCGGGCGGATCGTAGAGCACGCCGCCCTTCTCGGCGTCCCTGAGCCAGCCCACAACCACCGGTCCCGAACGCGGCCCGGTCTCGTCCAACTCATAGCTCACCGTGATCTGCATCGCGCATCCTCCGACGCGAACATTCGCCGGAGCGGCGGCCCGTCGTCAACCATGCCGGCGCCCGGTGTCCACGTAACGAAGCGCGCGGCGCCGCGCGCCCGAGCCGCCTTCCGGCGCCAAGACGCTTGCGCCGGGGGGGCGGCTCGGGCAGTCTCGTGTTCTGAACCGACCTCGCGAGACCCGGAGGCCCATTGGCGCACAACGCCCCTATCCCAGCGCTCGATCCGGATCGCCTGTCGGACAGCGTTCTGCAGTTTCCCGACAACCGCCTGATGATCGATCTCTGCGGCGAGCTCGTTCGTAACATCGCCCAGATCGAGCAACGGCTGGGGCTGACGATCACGCGGCGGGGCAATCAGCTGATGCTTCATGGCGAGGTCGCGCCTCGGGCCGAGGCGGCGCGGGTGCTGAACGGCCTTTATGTCCGGCTCGAGCAGGGCAGGGCCGTGACGCCCGGCGACGTCGACGCGGCCATCCGGCAGACGCCGGCGGCGCGGCCGCCGCGACCCGAGGCGCGCGTCGGCCAGCTCGAGATGTTCGCGGGCGAGCCGCTCGAGATCCGCACCCGCAAGAAGGTGGTCGAGCCGCGCACCGAGGCGCAGAAGGACTACGTCCGACAGCTGTTCCGCAACGAGTTGGTGTTCGGGATCGGCCCGGCGGGCACCGGCAAGACGTATCTCGCGGTCGCGGCCGGCGTCGCGATGTTCATCGAGGGCCATGTCGACAAGATCATCCTCAGCCGTCCGGCGGTGGAGGCGGGCGAGCGGCTCGGCTTCCTGCCCGGCGACCTCAAGGAGAAGGTCGATCCCTACATGCAGCCGCTCTACGACGCGCTGAACGATTTTTTTCCGGCGCGGCAGGTGGCGAAGATGATCGAGGAAAAGACGATCGAGATCGCCCCCCTCGCCTTCATGCGCGGTCGCACGCTGTCGAATGCCTTCGTCGTGCTCGACGAAGCGCAGAACGCGACGACGATGCAGATGAAGATGTTCCTCACCCGCCTCGGCGAAGGCAGCCGCATGGCGATCACCGGCGACGTGACCCAGATCGATTTGCCGCGCGGTGTGGCGTCGGGGCTGGTGGAGGCCGAGCGAATTCTCCGGGGCGTCGAGGGCGTCGGCTTCGCCCGCTTCACCGCCGCCGACGTGGTGCGCCATACGCTTGTGGCGCGGATCATCACTGCTTACGAGGCCGCCACGCGCAGCGGGGGCTGACCCGGGTGGCGGATATCGTCGAGGCGGTGATCGAGGATGCGCGCTGGCAGGCGCTCGGGATCGCGGCGCTCGCGGAACGGGCTGCACGGGCGGCGCTGATCGCGGCGGGTGAGGCCCCGGACGCCTTCGAGATTAGCCTGCTGGCGGCGGACGACGCGCGGATCGCCGCATTGAACGCGGCCTTCAGGGGCAAGCCCGCGCCGACCAACGTCCTGTCCTGGCCCGCGGGTGACGCTGGAGCTTCGCCGGGCGAACCGGCGTTTCTCGGGGACTTGGCGCTTGCCTACGACACCTGCCTTCGCGAGGCGACGGAGGCGACGATTTCGGTAACGGATCATGCGACGCATCTAGTCGTGCACGGTGTGCTGCACCTGCTCGGCCACGACCACGAGAACGACGCCGAAGCCGAAGCGATGGAGGCGCTGGAGACGAAAATACTTGCCAGCCTGGGGGTCGCCGACCCATATAGGTGACAGGTGCGTCCCTTGGACGTCAGATTTGGACCCTGCCCGATGGGCGAGACAGACAGCGGAGCCGCGGCGACGTCAGCGCACGGCCCCGACGAGGGCGAGGCCGACAGTACGGCGCGGCCTGGATTTCTGACGCGCCTGTTCCGGCGCGAGACGACGGTTCCCGAGGCAGGCGGCCCGCTCGAGACCAAGGATTCCGCGGCGGCGCATGCGGGCGCTACCGAGATGATCCTCAATGTCCGGCGCATCCGACGGATGCGGGTCGAAGACGTCAGTGTGCCGCGCGCCGAGATCTTCGCCGTCAGCGAAGAGGCTTCGATGGAGGAGCTGGTTGCGGTTTTCCAGTCCACGGCGATGACGCGGTTGCCGGTCTACTCCGGCTCGCTCGACCAGCCGCGCGGTCTGGTTCATCTGAAGGACCTCGCGCTGCAATACGGTTTCGGCGCCGGAGCCGGCGAGTTCGATCTGCGCGGTCTGCTGCGGCCGCTGCTCTATGTACCGCCGTCGATGCCGATAGGGGTCCTGCTTCAGAAGATGCAGGCCTGCCGGATCCACATGGCGCTGATCATCGACGAATACGGCGGCGTCGATGGTTTGGTCACCATCGAGGATATGCTGGAACAGATTGTTGGCGAGATCGGCGACGAACACGATGAGGACGAGAACCAGCTCTGGTCGAGCGAGGGCGATGGGGTGTTCCTCGCCCAGGCGCGGATGGATCTGGAGGATTTCGAGGGCGAGGCCGACGTGCGACTCGCCGACGCCAACCTGGCCGAGGAGGTCGACACTCTCGGCGGGCTTGTGTTTAGGCTCGCCGGACGGGTGCCGGCGCGCGGCGAGGTGGTGATGCATCCGGACGGCCACGAATTCGAGGTGCTCGACGCGGACGCGCGCAAGGTCAAGCGGCTTCGGGTGCGCATCAGCCGGCCCGGAACGCAGGCGAGGTCCGAAGCGGCGGAATAGGATCGCGATGACCGGTCTGACGCTGCGCGTCTCGACGCTCGCAGGTCCGCGGGCGATGGGGCTTGCGGCGCTCTGCGGCGCGGCGATGGCGCTCGCGCAACCGCCGGCGTCGTGGCCCATCGTACTGTTTCTCGCCCTGCCGCCACTGGTCTGCCTGCTCGACGGCGCCCGCGGATGGTGCGGCGGCTTCAGGGTCGGATGGGCGGCGGGCGTCGGGTACTTTGCGGCGGGATTGTTCTGGATCGTCGAACCGTTCCTGGTCGATCCCGAGCGTCACGGCTGGATGGCCCCGTTTGCGCTGATCGGGCTGTCGTGCGGCCTCGCGCTGTTCTGGGGCGCCGCTTTCGCGGCGGCGCGTCGGGTCTGGTCGTCGTGCACGGCGCGTATATTGCTGCTCGCCGCATTGTGGACGCTCGCCGAACTGGCGCGCTCGTATGTCCTGACCGGTTTTCCATGGGCGCTGATCGCCTTCGCCTGGATCGAAACGCCGGTGATGCAGGCGGTGGCGTGGATTGGGCCGCATGGTCTGGGGTTTCTGACTCTCGTCGCGGCGATGCTGCCCGCGGTGGTCCTGCCGCGCGGCGGGCGCTTGAGCGCGGTTGCGCTGAGCGTGGTGCTGGTGACGCTCGGCTGGGGCGCCGGCGCGCTGCGGCTGGCACAAACCGTCCCCGATCGGGTGGAGCCGCTGGTGGTGCGGCTGGTGCAGCCGAACGCCGCACAAGAGCTGAAATGGCGCCCCGAAATGCAGACCGAGTTCTTCCGCAGGCATCTCGAGATGACGCGGACGCAGGCCGATCCGATGCCCGACGTGACGATCTGGTCCGAGACGGCCGTGCCCTTCGTTCTCGGATATGCGGACGCGCTGCAGGCCGAAGTCGCCGCGGCGGCGCCCGACGGCGTGGTGATCCTCGGCATCCAGCGGCTCGAGGCGAGCCCGGAGCGCGAGGCCTGGTTCAACTCGCTGGCCGTGCTGCGCCCGGACGGCCAGCCTTGGGCGGTCTATGACAAGTATCGGCTGGTGCCTTTCGGCGAGTATGTTCCGTTCGCCGACGCTGTTGCGCGGCTGGGCGTGGCGCGGCTCACCACCCTGACATCGCGGGGCTTCACCCCGGGGTCCGGCCCACGGGTGCTGGCCGTGCCGGGGCTGCCGCCGTTCCTGCCGCTGATCTGCTACGAGGCGATCTTTCCACAGGCTATGCGGGCGCCGGAAGGCCGGGCGGAGTGGATCGTGCAGGTCACCAACGACGCCTGGTTCGGCGAGCTTTCCGGACCGTTTCAACATCTGGCGCAGGCCCGCTCGCGCGCGATCGAGCAGGGCATGCCGGTCGCGCGCGCGGCCAACACCGGGGTCTCGGCGATGATCGATCCGAAAGGGCGCATCCTCGCCGCCGTCCCGCTCGGCGTGCAGGGACAAGTGGACGTGGAGCTTCCGGCAGCCCTGGCGGCGCCGATCTATGCGCGGACCGGCGATTTTCCTCTAATGCTGTGTCTCCTTGCAATTTCGTTATTAACTGCTTCAATTTTTAGACGTGGTCTTTTGTCGTCGCACCGCGAATAACTTCTCCAGAGAGTGGTGTGCGCGTGCGATGATCTCCAGACGGCAAGTTAGGTGGTTAACAGCCGCTTCGCCCTTTGGATCGTATCGGCGCGAGGAAGCGTAAGAGGTTGATCTTGTCTTTGTCTGCATCTGAAATCGACACGCATGTCGGACAGCGCCTTCGGGAGCGTCGCGAGACGCTGGGTCTGAGCCAGGGCCGCCTGGGCCGTCATCTGGGACTGACGTTTTCGCAGGTCCAGAAGTACGAGAAGGGGTCCAATCGGATCGGCGCGGGACGGCTTTTCCAGATCGCCGAATTCCTCCGGGTTCCGACCGACTATTTCTTCGACGGCCTGACGCCGGAGAAGTCGGCGCTGGCGGAACCGGCGGGCGTCGAGACGCGGGCGTTCGGAGCGACCGCGGAAGAGATCCGGGTTCTGACGGCCGCTTTCGCCGCGATCTCGGACAAGGGCACGCGCGCCTCGGTTTTGGCGCTGGTCAAATCGCTGGCCAACGAGGACAAGTCGCGGTCGCCCGGCCGACCGATCGACCGTTGACCGTGTCGGGGGCGCCGGCGTAGGGAAGCTTTTCGCTGAAGCGCGCGCCTTGCGCCACGAAGGGTTTCGATCGCCGATGGAAATACGCGAGGACTATACGTTCGCTTCGGAATCAGTGTCCGAAGGACACCCCGACAAGGTGTGTGACCGGATTTCGGACGCCGTCCTCGATGCGTTCCTGGCCGAGGATCCGGAATCACGGGTCGCCTGCGAGACGTTCGCCACGACCGACCGGGTTGTCGTCGGCGGCGAGGTGCGCGGCCCCGGCGACGTCCTCGCCCGCGTCGAGGAGATCGTGCGCGACTGCGTGCGCGACATCGGCTACGAGCAGAAGGGCTTTCACTGGGCGACGCTGCAGGTCCACAACTACATCCACGGCCAGTCCGAGCATATTGCGCAAGGTGTCGACGCGGGCGACGGCAAGGAAGAAGGCGCGGGCGATCAGGGGATCATGTTCGGCTATGCGGTGGCGGAGACGCCGGAGCTGATGCCCGCGCCGATCCACTACGCGCACGCGATGCTGCGGCGGCTGTCGGAAGCGCGTCGCAGCGGGGCCGAGCCGCGGCTCGGGCCGGATGCGAAATCGCAGCTGTCGCTGCGCTATGCGGGCGGCAAGCCGGTAGAGGTCGCGAGCCTCGTGCTCTCGACCCAGCATCTCGACGAGTACATGACGAGCGCCGACGTGCGTGAGATGGTCGAGCCCTACATCCGCGAGGTTCTGCCCGAGGGATGGCTTACGGCGAACACGGCGTGGCACGTCAATCCGACCGGCCGGTTCGTCATCGGCGGGCCGGACGGCGATGCGGGGCTGACGGGGCGCAAGATCATCGTCGACACCTATGGCGGGGCGGCGCCTCACGGCGGCGGCGCCTTCTCTGGCAAGGATCCGACCAAGGTGGACCGCTCGGCCGCCTATGCCGCGCGATATCTTGCCAAGAACGTCGTGGCGGCCGGTCTGGCGCATCGCTGCGTGATCCAGCTCAGCTATGCGATCGGGGTGGCGCGGCCGCTGTCGATCTACGCCGACACCTACGAGACCGGTGCAGTCTCGTCCGCGACGATCGAAAAGGCGGTGGCGCGGGTGATGGACCTCAGCCCGAAGGGCATCCGCACGCATCTGGGGCTGAACAAGTCGATCTACCAGCGGACGTCCGCCTATGGGCATTTCGGGCGTGTCCCGGACGACGAGGGCGGGTTTTCCTGGGAGCGGACCGATCTGGTCGAGGCGCTGAAAGCTGCGGTCTGAACCGGCAGCGCCGTCCGGGAGCCGGCCAGAGCGCCGCAAGTGCTTCGGACGGGTGCATGGAAAGACGCTCCGGGCGTCGCATCGGCGGCTGATGACCGAGCTGTTGCCGGAGCTGGCGGTGCCTGGCGTGGTCCGGCTCGGAGACCCCAGCCGGGCCCTCGTCGTTCCCGGGGAATTGTTCGCGGATCGGACGGTCTGGCTCGAGATCGGATTCGGCGGGGGCGAGCATCTGGCGCATCAGGCGGCCTTGCGGCCGGAGATCGGCTTCATCGGCTGCGAGCCGTTCATAAACGGCGTCGCGATGCTGTTGGCGCGTGTCGAGGCGGAGGGCCTGCGAAATGTCCGGGTGCATCCCGGCGATGCGCGCGATCTTCTCGATCTGCTGCCCGACGGGTGCCTCGGCCGAGTGTTCCTGCACTATCCCGATCCCTGGCCGAAGACCCGCCATCGCGATCGGCGGTTCATGAACGCCGAGAACCTGGCGTCGCTCGCGCGGGTGATGGCGCGTGGCGCGGAGCTGCGGCTGGCGAGCGACGTCGACGCCTACGTCCGCCATGCCGTGCGCGCGGCCGCGGTGGCGGGCGCGTTCGCGCTCGAGGGCGTTTCGCAGGACTGGCGGACGCCCTGGCCGGATTGGCGGACCACCCGGTTCGAAGCGCGCGCGCAGCGTGAGGGCCGGTCGCCGCAATACCTGACGTTTCGAAGGCTGCCGCGCGCGTCGGATAGCTGAAAACTTCAGACATCGGGGATCGCCGGCCTTGTCGCGGCGACGCGATGCACGGCCGAGCGGATCTTCCAGCAGGAAGGACCTGGGTCCTCTTCGATCCCTTCGTCGCCCCGCTGGACCGCGACCGGCGGTTTGGGTAAAGCCGGCGCACCGGATGCGGGGAGACACGATGGCTGGGCACGAGCGAGCGACGCCGATGACTGCGCGCAGGGGCGGACCGCTCCGTGGGGTCGCGGAGGCGCCCGGCGACAAGTCGGTCTCGCACCGGGCGCTGATCCTCGGCGCGCTCGCCGTGGGCGAGACGCGCATCTCGGGGCTGCTCGAGGGGCAGGACGTGCTCGACACCGGCCGCGCGATGCGCGCGTTCGGCGCCATCGTCGAACGAAGCGCCCCGGGGGTCTGGAGTGTGCACGGGGTCGGCGTCGGCGGATTTCGCGAGCCCGGCGACATCATCGACTGCGGCAATTCGGGCACCGGCGTGCGGCTGATCATGGGGGCGATGGCGACCAGCGACATCGCCGCGACCTTCACCGGAGACGCGAGCCTGCGGCGCCGCCCGATGGGGCGGGTGACCGAGCCGCTGGCGTTGTTCGGCGCCGAGGCGCGCGGGCGGCGCGGCGGGCGGCTGCCGATCACGCTGACCGGCGCATCCGACCCGCTGCCGGTCCGCTATTCGACGCCGGTACCTTCGGCGCAGGTGAAATCGGCGGTCCTGCTCGCCGGGCTGAACGCCCCGGGCGAAACGGTGTTGATCGAAAAGGAGCCGACGCGCGATCATACCGAGCGGATGCTTGCCGGTTTCGGGGCGGAGGTGTCGACCGCGGTCACGGTGGAGGGACGGATCATCACGCTGCGGGGGCAACCGGAATTGCGGCCGCAACGCATCGTCGTGCCGCGCGATCCTAGTTCGGCGGCGTTTCCGGTGGCCGCGGCACTGCTGGTCGAGGGCTCGGAGGTGCGCGTGCCGGGGATTGGGCTCAACCCGACGAGGGCGGGCCTTTACGACACGCTTATCGAGATGGGGGCCGACATCGAGTTCGCCGGCCGGCGCGAGGAGGGCGGCGAGCCGGTGGCCGATCTGGTCGTGCGGTTCGGGCCGCTTAAGGGCGTCGAGGTTCCGCCCGAGCGCGCGGCGTCGATGATCGACGAGTATCCGATCCTCGCGGCGCTGGCGGCGATAGCCGAAGGCGTGACGGTGATGCGCGGCGTCAAGGAGTTGCGTGTCAAGGAAAGCGACCGGATCGACGCAATGGCGCGCGGGCTCGAGGCCTGTGGCGTCAAGGTCGAGGAGGGGCCGGATTTCCTCATCGTGCACGGATGCGGGCCGGGCGGCGTGGCGGGGGGCGTGACCGTAGCGAGCCGGCTCGATCATCGAATAGCGATGGCGTTTCTGTGTCTGGGGCTGGCGACGCGGGCGCCGGTCACGGTGGATGACGCCGGGCCGATCGCGACCAGTTTCCCCGATTTCATGGGGCTTATGCGGGGGCTCGGCGCGGATATGAGCGAATGAGCGTTGGCGGCTGTCTGTGCGGGGCGGTGCGCTATGCGGTGGTGGGACCGTTGCGCGACGTGGTGGCCTGTCATTGCGAGCAGTGCCGAAGGACGTCGGGCCATCACGTGGCGGCGACCAGTGCGGCGGCTTCGGATCTGTCGGTGACAGGGACGGTGCGTTGGTACGCGTCGAGCGCCGAGGCGCGGCGGGGCTTCTGCCCGGTGTGCGGGTCAAACCTGTTCTGGGAGCGGCCTGGCGGCGGGCAGGTCTCGATCTCCGCCGGAACGCTGGATCTGCCGACGGGACTCAGGCTGCGGGGACATATTTTCGTCGCGGACAAGGGCGATTACTACGAGATCAGCGACGGGACGCCGCAGTCGCCCGGAGATGAAGCGGACATCCAACTGACATGAAATTCACGGTCGCCATCGACGGACCGGCGGCGGCGGGCAAGGGGACGATCGGGCGCGCGGTCGCCGTGGCGTTCGGCTTCGCGCATCTCGACACCGGGCTGCTCTATCGCGCCGTGGGCGTGCAGGCGTTGGCGGACTGTCGCGGCGTGATCGATCCGCACTGGGCGGCGGAACTGGCGCGGCGCCTGTCGCCGGCGACGCTGAATCGCGACGATCTGCGAACCCCGCGGGCGGGGCAGGCCGCCTCGAAGGTCGCGGCGTTGCCCGAGGTTCGCGCAGCGCTGCTGGCGTTTCAAAAGGAATTCGCGCGGCGGGAAGGCGGCGCGGTGCTCGACGGGCGGGACATCGGGACGGTGATCTGCCCGGCGGCGGAGGCGAAGCTGTTCGTCACGGCCTCCGCAGACGTGCGGGCGGCGCGGCGTGCCGAGGAGCTGGGGACGAGCGACATCGCCCCGGTCCTCGCGGACTTGCGGGCGCGCGATGCGCGTGACGCGGACCGCGAAGCGGCCCCGATGGTGGCTGCGCGCGATGCACACTTGCTCGACACCAGCGAGTTGTCTATAGACGCGGCGATCGCCGAGGCGGTCGCGTTCGTGGAAAGTCGATTCGGACGGGGTGGGCGTTGACCCGACCGGCGTATTTGTTTTCATGTAGCGTCCGCTGGCGAGGCTTCACAGACCGGCGGAGCCAACCGCCCGGCCCGAAAGAAACACGATCAGGAGAACTGGATGCCTGCTGCGGCACGAATGGAAGATTTTGAGGCGCTGCTCAACGAAAGTTTCGAGCTCGAGACCCCCGACGAGGGTTCGGTCGTCAAGGGCACGGTCCTCGCCATCGAGGCGGGACAGGCCATCATCGACATCGGCTACAAGATGGAAGGCCGCGTCGATCTGAAGGAATTCGCCGCCCCCGGCAAACAGCCCGAGATCGCCGTGGGCGACATCGTCGAGGTGTATCTCGACCGGGTCGAGAACGCGCGCGGCGAGGCGGTTCTGAGCCGCGAGAAAGCCCGGCGCGAAGAGGCATGGGACCGGCTTGAGAAGGCTTATGAGAAAGAGGATCGGGTCGAGGGCGCGATCTTCGGTCGGGTCAAGGGTGGGTTCACCGTCGATCTCGGCGGCGCGGTGGCTTTCCTGCCCGGGTCGCAGGTCGATGTGCGCCCCGTGCGCGACGCGGGCCCGCTTATGCACATGCCGCAGCCGTTCCAGATCCTTAAGATGGATCGGCGTCGCGGGAACATCGTGGTGTCGCGCCGCGCCGTGCTCGAGGAGTCCCGCGCCGAGCAGCGCGCCGAGATCGTGGCGCGTCTGGCCGAGGGCGAGGTCATCGACGGCGTCGTGAAGAACATCACCGAATACGGCGCATTTGTCGATCTCGGCGGCGTAGACGGGCTGCTTCATGTCACCGACATGGCCTGGCGGCGCGTCAACCATCCGTCCGAGATCCTCGGGATCGGCGAGACGGTGAAGGTCCAGGTCATCAAGATCAACAAGGACACCCAGCGCATCAGCCTCGGCATGAAGCAGTTGCAGGCCGATCCGTGGGACACCGTCGAGGACAAGTTCCCGATCGGCTCCAAGCACACCGGGCGCGTCACCAACATCACCGACTATGGCGCCTTCGTCGAGCTGGAGCCGGGGATCGAGGGGCTGGTGCATGTCTCCGAGATGAGCTGGACCAAGAAGAACGTCCATCCGGGCAAGATCGTCTCCACCTCCCAGGAGGTCGAGGTGCTGGTGCTCGAGATCGACGGGCAGAAGCGGCGCGTGAGCCTCGGCCTGAAGCAGACCCAAGGCAATCCGTGGGAGAATTTTGCAGCCAGCCATCCGAACGGCACGCTGGTCGAGGGCGAGATCAAGAACATCACCGAATTCGGGTTGTTCGTCGGGCTCGACGGCGAGATCGACGGCATGGTCCATCTGAGCGATCTCGACTGGAACCGCTCCGGCGAGGAGGCGATTCAGGACTACCGCAAGGGCGACGTCGTCAAGGCCTTGGTGACCGACGTCGACATCGAGAAGGAGCGTATCTCGCTGTCGATCAAGACCGTCGGCGGCGACGCGTTTGCGGACGCGACGGCGCGCGTGAAGCGCGGCGACATCGTCACGGTCTCCGTCGCGTCGATCGAGGATAGCGGCATCGAGGTCGAGTACGACGGGATGAAGGCGTTCATCCGTCGCTCGGACCTGAGCCGGGACCGCGGCGAACAGCGTCCCGAACGTTTCACCAAGGGCGACAAGATCGACGCTCGCATCACCAGCATCGACGCGAAGACCCGCAAGCTGGGCCTGTCGATCAAGGCGCGCGAGATCGACGAGGACAAGAAGGCGGTCGAGCAGTACGGCTCGTCGGACTCCGGCGCATCGCTCGGCGACATCCTTGGCGCGGCTTTGAAGCGGCGCGGCGACGGCTGAGGGCGTGGACGTTTTCGAACGGGACTTCTACGAGGAACGGCGCCGCAAATGGCGCCGCTCCGCATTCTGGCGCGGCTTCGGCGTCGCGGCGCTCCTGGCGCTGGTCGTCTTGGCGATCTCGTTTCGCGGCGACCTCGCGACCCGAGGCGACCAGATCGCGCGGCTGGAGATCGGCGGGGTCATTTTCGACGATGCGGAGCGCGACGAACTTCTCGCCGAACTGGCCGAGAAGGATAGCGTGCGAGCCGTTATCCTGCGGATCAACTCGCCGGGCGGGACCACGGTTGGCTCGGAGGCTCTGTTCGAGAGCATCCGTTCGGTCGCAGCGGTAAAGCCTGTCGTCGCGGTTCTCGGCGAAGTGGCCGCCTCGGGGGGGTACATCGCCGCGATTGCCGCCGATCACGTGATCGGCCGCGGCAATACATTGACCGGATCGATCGGCGTGATCCTCGAATATCCCGATTTGACGGCCCTGATCGCGCGGCTCGGGATCGGCGTCGAGACAGTGCGCTCTTCCGAGCTGAAGGCCGAGCCCTCGCCGTTTCGACCCACGAGCCCGGCGGCGCGGGCGGTCGATGAGGCGCTGGTGGCCGACAGCTTCGCCTGGTTCCGCGGGCTTGTCGGCGAGCGGCGCAACTTGACCGGCGCGGATCTGGACGCGGTGGCGAACGGGGCCGTGTTCACTGGCCGGCTCGCGCTGGAGCGCAGGCTGATCGACGCGATCGGCGGAGAAGTCGAGGCGGTGGCCTGGCTCGAATCGCGCGACGGGGGCCTGATCGGCTTGCCGGTGCGCGACTGGGCGGTCCAAACCGAACGTGGGTTCTTGGGCGGAATTCTGGAGTCGATCAGGTCAAGCGGCGGGATTCTTAGAGAAATATCGCACCTCGGGGGGACGAAGCTCTATTCCCTCGGCCCGTGAATCCTGCCAGTATGCTTTGTGACGGGGTTGATCGCCGACCGGCCATCGGGGTGAATGTCATGATAAAGTCCGAGTTGATCCAGAAAATCGCCGAGGAGAACCCGCATCTGTTCCAGCGCGACGTGGAGCGCATCGTGGCGACGGTCTTCGAGGAAATCATCGTAGCGATGGCTGCGGGAAACCGTGTAGAGCTTCGCGGCTTCGGCGCGTTTTCGGTGAAGAAGCGCGATGCGCGGATCGGACGGAACCCCCGCACCGGGGACAGTGTCGACGTCGAGGAGAAGTACGTGCCTTTCTTCAAGACCGGGAAGCTCTTGCGCGATCGCCTCAACGAAGGCTAGGCAGGATCGGATCATCGAGGGACACTCATGCGGACCATCAAGCTCATCCTGCTGACATTGATCCTGATCGGGATCGTAGTGCTCGCCATCGCGAACCGGGGACCGGTGACGCTGCATCTGATGCCCGAAGCGCTCGCCGGCATCGCACAGATGTCGGTCGAAGTGCCGCTCTACGCGGTCGGGCTGCTGTCGATCGTCACCGGGATGGTGCTGGGGTACATCCTCGAGTGGCTGCGCGAGCACAAGCATCGTCGCCGCGCGGCGCAGAAGTCGCGCGAAGCGGCCGCCCTCGACCGCGAGGTGACACGGCTTCGCAAGCACGCGGGCAAGACCGACGACGACGTTCTCGCCCTGCTTGGCAACTGAGCCGCACCGGATGAAGGTGAAGATCTGCGGCCTGCGCAGTCGGGCCGACCTTGCCGCTGCGGCCGCGGCTGGCGCAACTTATGGCGGGCTGGTTTTTTTTCCGCCATCGCCGCGGCACATGTCGCTGGCGGATCTGGGTTGGGTCGCGGAGGAACGACCGGCGGGCCTGGCGCTGGTCGCGTTGACGGTGGACGCGCGGGATGCCGAACTCGAAGGCATCGTCGAAGCCATCCCGATCGACATCATGCAGCTTCACGGGGCGGAGTCACCCGAACGGGTGGCCGAGGTCCGCGAACGCTTCGGAAAGCCGGTGATGAAGGCCGTCGGCGTCGCGGACGAAGGCGATCTCGATGGGTTGCCGGACTATGCCGACGTGGTCGACATGCTGCTGATCGACGCCCGGCCGCCACGAAACGCAGTTCTGCCCGGTGGGAACGGGATCGCCTTCGACTGGCGGCTGATCCAGGGACGACATTGGCCGGCGCCATGGATGTTGGCCGGGGGCCTGACCCCGGACAACGTGGCGGAGGCGGTGCGCCTGACCGGCGCCGAGCAGGTCGACGTCTCTTCAGGCGTCGAATTCGCTCGGGGCATCAAGGATCCGCTGCGCATCGCGGCTTTTTTGCGCGCGGCGAACGCAACGTCCGAAGCGCCGGTTCGTTGAAGGGTAGCTGAGGCCGGACGCGACGCCGGCCTCGAACCCGGTGGCCCGGCGGACGTTTCGCTAACATTCCGGACATGATCGTGACGTCGCGCAACCCGGCCGCCTCGGCTGGCAGCGGCAAGCTCGAGCCGTCTTCGAGCATGCCGCCCGCGACCAGCCAGGCGATGTTCGCGCCGGCCGAGTCGGTTCCGAACTCGAAGGCTTAGGCCTTCGCCACCGGAATGCCGAGCGCGCCGAAGGGCGTGAAGGTCCCAGTCGTTCGGGACGGTGCGACGGACCAGCGCGGTGAGGCAAACGTCGATGTCGTCCTGCGCCGTCGCCTTGGGTTTGCCGGACGACGTCGGTGCTGGCTGTCATTTTGGCGGTCGGTGTGGATGGTGACGAGCGTGCTGTCGCGAGCAGGCCGACAGCCGGCGCCGCGGCCGCAGCACCGACCGCCGCGAGGGCGGCGATCGTGCGCATCTCGAGTGCGGCCTGCGGTGCAGCTATCGGGACACGGACGAAACGTCGCGCCATGAAGTTTCCCGATCGTTGCCGCGATTCCGCAATCGACGCGGGGACGGGTGCGGGTTACGCAGAGCGGGATTTCCGAGGAGGGTGCGATGACGATCACTCAGCCGAATTCCTTCCGTACCGGTCCCGACGAGCGCGGTCGGTTCGGCGACTACGGCGGGCGCTTCGTCTCGGAGACGCTGATGCCGCTGATTCTGGCGCTCGATGCGGAATACGGGCTGGCCAAGGAAGATCCTGCGTTCTGGGCGGAGATGGACGACCTTTGGACGCATTACGTCGGCCGGCCGAGCCCGCTCTACTTTGCCGAGCGGTTGACCGAGCGGTTCGGCGGAGCGAAGATCTATCTCAAGCGCGACGAGCTGAACCACACCGGCGCGCACAAGATCAACAACGTGCTGGGTCAGATCCTGCTGGCCCGCCGCATGGGCAAGACCCGGATCATCGCTGAAACCGGCGCCGGGCAGCACGGAGTCGCGACCGCAACCGTTTGCGCGCGGTTCGGGCTGACCTGCGTGGTCTTCATGGGCGCGACCGACGTCGAGCGACAAAAGCCGAACGTGTTCCGGATGAAGCTGCTGGGCGCGGAGGTCGTGCCCGTCACGTCGGGGCGGGCGACATTGAAGGACGCGATGAACGAGGCGCTCCGCGATTGGGTGACCAACGTGCGCGACACGTTCTACTGCATCGGGACGGTCGCGGGGCCGCATCCCTATCCGGCGATGGTGCGGGATTTCCAGTCGATCATCGGAAAGGAGACGCGCGCGCAGATGCACGAGCGCGAGGGGCGGTTGCCCGACGTGCTGGTGGCCTGCATCGGCGGCGGGTCGAACGCGATGGGGTTGTTTCACCCGTTTCTCGACGATCTCGACGTGCGGATCATCGGGGTCGAAGCGGGCGGGCACGGCGTGGACGAGCGGATGGAGCACGCGGCGTCGCTGACCGGGGGGCGGCCGGGCGTTCTGCATGGCAACCGGACGTATCTGTTGCAGGACGCGGACGGGCAGATCCTCGAGGGGCATTCGATTTCGGCGGGGCTTGACTATCCGGGGATCGGGCCGGAGCACGCCTGGCTGCACGACATGAAGCGGGTCGAGTATGTCAGCGTCACCGACGCCGAGGCGCTGGAGGCGTTCAAGCTCAGCTGCGTCACCGAGGGGATCATTCCGGCGCTGGAGCCCGCCCATGCGTTGGCCCACGTCGCGAAGATCGCGCCGGGATTGCCGCGCGAGACGCTGCTGGTTTTGAACATGTGCGGGCGCGGCGACAAGGACATCTTCACCGTCGCGGAGGCGCTGGGGGCAGAGCTGTGAGCGGGATAACACTGTGTTATCCGCGTAAAGCTTTGATGTTAAAATAAAAACCTGCAAGACATTCTCCGTGTCGGTGCGTTTCGCTTGCCCGGAAGGACGGAACGCGATATGCAGCGCGCTTTGAATGACGACGGCGAACGGCCGTCCGTAGAGGAAAGCACGTTACGTTATGGAAAACGCCCAAATAGGGGACCTGGTGGTCCTTACGGCCGGCTCGATGCGCATGGCGGTCGAATCGGTGGATGGCGACGACGTCGCCTGCGTCTGGTGCCATGAAGGCAAGATCGGACGCGACACGTTCAACGCGCGGCTGCTGAAGAAGTGGGAGCACCGCGAGGAGGACCATCGCCCGGCGCGCAGCGAGGGCGGGACCGGGGCGAAGCCATTGCGCGGCGACCGCGAGGGCGGGGGCAAGCCTTATGCCGCACGCGCCGACGGGCCGCGGGGCGATGCGCCGCGGAGCGATGGGCCGCGCGACGACAAGCCGCGCGGCAAGCCGGGCTGGGATGGCAAGCCGCGGGAGAAGAAGTTTTTCCGCAAGGATTGAACGTCGGGCGCCGGCGCAGCCGGGCACGGAAGCGCTTGATTTACGTGGTTTGGCGCCTCAAACTCGAAGAGGAATAAGAGTCGGGCCCGACGCCGGTGCGGCATTTGGTCCGACCCGATAACACGTGGGGAGATTGAGATGCGAACAGGATTGGTCGGCGCGTGGTTGGGCGTTCTTGTCGCGGGAAGCGCCTTTGCTCAGGATTATCCGTCGGGGCCGATCACGATGGTGGTGCCGTTCGCGGCCGGTGGGCCGACCGACACGGTCGCGCGGATCGTCGCCCAGCCGATGAGCGAGACGCTCGACCAGCAGATCGTCATCCAAAATGTCGCCGGTGCGGGCGGGACGCTCGGCGCGATCGAGGTGGCGAACGCCGACCCGGACGGCTACACGATCCTGATGCATCACATCGGCATGTCCACGGCGCCGTCGCTGTACCCGAACCTCGCGTATGATCCGACGACGTCGTTCGCGCCGATCGGACTGGTGACGAACGTGCCGATGACGATCATCGCGCGTAAGGATTTCGAGCCGACGACGCTGCCGGAACTGGTCGAATATGTGAAGGCCAACGCCGACACGGTGCTGCTCGCCAATGCGGGGATCGGCGCGGCGTCGCATCTGTGCGGGCTCTTGTTCATGAATGCGCTTGGCGTGCAGCTCACCGAAGTGCCGTATCAGGGAACCGGGCCAGCGATGACCGATATCCTCGGCGGCAACGTCGATATGATGTGCGACCAGTCGACCAACACCACCGGCCAGATCTCGGGTGGTGAGGTCAAGGCCTATGCGGTGACAACCCCCGAGCGCCTCGGCGTGCTGCCCGACCTGCCGACCACGTTGGAAGGCGGGCTGCCGGACATGCAGGTGGGCGTCTGGCACGGGCTCTACGCGCCGGCGGGCACGGCCGACGATGTCGTGGCGAAACTGACCGAAGCGCTTCAGGGCGCGCTCGAGAACCCCGACGTCGTCGCCCGCTTCGCCGAACTCGGCACCGAGCCGGTTCCGGTCGATCAGGCGACGCCCGAAGCGCATGCCGCGTATCTGACGGCTCAGATCGCGCTCTGGAAACCGATCATCGATGCGGCGGGCGTCGCAACCCAGTGACGTCGCGCAACGTGCCGGTCGGCGGGTTTCGTGACGCGGCGCTCCGGGGACAGGCGCGCATCGACGGAGCCGGGGGTTTCAGGGAGCGGGCGCCATGGATCGCGAGAAATCGATCAAGGATATCCTGTCGGGGTTGATTTTCGTTGTTCTCGGCGGGGCGTTCGGGCTCGCGGCGACCGGGTATGAGTTCGGCACCGCGTTGCGGATGGGGCCGGGCTATTTTCCTATCGTGCTCGCCGTTGTGCTGGTCGGTCTGGGCGGCGCGATCCTGTTCAAGGGGCTGTTCGCCAGCGTCGAGGACCGCGATCTCGGGATCGTGTCATGGCGGGCGGTGGCGCTGGTCTCCGGCGCGGTGATCTTCTTCGGCGCGACGGTGCGCGGGCTTGGCCTTGCGCCGGCGCTGTTCGTGACCGCGTTCGTCACGTCGCTCGCCAGCATCGAGAACAGCGTCCTTCGCGCGGGGATCATCGCGGCGGCGCTGACGGTGTTCTGTGTGCTGATCTTCAGCGTCGGGCTGGGGGTGGCCGTCCCGCTCGTCGGGCCCTGGCTGGCGGGCTGAGCGATGGAGCTTCTCGCGAACCTCGGACTGGGCTTCGAGACGGCGATGACCCCGATCAACCTGCTGTGGTGTTTCGTCGGCGTATTGCTCGGGACGCTGATCGGCGTGCTGCCCGGCATCGGGCCGACCGCGACGATCGCGATGCTGCTGCCGATCACGTTCACCTTCGAGCCGGTGACCGCGCTGATCATGTTGTCGGGGATCTATTACGGCGCGCAATACGGCGGCTCGACGACGGCGATCCTAATCAACCTGCCGGGCGAGTCCTCGTCCGCGGTCACCGCCATCGACGGCTACCAGATGGCCAGGAAGGGCATGGCGGGCGCGGCGCTCGCCACCGCGGCGCTTGGGTCATTCTTTGCGGGCTCGGTCGCGACGCTGATCCTCGCCGTCGCGGCGCCCCCGCTCGCGCGGGCGGCGCTCGGTTTCGGCGCGCCCGAGTACTTTTCGCTGATCGTGCTCGGCCTGATCGCTTCGATCGCACTCGCCCACGGCTCGATCGTCAAGGCGCTTGCGATGATCGTGCTGGGCCTGCTGCTGGGCATGGTCGGGCAGGACATCTACACCGGCACGCCGCGCTTCACGTTCGGGTACATGGAGCTCTATGGCGGGATCAACTTCGTCGCGGTCGCCGTGGGGGTTTTCGGCGTGGCCGAGATCCTGCGCAACCTCGAGAACGAGACGACGCGCGACGTGATGGTCAAGAAGGTCTCGAGCCTCTGGCTGACGCGGGCGCAATTTCGCGCCATCATCGCCCCGGTGCTGCGCGGCACGGCGCTCGGCTCGATCCTCGGCATCCTGCCGGGCGGCGGGCACGTGCTGTCGTCCTTTGCTTCCTATTCGATCGAGAAGCGGGTTTCCAGGCATCCCGAGGAGTTCGGGAAGGGCGCGATCGCGGGCGTCGCCGGGCCGGAATCGGCGAACAACGCCGCGGCGCAGACGTCGTTCATCCCGCTGCTGACGCTGGGCATTCCCGCGCATCCGGTGATGGCGCTGATGATCGGCGCCTTCATCATCCAGGGCATCACGCCGGGGCCGAACGTGATCCGCGACGAGCCGGCGCTGTTCTGGGGCATCATCGTCTCGATGTGGGTCGGCAACCTGTTGCTGGTCATCCTGAACCTGCCGCTGATCGGACTCTGGGTCCGGCTGCTGAGTGTGCCGTACCGCGTGCTGTTTCCGGCGATCGTCGCCTTTGCGTGCATCGGCAGCTTCGCGATCGGGCAGAACGCCTTCGACGTGTTCGCGATCGCGGTTTTCGGCTTGCTCGGCTACACGCTGATCAAGCTGGGCTGCGAGCCTGCGCCGCTGCTTCTCGGCTTCGTGCTCGGGCCGTTGCTGGAGGAGCATCTGCGCCGGGCGATGATCATCTCGCGCGGCGATCCGATGGTGTTCCTCGAGCGGCCGATTTCGGCGACCCTGCTGGCGCTCGCGGCGCTCGCCGTCATCGTCGCCGTGCTGCCGTCGGTGCGGCGGAAGCGCGATCAGGTCTTCGTCGAGGAGGAGTGAGCCGTGGCGAGGTGCGGTCACGCGCTCGTGCGCAGGGTCGGCAAGCCCCGGCCAGCGGAGGAGTGGATTTCCGCGTGCCGGTCGCGGCGGGTAGTCCGCGCCTCGGCCGGGCTGCGGAAGGCGTCCCGAACGGTGGTCATCGAAAGCGGTCGATCAGCTTTTGCAGCGGGGTGCGACCGTCCTCGGCGTCGGGTGGCGCATTGGTCGCGGAGAGGGGGAGGGGCGGCGCCACGGGACCGTCCGGGGCAGTCGACGCTTGCCCGACGACGCTGGCAAAATGGGCGATGTCGCCGGCGGCGAGGTCGGGGGCGTTTTGGGCAATGGCGGTGAGCAGCGGCTCGAGCCACTCGGCCTCCGCCTTCGTGAAGTCCGACAGCACGTGATTTGAGACGAGCGCCTTGTCGCCGGGGTGGCCAATGCCGAGGCGGACCCGCGTGAAATCGGGGCCGATATGGCCGATGATCGAGCGCAGGCCATTGTGGCCGGCATGGCCGCCGCCGGTCTTGACGCGGACCCGTCCCGGCGCGAGGTCGAGCTCGTCATGCAGGACGATGACGTCGCCCGGCGTGAGCTTGTGGAAATCGAGCGCGGCGCGGACACTGTCG
Source organism: Rhodobacterales bacterium (assembly GCA_038247355.1). Taxonomy (GTDB): domain Bacteria; phylum Pseudomonadota; class Alphaproteobacteria; order Rhodobacterales; family Rhodobacteraceae; genus Amaricoccus. The sequence goes on from JBBRUZ010000022.1 coordinate 21,579, forward strand.
CCCGAGAAGTTCATGAACGTCTCCGGCTTCAGGATCAGGGCCTTGCCGGTCGCGAACCGGACCTCGGCGACCTCGCCCTGGAACTTTGCGCGGAAAGACGCGGCGGCGTGGGCGCGGGCGATCGCGTCCGCGGCGAGATAGCCGATGTTGTGGCGGTTGCGCGCGTACTTCGGGCCGGGATTGCCGAGGCCGACGATCAGTTTCATGGGCGACCTCCCCGCAATGTCGCGCCGCGGACGGACCGCGGCGCGCGCATCATGCATCAAGGGATCGAGGGCGGATCACTCCTCGGCTTCGTCCTCGTTGTCGGCGGACTTCAGGCCCGACGGCGCCTGAATGTTCGCGATCACGAAGTCGCGGTCGGTGATCGTGGGCGTTGCGCCCGACGGCAGCGCGATATTCGAGATGTGGATGGTGTCGCCGATCTGGGCGCCGTCGAGGTCGACCGTAAGCGTTTGCGGGATGTCGCCGGCGGTGACGACAAGTTCGACTTCATGGCGCACGACCGTCAGAACGCCGCCGCGTTTCAGGCCGGGGGAGGTCTCGGCGTTGACGAACTCGACCGGGATGAAGAGGCTGATCCGCGAACGCTCGCTGAGGCGGAGAAAATCGACATGGGTGGGCAAATCCTTGACCACGTCGCGCTGGACGCCGCGACAGATCACGCGGTTGTCCGCGCCATCAACCTTGACGTTCAAGAGCGTCGACAGGAACTTGCCCGCCTTGAGCTGCTTGAGCAACACATTGAACTTGATGTTGATCGTCTGGGGACTGACGCCCCCTCCGTAGATCACTCCGGGGACGAACCCCTCGCGGCGGGCAGTGCGGGCGGCCCCCTTGCCGACCCCTGCGCGCGCCACGGCTTCGAGAACCGGTGTCTCCGCCATGATGTGCTCCTGTGCTGGCGTACTGCGGCCTCCTCCAAGGGTGTAGGACCGCGAGGCGCGCGTATAGGGGATCCGGGGAGGGAAGGGAAGGGGCGCAAGCCGTATGTCGAACGGAACCATCGGGTGACTGAGGGGTTCCTTTTCGCCAAGCGGCGAGGGGACTTCAGATGCCAGACGAAACGCCGACGACGATCGCGCTTGCGCAGGAAACGGTCGAATTCGGCAAACGGCGAGTCGTGACCAGCCGCGTGCGTGTACGCACCGAGACCGACGTGATCCAGACGGTCGCGACGGGTGATCTCGACGGCGAAACCATCGAGATCACGCGTGTTCCAGTGGACGCCTTCATCGATGCGACGCCGGAGATCCGCGTCGAGGGCGACCTGACCATCCTTCCCGTCGTGGAAGAGGTTCTGGTTGTCGAGAAACGCCTCGTTCTGGTCGAGGAAGTCCACATCCGGCGGGTTCCGACACGCCAGGCCGTCGAAATTCCGCAGACGCTGCGCCGTCAGCGCGCGGTCGTCGAACGGATCGACCCGGAGACCGGCGAAATGCTTCCCAACTTCACTCTTAATCAAAAGGACTGACGATCATGACCGACTACGGCACCAATATGGGCGCGGCCGATGGCGCGTCGCGTGAAACGACCGTTTCCGCGCTGTTCGACAGCCGGGCGGAGGCGGATCGGGCGATCGAGCGCCTTCGCAGCGGCGGCGTTCCGGATGGCTCGATCCAGCTGACGGCTGGGACCGAGGAATCTGCGCTTACCCAAGGGCGGACCGAGGAGCGCGGCTTCTTCGAAGCGTTGAGCGATTTCTTCTTTCCCGACGACGACCGGCAGGTCTACGCCGAGGGCCTGACGCGCGGCGGCTATCTCGTGACGGTCACTGGCCTTGGTCAGCCGGAGTACGATGCGGCGCTCGACATTCTCGACGACGAGGGGGCGGTGGACATCGACGAACGCGAGGCTGCATGGCGCGCGGAAGGATGGCGCGGCGATCAGGGCTCTTTGGCGACGGACGAAGCGCCGCCGGCAGTGGGATATCAGGCGGCGCAGACCGGCTTTGACGCGGACGTCGCCGGCGAGCGCACGCTCGGCGACGGTGAGACGATTTCGGTGGTCGAAGAGCGGATGCGCGTCGGCAAGCGGGATGCGAGCAACGGTCGGGTTCGCGTGCGTTCGTACGTCCGGGAGGTTCCGGTCAGCGAGGAAATCGAGCTGACCAGCGAGCGCGTCGAGATCGAGCGGCGGCCCGTCGACAGGGCGCTGGAGAGCGGGGAGGATGCGTTCCGCGACCGGAGTATCGAGGCGGAGGAGCACTCCGAGGAGGCGGTCGTGTCCAAGGAGGCGCGGGTGACCGAGGAGATCGGGCTGCGCCGCGAGCGGGACACGCACGTCGAGACGGTGTCCGACACCGAGCGTCACACCGAAGTCGAGATCGAGGACGAGCGCGACGGGAAAGCCATGGAGCGTAGTCGGTCCGACCGCGTCTGATCTAGTTGCGTCTGCGGTGATGCGGTGCGCGGCGGCTTCCGGTGACGGGGGCCGCCGTTGTCGTGGTTGGAGGGCGCTCGTTGAGAGCGACGCTTGCCGAGGAGGGTCGAGGAGAAAAGCCGGCGCAGAGACCGCGCGCTTGTTCGCGGGATACCTTGCGGATATGGGTGATGAAACTTCAGGGGAAGCCCATGCCCGCTCCGCGCGTCGCGCTGTTTGTCACCTGTCTCGTGGATATGTTCCGCCCCTCGGTGGGGTTCGCCACGGTGAAGCTGCTCAAGGACGCGGGGTGCGTCGTGGAGGTTCCGGAGGCGCAGACCTGTTGCGGGCAGCCGGCGTGGAACTCGGGGGATAGGGAAACGGCCAAGGGTTTTGCGCGGCGGGTGATCGCGGCGTTCGAGGGGTATGATTACGTCGTGGCTCCTTCGGGGTCGTGTGCGGCGACGCTCGCCAAGGATTATGCGGCGATGTTCGAGATGGGCGATCCGTGGCGCGAGCGCGCGTCGGCGTTCGGCGCGCGATCGCATGAGATCACCAGTTTCCTGACCGACGTGCTGGGGGTGAACGCCGTCGCGCAGGAAGCGCGGGTGGTGGCGACGTATCACGACAGCTGTTCGGGGCTGCGCAGCCTCGGGGTGAAAGCGCAGCCGCGGGCGTTGCTGGGGTCGGTGACGGGGCTGGAGCTGCGCGAAATGGCCGAGGCGGAGGTCTGTTGCGGGTTCGGCGGGACTTTCTGCGTCAAGTATCCCGAGATCTCGAACGTCATGGTCGGCGACAAGACCAGAAACGTCGCGGCCACCGGCGCTGCGTTGTTGCTGGCGGGCGATCTGGGGTGTCTGATGAACATGGCGGGCAAGGCGAGCCGGGAAGGCCGCGCGTTCCGCGCGCGGCATGTGGTGGAGGTGCTGGCGGGCGACATGGCCGGGCCGGCGATCGGGGACGCGAAATGACGATGCACGTGCCGACGACACCGGAGTTCAAGGCGAACGCGCATGCGGCGCTGGGCAACGCGAACCTGCAGGCGGCGTTGCGCGGCAGCCGGGGGAACTTCGTCGCGAAGCGGGCGAAGGCACGGGCGGCCTTGCCTGAGTTCGACGATCTGCGCGACCGGGCGCGCGATCTGAAGAACGCGGTGCTCGCCGATCTCGACCTGTATCTCGAGGCGTACGAGCGGCAGGTGACGGCGTCGGGCGGGCACGTGCATTGGGCCGAGACCGCAGAAGACGCGCAGAGGATCGTGCTGGAGATCTGCCGGGCGGCGGGGGCCGCGACGGTCAACAAGGGCAAGACGATGATCGGCGAGGAATGCGCGATCAACGACGCGCTGGCCGCGGCCGGGATCACGCCGGTGGAGACCGATCTCGGCGAATACATCGTCCAGCTGCGCGGCGAGATCCCGAGCCACATCATCGCGCCCGCGGTGCATGTGACGGTTCCCGAAGTCGAGGCGGAGTTTCGCAAGGCGCACACGCATCTGCCGCCCGAACGGGATCTGAGCGATCTTGCGGAGTTGCTGCGCGAGGCGCGCGGGGTCTTGCGGACGAAGTACTTCGAGGCAGAAGTCGGGATCACCGGCGCGAACATGCTTATCGCGGAGACCGGGCATTCGGTGATCGTGACGAACGAGGGCAACGGGGATCTCAGCCAGTCGCTGCCGCGGGTCCATATCGTCATGGCGTCGCTCGAGAAGATCGTGCCGACGCTCGAGGATGCGGCGACGATCCTGCGGGTGCTGGCGCGGTCCGCCACCTGGCAGGAGATGAGCGTCTACACGACGTTCTCGCGCGGGCCGCGGCGGGCCGGCGATCCGGACGGTCCGGAGGAATATCACGTGGTGCTGCTCGACAACGGGCGGTCGGGGATGCTCGGCTCGGACTTCCAGGACATGCTGCGCTGCATCCGCTGCGGCGCGTGCATGAACCATTGCCCGGTCTATCAGGCGGTGGGCGGGCACGCCTATGGCTGGGTGTATCCCGGGCCGATGGGGGCGGTGCTGACGCCGGCGCTGATCGGGGTGGAGGCGGGCGGGCAATTGCCCAACGCCTCGACGTTTTGCGGACGCTGCGAGGCGGTCTGTCCGATGCGTATCCCGTTGCCGGCGATGATGCGGAGCTGGCGGGAGCGGGAGTTCGCGAAGCATCTGACGCCGGGCGCCGTACGCTACGGGCTCGGGATCTGGGCGTATGTCGCGTCGCGGCCGGCGTTGTACCGGATCGCGACAAAGGTGGCGGTGGCGGCGCTGCGGCTGCTGGGGCGGGGCACGATCAGGGCGTTGCCGTTCGGCGGCGGCTGGACCGGGGAGCGGGATTTCCCAAGCCCGCAGGGGGGCACGTTCATGGCGCAGTGGAAGGCGCGGCGGTGAGCGCGCGCGAGCGGATCCTCGGGCGGCTGCGGTCGGTCGTCAGCGGCGCGCGGATCGATGGGCGGGAGGCGCGAGTGGCGGCGCGGATCGCGCATGCGCCCGAGGCGGCGGTTCCGCATCAGGCGGCGAGCGCGGGGACGGCGCGGATGACGCTGTTCATGACGAAGGTCGAGGCGGCGGCGGGCACGGTGGGGCGCGTCTCGGCGATGGCCGAGCTGCCCAAGGCGCTGGCGCACGAGTTGCGGCGGCGCAACCTTCCGGCGGTCGCGCGCGTCGGGGCGGAGCCGGCCTTCGCCGGTCTCGACTGGGGCTCGATCGAGCTCAGCCGCGGGGTGGGGCGGGTCGAGGAGCCAGTGACGCTGAGCCGCGCGGAGTTCGGGCTGGCCGAGACGGGGACGCTGGCGCTGGCGTCCGGGCCGGACAACCCGGTGACGCTGACGTTTCTCGGCGAGACGCATTTCGTCGTGCTGCGCGAGGCGGACCTTTGCGGCGGCTTTGAGGACTTCTGGGCGGCCTGGCGGGCGCGCGGGCTCGACCCCCGCACGATCAACCTCGTCACCGGGCCGTCGCGCTCGGCCGATATCGGCCAGGTTCTGCAGCTCGGGGCGCACGGCCCCGTTGCGCTGCACGTGTTCATCGTGGCGGACCCAGGCGACATCGTGGTCCCGCCGACCTGACGGGGGGTCTCGGCGTGATCGGCCTCCGGTCGTGGCGGTGCGACGGGGCCACGGGTGATTGCGCAGGAACCTCGCCGCGAATCTCGAGCCGGTGACGGTCGCGCTGGACGCGTGGCGGGCGCCGCCGCTGCCTGGGCCGCTTACGCTGGTGGGTCGCTACGCCCGCCTCGAGCCGCTGGGACCGGAGCACGCGGCGGCGCTCCATGCTGCCAACGCCGCTTCCGATGCGAAATGGGCCTATCTGCCCTACGGGCCCGTTCGCGACGGCGGCCGACTACGTGGCTTGGGTCGCGGGCGTCGCGGGGCGGGCCGACCCGCGTTTCTTCGCCGTCCGCGATCTTGCGGCTGCGGCGCCCGGTGGGGTGGCGAGCCTGATGCGCGCGACGCCGGAGCACGGCGTGATCGAGGTCGGCCATATCTGCTTCGCGCCGGCGCTGCAGCGGACCCGCGCGGCGACGGAGGCGGTCCTGCTGCTCGCCGACTGGGCCTTCGCCACCGGCTACCGGCGCTTCGAATGGAAATGCGACGCGGCGAACGCGCCGAGCAGGCGGGCGGCGGCGCGTTACGGGTTCGCCTGCGAGGGGGTTTTTCGCCAGCACATGATCGTCAAGGGCCGCAACCGCGACACCGCCGGGTTCGCGATGATCGACCTTGACTGGCCCGAACTGCGCGCGGCGCATCGCGCCTGGACGGACCCGTCGAACTTCGACGCGGACGGTCGCCAGCGGCGGCGCCTTGCGGAGCTCAATGCGGCGGTCCGCCTCCGCGCTGAGGGCGAACGTGCCCGTCCGTGATCGGACCCATCACGCATAGTCGTTTGCGAAGGGTGGGACGCTGCGGAAATGACAGGCGCAGGGAGAACCCAACGCATGACCTACACCCTCGCCATCGGCGAACGCGCCTATTCCAGCTGGTCGCTGCGCGGCTGGCTCGCCTTCGCGGCATTCGGGCTCGACGTCGAGACCGTCTCGCTCTCGATGAGCACGCCGGAATTCTACGACGGCCTCGGGGCGTTCGCCCCGGCGCGCAGCGTGCCCGCGCTTCGGATCGACCGCGTCGGCGTGACGTGGGACACGCTCGCCATCGCCGAGACGCTGGTCGAGCGCCATCCCGACATCGCGTTCTGGCCCGGCGATCCCGGCGACCGCGCCCTCGCCCGCGCGATGGCCGCCGCGATGCATTCGGGCTTCGCGCCGCTGCGCGCCGCCTGCCCGATGGATCTGCGCGCGGCCTGTGCGGGCTTCGTGCCGGACGCGGCCGTGCGCACCGATCTCGACCGGATCGAGGCGCTGTGGAGCGCGGCGCGGTCACGTCGCTGCGCCGCGCGCGGCCCCTGGCTTCTTGGCGCGTACTCGGTGGCGGACGTCTTTTTCGCCCCCGTGACGACGCGCATCGTGTCCTACGGGCTCGACGTCGGCGCGGGGGCGCGGGCGTATGTCGCCGCGCATCTCGCGCATCCCGCTTTCCTTGACTGGCGCGCGGCGGCGCTGGTCGAGCCGCGGATCCTGCCCACCGCCTCCCCGGATCTCGCGCCGCGCCCCTGGCCGGCC
>JBBRUZ010000023.1:0-26722 GCA_038247355.1 Rhodobacterales bacterium
CAGGTCGTCGCCGAAACCGCCGTCGATCCAGTCGTCGCCCTGACCGCCATCCAGCACGTCGTTCCCTGCGCCACCGAACAGCGCGTCTTTGCCGCCATCGCCGATCAGGGTGTCGTTCCCGTCACCGCCGTCGAGAAGATCATCGCCGTCCTGGCCGCGAAGCCGATCGTCGCCGTCGCCGCCATAGAGCCTGTCGCTGCCGAAAGAGCCTTCGAGACGGTCGGCACCCGCGCCGCCGAAAAGCTGATCGGTCGAAAGGAGCTTGGCGTCGCGCCATTCCGCGAAGGTCTCGCCGGCGTTCGGCGCATAGGTCTCCCAGCGCACGTCGAGGACGTCGTCCCCGGCCCCGCCGAACAGGAAGTTCGAGCCGCCGCCCCCGTGCAGCATGTCCGCACCCGCGCCGCCGAAGAGCGCGTCGTCGCCCGCGCCGCCCGCCAGAATGTCGTCGCCGCGCCCACCAAACAGCAGATCATTGCCGGCGCCGCCGCCGAGAGTGTCGGCGCCCGAACCGCCGAAGATCAGATCGCTCTGCGGGCCGCCCGTCAGGACATCATCGCCCCGGCCGCCGAACATCACGCCTGATGCGAGGCCTCCGACGATCACGTCGTCCCCCTTTCCGCCGAACGTCAGCGTCAAGCCCCCGATGACCACGCTCACCGAACTGTCGATAATCATTTTTCCCCCGTCTCCCGATTGAGCTGCCTGTCGCTCGCGACGCTCTGCCCGTCTCCCGCACAGGCGAAGCTCGAACCGATTTGCGTGCGGCGCGGACTCAGAAAACCCGGTCGCGGTTTACGTTCGATGAACGGTTATACCCTATGTCACAGCATAGTTGCTCAACTTCGCGGCGCACTTGAAGAAAGTCGTTATGATATTGCGTCTGCGAATTAAGTTTCTGTTCACGAGACAAAGTCCATTGCATTGATCGGCGCTGCAACGATGCAGCGGGACCATGACTGGAGGGTGTATCTATGGCGACAATACCTGGCGGCGCATTCAACGATTTCATCTTCGGAACTTCGGCCGCCGATTTCATTGCGGCCGGTTCCGGCGACGACACGGTCATCGGCGGCAGTGGCGATGACGTCATTTACGGTGGCGACGGCAAGGACATGCTGAACGGCGGCACCGGCGTCGACAAGATCCACGGTGGCGCGGGCGACGACCAGGTCCTTGGCGGGACCGGCGACGACCTGCTGTTCGGCGATGCCGGCGACGACACGATACTCGGGGGCGCCGGGAATGACGTCGCCTACGGCGGCGACGGGGCCGATCTGATCGTCGGCGGCGCCGGCGACGACACGCTCGACGGTGGATCGGGCGACGACCGTCTGCTTGGCGGGACCGGCGCCGACCTGATGTCGGGCGGCGACGGCGACGACATGCTGTTCGGCGAGGCCGGCGACGACACGCTCGAAGGCGGCGCGGGCGACGACCAGCTCTCCGGCGGCGACGGTGCGGATCTGCTGATCGGCGGGACCGGCGACGACCTGCTGTTCGGCGACGCAGGCAACGACGTGCTGGACGGCGGAGCAGGCGACGACGTGCTGTTCGGCGGCGCCGGCGACGACACGTTCGTGTTCTCCGGAGGCGGCGACGTGATCATGGACTTCGCCGAAGGCGACATTCTCCAGATCGCCCGAACGCTGGAGGGGGTCTCGCTCGAGACGTCCGCCGACGTCGCGGACTACGCGATGGATCTCGGCGACGCCGGGGTGCTGATCGATTTCGGCCAGGGCGACAGCGTGTTGCTGCAGGGCGTCTCGTACGACGACCTTGCTTCGGACCCGTCGCGATTCGTCTCGATCGTGTGACCCTGATCGGGCCTTCGGGGCGACCCGTCGGCCCGATTAATTTGTTTCGTGCAACGAGTTCGAGGCGCCGGCGACCATGCGGATCGAGAAACCCACTGTCTTCATCGCCACGCCAGACGAGCAGCGGCGCCTTTGCATGGCGGCGCCAGTCGTTCAGGCTTCCATCGTCGCGAGCTCGGACACGATTTCGGCGGTGACGTTCGATATTGAGTCGGGCGATCACCAGCGCGGACGGGCGGCGCGTCTCGGCGGCGAGATCGGCGGCCGCGGTTTTCCGCGCCCGGCGATTTCGACTCGGCTGCCGCTGCGTACCGGCGGCCGGCGGCATGTCCTCTTGGTCGATCAGCCGGCAGAGAAGTTGGCGGCGACGCACGCGTGTCTGACGCTCGATGACGCGCCGGTGTCGGCGATCGATCCACGCTGGCTGCAATCGCCGTTGGCGGACGTCTCGGCGCTGGTCGGCGGGCTGACCGAGGACGGTCGGCGCCGCCTGCTGCGAATGCTGGCGACCACCGGCGCGTCGCTGTACGGCGGCGGTCGGGCGCCCGGGTTCGGAGCGGCGTTCCTCCGCCTCGTCCGCGCGCTTGGCGTCGCCGAGGTGCGGGCGGCGTCGCAAGTCGCGCTCGGCTCGGACGCGATGTTGCTGAGCTGCCGGTTGCCGGCCGATCGAAGCGCGATCGATGTCGAGGCGCTGGTCGCGCTGTCCGAGGACCGCGTCACGCGCGTCACCGGCTTCTCCGCCGTTGTAGAGAAGCGCGACGACGCGCCGCTGTTGCATCTGGTTCTGCCGGCCGCAGCGCCGGGTGTCATGCTGCTCGCGACCGGCGCGTGGCCCATGACGCTGGACGTATCGGCTGCGGGCCGGTCCCGCACGCTCGCCGCGTGGTTTGCTCGCCGACCGCCTGAGATCCGCGACTGGGTCGGTCGGACCCTCGGAACGATGGCGCTATCCGATCCGACCTGTGCCGCGTTGCAGCGCGAGCTCCGCTATTTCGACGCGCCGCCCCCAACGCTGGTGGTTCATAATGTCTCGGCGGCCCCCGCCGGACTTTTGCTCCTTGCCGGGCTGCGTGACCCGAACGGGTTGATCGGCGCAGTCCAGATCGAAGTCGGCGGCGTGCTCACCGACCTGGCCGTTCCCGCGCGGCCTCGTCAGGGTGACGACCATGTCGCGATCGGAGGGTTCATCGCCATTCCAGGTTTCGACGGGCCGGAGGCGACCTGCCGATTTCGCCTCGTCCATCGGTCGGGACGTCGCGAAGCCGCCGGCGACCAACGCATCGCGGCCTTCGACGGCGCCGTTCCGGCGGGATTCGCCCGGCTCGGAGGCGCCGCGGCGTCAGCGGCGATCGCCGCCGCGCGTTTGTCGTCTCGACGCCACCGGGCCGCCATCGTCGAGACGATCGGCGCGCCGCCCCGCGATCCGCAGCTCGGCCTCGTGGCGCCGGCCAGCGCGAATCCCGACCTCCTCCGGGCGCGTGCCGCGCTGTTGTTCGCCGAACCGGGCGCCGCGGACGTCGAGACGGTCTATCTCGCCGGCGCGGCCGAAGCCGACGCGGTGGTGCGGCTGCTGACGGGGGCCGGCGCGCTGTTTGGTCTCGGTTGCCGGGTCCTGATTTTCGCGGCGGACGTCGATCCGGCCGAACGGCTGCGCGTCGCGCTCGGATCGCTGCGGAGCCGGTCGGCGCTGGTGGTCGGGGCGGACGTGCTGCCGCAGGCTGCGGGCTGGCTCGGCACATGGCGCGCGGCGCTCGGGCAGGTGCGCGGGCCTGCGCTGCGCGGCGGGACGCTACTTTCCTCCGACGGCGCCGTGATAGACGCCGGCGGTTCGGTCCGGCTTGACGTCGACCGGGACGAGGTGCTGATCGAGCGCCGCGCGTGCGGCTTGCCGGCCGGGCTTCTGCCGCGCGAAGCGACCGTTCCAACCGATCTGGTGAGCGCCGATTGCGTCGGTCTGACGCGTCGCGCGATCGCGGCGCTCGACCGGATCGAATTGCATCATCCCGAACCGGACGTGCTGCTCGCAGCGCTCGCGTGGCGGCTTCGGCGCAACCGCGCAGCGAACGTGACGATGGTGCAGGCGCGCTTCGTCCGCTTCGGCGACGAACGCCGGCGACACTCGCTTGACGCCGCCGCCGACGCCGGCGCGATCGCCTCGTTGTGTCGCGGATTTCGCCGAAAGGTTCGCGGGTGATGGCCGAGCTTAGCATTCTCCACGTCGCGCACGATCACCCGGACTGGACACCGGGAGGAACCGAGATCGTAGCACACGATCTCGCACGGGCGATGGATGCGCGGCCGGGCGTCGGCGCGCGTCTGCTCGTCACCGCGACCAGCCTGCAGCGCCCCGGCGCGGCGCCCGGAACGTTGCAGGCGATGGGCGAGGACTTCGTGCTTTGCACCGGCCTGTACGACCGCTTCACGATGCTGCGCGGCGATGGTCCCGACTGGATCGCGTCGCTGGGCCGGGTCATCGACGCCGCCAGCCCGGACGTCGTGCATTTCCATGGCGTCGACCGGATCGGGGCCGAGGCCGTGGCGGCGGTGAAACGCCACGCGCCGGGCTGCCGGATCGTGATGACGCTGCACGACTACCAGCTGATCTGTCCGAATGACGGCCTGATGCTGACCACCGACGAAGGCGCCCGTTGCGGCGCCGCGCAGCCCGACCGCTGCGGGCGGTGCTATCCGGGCATCCCGGCCGCGCGCCATGCGCTGCGACAGGCGCATCTGCTCGCGTTGCTGCGGCCGGTAGATCAGTTCGTCGCGCCGAGCGCCTTCCTCAGGGATAAGTTCGTGGCCTGGGGCCTCGATGCGTCCCGGATCCGGCTGATCCCGAACGCCGTGGCGACGGGCGTCGAGTCCTGTCGCGAACCGGCGTCGCGGGCGCGCCGCAACCGCTTCGCGTTCTTCGGCGGCATCGCGCGTCACAAAGGCGTGCTGGTGCTGCTCGACGCCGCCGCGCGCCTGGCGGGGGGCGGCGCCGACATCGGCCTGACGCTGCATGGCGGCCTCGGCTGGGCCGATGCGGCGTTTCGCGCGTCGTTCGGGGCGGCGCTCGCCGCGGCGTCGCCGCTGGCCCAGCATCTCGGACCCTACGACCGACGCGACACGCTCGCGCTGATGCGGCGGGCCGACTGGATCGTGACCCCGTCGATCTGGTGGGAGAACGCGCCGCTGGTCATTCTGGAGGCCCGCGCCGCCGGTCGACCGGTGATCTGTTCAGGCGTCGGCGGGATGGCGGAAATGGTCGAGGACGGCGTGACCGGCCTGCACGTGCAACCCGGCGATGCGGCGGCGCTCGCCGACGCGATGGCGAAGGCGGCCGATGACCCGGACCTGTGGGCGCGGCTCGCCGGCGCGCAACCGGCCGTCAGCCACCAAAGCCATGTCGCCGCGCATCTCGACCTCTATCGCGGACTGCTCGAACGGGTGGCGGCATGACCCCCGCGGATGACGGCGAATTCAGCTTTAACGCAGGCGGCGCCATGCTGCCCGTCACCCAGGCGATCCTGCTTTACGGCGGGCGAACGCTGCTGCTGATGGAGGGCTGCGACACGCCGCCGCCCGACGCGGGCGCGCTGATCCAGCCGGGCGGCGAAGCGCTGACCTGGACGTCCGAGTGCTGGCCGATCGAGGCCGAGGGTGCGCCACGGTGGTGCGGGATTGCGGTCGTCGACGCGTTGCCGACGGCGGGCGCCGAGCTGCGGTCGCCGTCCCAGCCGGCGTGCTGGCGGTTCGGCGCCCTGCCCCGGATCGACGTCGCGCCGCATCCGCTGGCCGAGTTCGTGCGCAAGGCGGGGGTTGACCGGCACGCAGTTTTCGCCTTCCTCGTCCGGCGACTGATCGACGGATGCCCGGCCGACACCACGGAGGCGCAGGCGCACCGGGCCTTCGCACGCGGGTTCTTCACCGCCGCGGCCGAGCGCGACGGCTTCATCGAGATCATCGCCACACCCGAGGGCGGCGGGGTTTTCGCCCAGGGCTGGTCGCTGTCGCTGCAGGCGGGCCCGGCGACCCTCGCGAGCGTCGCGGGCGATCTCGTCGTGCATGAGGTCGACGTCGCCCTGTTCGATCGCGACGACATTCTGCCGCCGGGTCACGGGTTCTGCATGTTCGACAAGGCCTGGCGCGGCGGATTCGCGGCGAACGTCGATGCGGTGTTTTTCGAGAAGGACGGACGTCTGCTGCGGCTCGACGTCGTCACCGGCGCGCTGGCGAGGTTCGAGGGCGCGGGGGCGACCGGGCACGTCGCCGGGATGCTGCCGAGGCTTTGCGGACCGGCGGCGACGCTGGGCAGCTTCCGGCGCATCTGTCGACCGCGGTTTACCGGTGAAGACACGCTGTCGGGGACGCGTGCGCCGATCTCCGCCGGGTTCGACTCCGTGATGCAGGCGCCCGACGGCGGGCTGCTTGCGAAAGGCTGGCTCCTCGATCCGCTGCGGCGGGTGAGGCTCGCGATCCTGAAGGGCGACACCCGGTTCTACGCGCAGATCCAGACGACGTGGATCCGGCTGCCGCGACCTGACCTCTGCGACGGCTTCGGCGCGGACCCGCGTTTCGCCGGCCTGCTCGATCCCGAAGACGCGCTCTACGGCTTCATCGTCCATGCGCCGGCGAACGCGCACCCGGTCGAGGACGCGCAATTCTATCTCGAACTGGTGCTCGAGGACGACAGCTGTCTGTTCAGACCGCTCGCGGTCACACCGTTCGCGAGCGGCGAGCGTCTGCCACAGGTCCTCGCGGCGCTGTCGCCCACCGAGCCGGAACTCGGGCGGATCATCGAGGAGCATCTGACGCCGTTCCTCGCCAGCGTCCCGCCGCGCAGCCGCGCCCCGAGCTCGAGCCGGGGCGCCCGGCCGATACCGCTTGGCGGCGCCGGTCCGGCGCGCGACGTCTCCGCGATCATGCCGGCGCGGAGCATGGCCGAGCTTCAACCGGTGCTGGGCCTGCTCGCCGGCGCTCCGGAAAGCGCGGCGCTCGACCTTGTGCTCGTCGCGTCTCGCGCGCACGCGGCGGAGATGCTGAAGGCGCTCGGCGAGGCGTTTCGCTTTTACGGACTGCGCGGCGCGCTGGTCATCGCTTCGGATCGCGATACGACGGCCGCCCGTCTAGACGCCGGCGTCGAGGCGACGACGGGCGCGCGCGTTCTCGCCTGGACGCCTTCGGTGCTGCCCAAGACCCCTGGCTGGCTCGCCCGCCTGGTAGCCGAACTCGACGACCTGCCGGCGCCGGGGCTGATCTCGCCGCTGCTGACCTACGAGGACGGCTCGATCTGCTATGGAGGCGCCGGCGCGGCGGAGCCGGGACCGATCTGCGCGGTGGCGGGCTACGGCGCCGACTGGCTCGACCTCGGGGCGCCGCGACCACTGGCGGCGGGCGCGGCGGATATCGCCCTCGTCGACCGCGAGACGCTGGCGCACGCCGGCGGCTTCGCCGGCCGTCTGTTCAGCGACGCCTACGCCCGGATCGACCTCGCCGACCGACTCCGGCGCACCGGCGCCGACACCTGGTGCTCGGGCGCGGTGCAGTTCTGGATGCTCGAGGACCCACATCTCGCCGAACCCGATCCGTTCGCACGCGTCCTCGAGCAGCTCGACGCGGGACTGTTGCGCAACCGCGCATCCGAAATCCGAGGAGATCGACTCCGATGAAAGCCCTCATCCTCAGTCACGCCCACCCGACGTTCTCGATCGGCGGCGCGCAGGTCGCATCGTACAACCTCTTCGAGGGCCTCAAGAGCCTCGGCTGGGACGCACACTACATGGCCGGCGTCGGCCCGCCGGTCGCGCGCCACCGCGCCACGCCGCTGATGGCGGCGGGGGCGGCGACCGACGAGACGCTGTTCTGGTCGAACGACTACGATTGGTTCAACCTCGGCTCGAAGCGGCTCGACGAACTGATGGACCATTTCGAGCGGTTCCTTGCCGATCTGAAACCCGACGTCGTCAACTTCCACCACGTCATGGGGTTCGGAGTGCAGGCGATCCGCGCCACCCGTCGGGCGCTCGGCGACGTGCCCATCGTCTTCACGTTGCACGAATACCTGCCGATCTGCGCCAATCACGGCCAGATGATCAAGACGAAGTCGGGCGCGCTTTGCTCGCGGGCCACCCCGACCGAATGCGGAGTCTGTTTCCCCGAGATCGGGCCGGCGAACCTGATGCGGCGGGAGCTGTTTCTGAAAAGCTTCTTCGCCGAAGTCGACGCCTTCGTCAGTCCCAGCCGCTTCCTGCTGCGCCGGTTCGCCGACTGGGGCCTTCCGCCCGAACGGCTGCTGATGATCGAGAACGGGCTCGACGGCGGACGCGTCGCTCCGCCACGGACACTGCCGCCCGGCGGACGGCGCAACCGCTTCGCGTATTTCGGCCAGCTCAACCCCTTCAAGGGGATCAAGGTTCTGGTCGAAGCGGTGACCCGCATTCCCCAGGACGTCTGGGGCGACGGGATCCTCTATGTGTTCGGCGGCAATCTCGAACACCAGCCGGAGGACTTCCAAACCGCGATCAAGGAGCTGTTCCGCATCGCCGGCCGCCGGATCCGGTTCATGGGGTCCTACAAGAGCCCCGACCTTCCGAACCTGATGCGCGAAGTCGACTGGACCATCGTGCCATCGACTTGGTGGGAAAATGCGCCGGTCGTGATCCAGGAAGCGTTTTTCCACGGCAGGCCGATCATCGCCAGCGACATCGGCGGCATGGCCGAAAAGGTCCGCGACGACGTCGACGGTCTGCACTTTCGCGTCTCGAACCCCGAGAGCCTCGCCGAAACCATGACGCGGGCGATCCGCGAACCCGCGCTGTGGGAGCATCTGCGCGCCGGCATCCGCCCGCCGACGACGTCGGAGGACGCGGCGCGGTCGCATGTCCACCTGTTCGAGCGGCTGCTTGACCGCAAGGCGGGAGAAGCGTCCGAAGAATCGATGCAGCGGTTCGCGGCAGGTCGGGCATGAGGGGCGACAAGGATACGACGCCGGCCTACCGTGAAGCGATGCGCGATCTCGCGCGCGGCGCCGCGGCGGCGGGCGTCGTAGGGTTCTTCGTCAACATCCTGCACCTCGCGCTGCCGCTCTACACGATCCAGGTCTACGACCGCGTGATCTCGAGCGGCAGCTTCGAGACGCTGATCGCGTTGAGCGGCCTGCTCGCGATCGTGATGGCGTTCCAGGCCGCGCTCGACTTCCTGCGCCACCGGATGTTCACGATCATCGGCGCGCGGTTCACGTCGCTGTTGGGCCGACCGGTGTTCGAAGCGGCGGTCGAGACGACGCTGCGTCACGGCGCCGGGGCCGCCGCCGGCGTCATGCGCGATCTCGGGGAATTGCGCGGCTTTATCTCCGGCGGCGCGATCGCGTTGCCGATGGACCTGCTGGCGGCGCCGCTGCTGCTGTTCGCCTTATATCTGCTCCATCCGTTGTACGGCGCGATCGGCCTCGGCGGCGCCGTCCTGCTGACCGCGGTCGCGATCGCGACGGAAGTGCTGGCCCGGCGACCGACTGCGAAGTCCGCGCATGCGAATGCGAAGGTGCAGATCGAGACGGCCGCGGCGCTGCGCAATTCCGAGGCGATCACCGCGATGGGAATGCTGCCGGCCGTCGCTCGGCGGTGGAGGCGCAGCCAGGCGCAGGCGATCGAAAGCATGGAGTCGGGCCGCTCGGCGGCCAAGGCGCTATCGGTCGCCGCCAAGGCGCTGCGACTGTCGCTGCAGATCGGCATCATCGCCGCCGGCGCGGTGCTCGTGATCGAGCGCGTCGCATCGGCGGGCACGATCATCGCGGCGGCCGTCATCCTCGCGAGGCTCCTTCTGCCGTTCGAACAACTGATCGACGGCTGGCGGCAATGGCTGGACGCCTTCGGCGCCTTCGAGCGGCTGCGCGCCCTGCTCGTGCGCGGCGCCACCACCCGCTCAGCCCTGCCCATCGAGATCGGCTCGGGGCGCCTCGTCGTCGATCGGATGAGCTATGTGCCGCACGGCCAGGAGGCGCCGCTGCTGCGCAACATTTCCTTCCAGCTCGAAGCTGGCGAGATGCTCGGCGTCGTCGGCGCGTCGGGCGCGGGCAAGTCCACGCTCGCGCGCCTTGTGGTCGGGCTCTGGCCGACGACGACCGGCGGCATCTACCTCGACGGTCAGAACACGTTCGCCCATGAGCGCGGCAGCTTCGGAGCGGCGGTCGGCTACCTGCCGCAGGACCCGCTCATCTTCGACGCCACCGTGCGCGAAAACATCGCCCGGTTTCGCGATGCGGACATGGCCGACGTCGTGTCGGCCGCCCGCATCGCCGGCGTTCACGACCTGATCGGCGGTCTGCCGCAGGGCTACGAGACAAGGCTCGCCGACGCCGGCGCCCGGCTGAGCGGCGGTCAGCGACAGCGCGTGGCGCTCGCCCGGGCGGTGTTCGGCGATCCCAAGCTGATCGTGCTCGACGAGCCCAACTCCAATCTTGACGCCGAGGGCGAGGCGGCGCTCGTCGGAGCGCTGGAAACGATGCGCGCCCGCGGGGCGACCATCGTCGTCATCGCCCAGCGCATGTCGATCCTGAAGCGGGCCGACCGCCTGATGGTGCTCAAGGACGGCGCCGTCGCTCAGTTCGGGGACCGCGCCGAAGTTCTCGCCGGCCTCGCGCCCCAGCGTCCGTTGCGCGGCGCACCCGCGCTCCCGGCCCGGGAGAACGTCCAATGACGCGCGTGGCCGACGCTCGCGGCGCAGCGGCTGGCGATGACTGGGCGGAGATGCGCCAGAGCCTGCGGCCGCTTTTGTTCGCCGCGCTCGTTCTCGTTGCGTCGTTCGCCGCGACGGCGATCGGTTGGGGCATGTTCGCGCGGCTCGATGCGGCCGTCACGACGAGCGGCGTGCTGTTCGCTGAGAGCGAGCGCAAATCCGTCGAACACCTGGAAGGCGGGATCCTCGAGCGGCTGCTGGTGGCCCCCGGCGACCGGGTGACCGAAGGCCAGGTCGTGGCGACGCTCGATGCGACACAGATCAGCGAGCAGCTCGCGCAGCTCGAAACCGAACGGCTGTCGCTGGCCTTCGAATCCTGGCGGCTCGCGGTTGAAGCGGACGGCGCGCCGGGGCTCGATCCGGCGACGGCGCCTGTCGCGCCGGCGGCGGCGCGGGCGGCGCTCGTCGCCGCGCAGACGCGCGAATTCGACGCCCGGCGGCGCGCGCACGCGGGCCAGATCGACGCGCTGCGCCGTGAGATCGACCAGCTGACCGCCCGGATGGCGGCAGACGCGGGACAGGCGCGCGCCGCCGAACGCCAGCTGGCGCTGTGGAGCGAGGAGCGCGCGTTGACCGACAGTCTGGTCGAACGCGGGGCGACGCCGCGCCAGCGTCTGCTGGAGTTCGACCGGACCATCGCGCTGCTCGAAGGGGCGCGTGACGAACACCGCAACCTGATCCTCGCCGCCCGACAGGACGCGGCGAGGGCCGCGACCGAGATCGGGACGCTCGGACAGCAACGGCTGGCCGAAATCGCGGCCCGTCTGGCGGAGACCAGGCGCGGCGTGGAAGGTCTCGAAAGCCGCATCCGCGCGGCCGGCGACGTGCTGAAGCGCCATGCGATCCGCGCGCCGCAGGACGGGGTCGTGGTCGGGATAAAGACCGTCACGCCCGGGGCCGTCGTCGCGCCGGGCGCGCCGCTGATGGAGATCGTGCCCGACGGGGATCGGCTGGTCGCGCTGGCGCAATTGCCGCCTGAGGCCATCGACACCGTCTATCCGGGGCGGCGCGCGCGGGTCAGGTTGATCGCGTACCGCCGCGCGATGGCGCCGGAGGTCGATGGCGAGGTCATCTACGTGTCGGCCGATCTTCTGGAGGACGAACGCGAGGGCACTCGGTACTTCGAGGCCCGCGTCAGCCTCGATCCGGCCGGGCTCGCCGCGTATCCCGAGGTCACGCTGTCCGCCGGGATGCCGGTGGAGGTCATCATCCAGATCGGGGAGCGTCGCGCCGGCGACTACATTCTCGAGCCGATCCTGCGGCACTTCCGACGTGCGTTCCGCGAGGAATGAGCGGTGGCCGGGCGATCGGCGCAGGGGGGGGTCATCGTGTCGGCGAACACGCAACGCTGTGAGGACGTTCGTCCGGGGTTAAGGTCGCGTGCGGATCGGGCGGTAAGTCCGGCCAAGGATGGACGCGGGGCCGCCGGTCCCGTTCACCATTCGTCAACGGGACCGGCGCTAGATTACGCGGCGCGCCGGGGGCGGCGCAAGCGACGAGATCCGGGGCGCCCGCGACCGCACTTTCGAAGGAGAGACAGCACCATGACGGCCATCGAACTCAATCTGACCGGGCCCTCGTGGAAGGCTTTGGCCACACTCGGGATGAAGCTTTCGGGCCTTTCGGCGACCAGGTGTCTGGCTGCGGGCTCGCGGATCGAGGGGCCGACCGCCGTCATCTCGGTGGTGGCCCCGGGCGCCTTCATTGACATCGGCGCCTTTTGCAACCTCAGCGGCGGCTCGATCAACAACGTTCGCGTCGGGCGCTACTGCTCGATCGCCGCCGGCGTGGTGATCGGTCCGCACGAACATCCGACCGACTGGCTGACAACGTCGCGCATCGGGTATTATCCGCAGGTCAACGACTGGGACGAGCTGATGGCGGGGGCGGACGCGCCCGCCATCCACGCTCGAAAGCCCCACTTCGCCGACAGCTGCCCGATCACGACGCTCGGACCCGACGTGTGGATCGGCAACGGAGCCTTCATCAAGGCGGGGCTGACGATCGGCGCAGGCGCGATCATCGGCGCGCGAGCGACGGTCTTGAAAGACGTTCCGCCCTACGCCGTCGTGGTGGGCGCGCCGGGGCGGGTGCTGCGATTGCGCTTCCCGGATACGACCGTCGCACGGCTGCTGGCCACGCAATGGTGGCGCTTTTCGATCTACGATCTGTTCGACGCGCCGTTCGATGACATCGAGCGGGCGCTCGACGTCATCGAGGACATGATCGCGTCAGGTGCGGTGAAGCCGTTCGCCGGTCGCATGCTGACCGGCGCCGACCTCGCCGACCCGTTGCGGCGCCTCGCGCCCGAGCCGCTGCGGGCGGCCGGCTGACGGCCAGGGTCTGGCGCCGTGGGGCCGGTCGAGGGTCTCGGAACGTCCGCAAGGGAGACTACGGTCATGCCGCTCGATCCAGGGTCAGAATTCACGCCGGCGGCGCCGGAATCAGCGGCGGAGCACACGGCCGGGCCGCGGATTTATGGCGTCATCGACGTCCTGCGGTCGGACAGGATCGCCGGCTGGGCGATCGACCGGAGCGATAGCGCTGCGGCGCTGGACGTGGACGTCCTTCGCGAGGGCCGGGTCATACGCACGGTGCGCGCCGACCGACATCGCGCCGACCTCGAAAAGGGCGGGATCGGAACCGGCCGTTACGGTTTTCGCGCGGAGATCGCGCCGCCTCTGGAGCCCGGTTTCGAATTCACGCTCGTGATCGTGGCGCGCGCACCCGATGGCGCGAGCGCCGCACTCAAGCGCGTCGGTGCGGCCGCTGGGGCGCAGGACCCGGCGACGCGTGTGCTCGAACGCATCTACGAGCGGGTGGCGCAGCTTCCGACTGGCGCGGAGCGTCCCGAAGCCGCCTCGGTCTCCGCCGATGTCGGGCGTCTGACGCTTGTGGTCGAACGGATCGAGACGGCCCAGGGCCGCATCGAAGCCGCCCTCGCGTCCATCGAGCCGTCGGCGCCGACCGTGCACGGCCACGGCCTGCGCGCCATCGTCTTCGCGGCGCTTGGCGTCGCGGTGTTGTCGCTGTCGATCGGCGTCTACTCGCTTTGGGCGCCATGACGCGATCCATTGGATCGCTTTCGGCGCCATGACGCGGTCCGGCGGGCGCACGGCGCCGAGCGTGCTGTTCATCCACAACGACTTTCCGGCGCAGTTCGGCGATCTCGCGCGATGGATGACCGGTCACGGCTGGTCGGCGACCTTCGCCACGGCGGCGCCGGACGCGACGGCCGATGGCGTCCGCATCCTGCACTATGCGACGCACCGCCCCCCGGCCGCCGGCGTTCATCCGTACGCCCAGCCGATGGAGCGTGCGGCGCTTTATGCGCAGGCCTTCGCGCGCAGCGCGCTCGTCGCCCGGCGTGACGGCTATCGCCCGGACGTGATCGTCGCGCACGCCGGCTGGGGTCCGGGTCTCTGTGCGCGCGACGTGTTCCCGACTGCTGCGTATGTCGCCTACTGCGAGTGGTGGTACCGCTATCCCGGCGCCGACGTCGCTTATCTGGTGGAGGCGGGTCTGCACCCGGCAACCCAAGGCGACGAAGCCCCGATGTTCGAGCGGATGCGCAACGCCCCCATCGCGATGGACATCGCCGCCGCCGACGTGTCGATCTGCCCGACCGCGTTTCAGGCGGCGCAGTTTCCGGCCAGCCTTCGGGCGGCGCTGCTCGTCGAGCACGACGGCGTCGATGTCGACACATTCCGTCCAGACGCCGTGATGCGGGCGTCCACCCTGGGCGGTCTGGTCGCTCCGGGCGCGCGGGTCGTCACCTACGCGACCAGGGGGATGGAGCCGCATCGCGGTTTCCCCCAGTTCATGGCCGCCGTGCCGGCGATCCTCGCCGCGGATCCGAAGGCGGTGGTGCTGATCGCCGGCGAGAATCGCGTGGCCTATGGCGGAGACGCGCTGCGCAAGACCGATTGGAAAGCCGAAGCGCTGGCGACGCACGACCTTCCGGCCGATCGGGTCAAGTTCGTCGGCACGTTGTGCGGTCCGGACTATTTGCGGCTGCTTCAGCGCTCAGACGCCCATATCTATATGACCGTGCCGTTTGTGCTGTCCTGGTCGATGCTGGAGGCGATGAGCGCCGGCTGCGCCCTCGTTCTGTCGGACACCGCGCCGGTCCGCGAGTTCGCCGCGCCGGGCTCGGCGCGCTTCGTCGATATGCGCGCGTCTGCGGCGATTGCCGAAGCCGTTATCGCCACGCTGACGGATGCGGCAAACAACGCGGCCATGCGCCGATCCGCCCGGACGGCCATTGTCGATCGACTGGAACGCACTGCGTTTCACCGGCGCAAGATTGCGCTGTTCGAGGCGTTGATCGCCAAGGTCCGCTGATTCTGCGGGTACAGCGGAAACCGGCGTCCACGATCTCCGGGCGACTGCGAAATTGTGCCTGACAGCGGGCCGCGATTGACTTAATCATTTCGGCTATGGTCGCGACAGCGTCGAGGGGCGCGCAACGAACGGAGGACCGAATGGCCGAGACCCAACACGGCGCACAGGACGTCGCCGCGCATACACCGGGCGACATGGACATCACCGTCCAAAAGAAGACGTTCGAGGGCTTCATGAAGTTCTGGGTGGTGGTGTTCGGCTCGACGGCGTTCATCCTGATCTTTCTCGCGCTGTTCAATTCTTGAATCGGCTGGTCCCGAGCGCCTACAGTCCCGAGCGCGGGCCGTTGCGAGCGGATAGGGCGCGTTTCAGGCGCAGGACGCCCGCAGCGCCGCGATGTTGGCGGCGTATTCGTCGGCGCCGCCCTTGAAGATCGCGGAACCCGCGACCAGCGTGTCGGCGCCGGCCTGCCGGCACAGCGGCGCGGTGGCGGTGGTGACCCCGCCGTCGACCTGCAGCCAGATCGGCCGGTCGCCGATAGCGTTGCGCAGCCGGCTGATTTTCGGCAGTTGCGCGCGCAGGAACGATTGCCCGCCGAAACCCGGATTGACCGTCATCACCAGAACGAGATCGCAGCGGTCGAGGACGTAGTCGAGCGCTTCGGGCGGGGTCGAGGGCGTCAGCGACACGCCAGCCCTGCAGCCGAGGTCGCGGATCGCTGCGAGCGAGCGATCGAGATGGGGCGAGGCCTCGGCGTGCACGGTGATGATGTCGGCCCCGGCGTCGGCGAAGGCGCGCAGGTAAGGATCGGCGGGCGCGATCATCAGGTGGACGTCGAGCACGGTGCCGACCTGCGGCCGGATCGCGCGCACGACGACGGGGCCGATCGTCAGGTTGGGGACGAAATGCCCGTCCATCACGTCCACGTGGATCCAGTCGCAGCCCGCCTCCTCGACGGCGCGGACCTCTTCGCCGAGCCGCGCGAAATCGGCCGACAGGATCGACGGGGCGATCTTCAGGTCGCGCGAAAAGTCGGGCGCGGTCATCCCAGCCGCTTGATCAGGCTGGACGTGTCCCAGCGCGCGCCGCCCATGGCCTGAACGTCCTTGTAGAACTGGTCGATCAGCGCGGTGACCGGCAGAGCCGCGCCGTTGGCGTTGGCCTCGGCGAGGCAGATGCCCAGATCCTTTCGCATCCAGTCGACGGCGAAGCCGAAGTCGAACTTGTCCGCGAGCATCGTGCGGCCGCGGTTTTCCATCTGCCACGAGCCGGCGGCGCCCTTGGAAATGACGTCGAGGACAGCCGCGCCGTCGAGCCCGGCGCGCATCGCGAACGCGAGCGCTTCGGAGAGCCCCTGCAGAAGGCCGGCGATGGCGATCTGGTTGACCATCTTGGTCAACTGGCCAGCGCCTACCGGCCCCATCAGCCGGCAGGCCTTGGCGTAGGCGGCGATCACCGGCTCGGCGCGCGCAAAGGGTTCGGACGCGCCGCCGCACATCACCGACAACGCGCCATTCTCCGCGCCCGCCTGACCGCCGGACACCGGCGCGTCGATGAAATGGGCGGCCTGCGCCTGCGCCGTGGCGGCGAGTTCGCGGGCGACCGCAGCGGAGGCCGTCGTGTGATCTACGAACACCGCGTCCGCCTCGAGGCCATTAAACGCGCCATCGGGGCCGATCGTCACCGCGCGCAGGTCGTCGTCGTTGCCGACGCAGGAAAACACTATCGCGGCGCCGGTGGCGGCCGCGGCGGGGGTCGGCGCCGCGGCGCCGCCGTACTTCGTCGCCCAAGCCTTGGCACGTGCCGGGGTGCGGTTGTAGACGGTGACGGCATGTCCCGCCGCGGCGAGGTGGCCCGCCATCGGAAAGCCCATCACGCCCAGTCCGATGAACGCCAGTTTCGCCATGCGGGCCTCGTCCGTTGTCACGCTCGTAGTGGCCTGCTATCCGGGCTCGGTCAAGCGGACACCGAGCCACGAGGCGCGTGCGCCCCGACGTGCGGGGGCGCGAGCCCCCGAAATCGAACCATGCGGGGGCGCGCCCCCGACACAAAATTACTAGGGGGCACAGGCCGGACATGGCGTTTCTGTTCCGGTGGCTGATGCGCGCCGTTGTCGCGATGGGCGCGCTGGTCCTCGTTGGGATCGGCCTCGCCTACTACGTGGCGGGTCAGTCGCTGCCCGACTACGACGGGGATTTTGCGCTCGACGGCCCGCGCGGCGCAATCGAGATCGTGCGCGACAGCAACGCCGTGCCGCATATTCTGGCCGAGCAGGATCTGGACGCCTTTTTCGGCCTCGGCTTCGTCCATGCGCAGGACCGGCTTTGGCAGATGACGCTGATGCGCCGCACTGCGCAGGGACGGCTGTCCGAGCTGTTCGGCCGGGACACGCTGGAGATCGACCGCCTGATGCGGGCGCTCGACCTCTACGGGTTGTCGCAGACGGCGGCGGCCGGGCAGACCGCGCCGACGCGCGGCGCGCTGGAGGCCTATGCCGACGGCGTGAACGCGTGGCTTCGCGTGGCCCAGACCGAGGCGCTGGGGCGCGGGGCGCCGGAGTTCTTCCTTTTCGACGCGCAGATCGCGCCGTGGGTCCCGGCGGACTCGATCGCCGTCCAGAAGCTGATGGCGCTGCAACTGACCGACAAGGCCGCGCGCGAGACGCTCCGGGCCCGGTTGTCGCTTAGCCTGCCTGTCGAGCGGGTGCGTGATCTGATGCCCAATTCGCCGAACGCCCCGGTGATGGGGCTGCCCGATTACGGCGCCGAGTTTCCGGCGCCCGTCCGGCGCGGCGCGGCTGCGCATCCGCTCGATCCGGTCGCGCCGGTCGGTCTGGCCGGGGCGTCGAACGCGTTCGCCGCTTCGGGCGCGCGGGCGGCGGGCGGGGCGCCGCTGCTCGCGACCGATCCGCATCTGGGGCTGAGCGCACCGTCGATCTGGATGCTGGCGCGGATGGATCTCGCCGAGGGGCCGGTGATGGGCGGCACGATCCCCGGCGTGCCGGCAGTGCTGATCGGCCGCAACCCGGCGTTCGGATGGGGTCTGACGTCCAGCTATCTTGACGATCAGGATATCTACATCGAGCGGATTGATCCCGACGATCCCGATGCGTACCTAACGCCCGACGGCTGGCGGCCGTTCGTCGAACGCCGTGCGCTGATCGGCGTAAAGGGCGCCGCGTCCGAGACGGTGACGCTTCGCTGGACCCGCCACGGTCCGGTGCTGCCGGACGACGCGTTCGGCGCGCGCGGCGTCACCCCGGTCGGGCATGTGGCGAGCCTCGCGTGGACGGCGCTGACCGCGGAGGATCGCTCGGTCGGCGCCGCCATCGCGCTGATGCGGGCGCAATCGGTCCGTTCCGCCCGCGCGGCGGTTGGCGGTTACATTGCGCCTTCGGTGATGATCACGATGGCGGATGCGCGCTCGATCGCCATGCAGTTGGCCGGACGGGCGCCGCATCGCCAGGCGGGGCACACCAGCCGGGGGGCGATACCGGCGCCGGGTTGGCTCCCACAGAACGACTGGCTCGGCTTGAGGCCGTTCGAGACCAACCCTTGGGTTCTCGATCCTCCCGGCGGGATCGTCGCCAACACCAACAACAAGCTGACCGATGCGGCGTTTCCCGATCATCTGAGCTTTGACTGGGGCGACAGTCACCGCATCGTCCGAGCGACGCGGCTGCTGAACGCCCGGGCGTTCCACACGTTGCCGAGCTTCATCGAGATCCAGACCGACACGGTCTCCGAAGCGGCGCGGTTGCTGCTGCCGCTGATCGCGCGCGATCTGTGGTATTCGGGCGAACCGGCCGTCGAAGGCAGCGCCGGGCGTCGCCGGCAGACCGCGCTGGAGCGGCTGGCGAACTGGAATGGCGAGATGTCGGAGCACACGCCCGAGCCGCTGATCTACGCGGCCTGGGTGCGCGCATTGCAGCGGCGGCTGATCGTCGACGAGCTGGGGCCGCTGGCCGAAGACCTGCCGACGCCGGACCCGGTGTTTCTGGAGCGGGTTTTCCGCGACGTCGATGGGGCCGGCGTCTGGTGCGACGTGGCCCAGACGACCGCGGCGGAGACCTGCGTCGCGATGGCACGGCTCGCGCTGGACGAAGCTCTGATCGAGATCGAGGAGCGATTCGGGCCGCGGCTGCAAAGTTGGCGCTGGGGCGATGCGCATCAGGCGCTGCACCAGCACCAGACGCTCGGGAATGTTCCGCTGCTGCGCCTGCTGGTCAACATCCGCCAGTCGACGCCCGGCGGTGACCACACGCTGCTGCGCGGTCAGATGTCCGGCCGGGCGCCGGAGCCATATCTGAACACCCACGCGTCGGGTCTGCGGGCGGTTTATGATTTCTCGGACCCGGATTCGAGCGTGTTCGTGATCGCGACCGGTCAGAGCGGACACCTGTTGTCGCGGCATTACGATGACCTCGCCGCGCTGTGGCGGCGTAGCGAGTACATCCCGATGTCGTTCGACGTCGAGCTCGCCCGGGCGGGGTCGGTGGGAATCACCCGGATAACGCCCGGCCCAGGACGCCGGTCACCGTTTCCGTAACCGCCATTGGCGCACTCGCGGCCGCGCAGGCGCCGTGCACCCCGCCTCGCGCAGATGTTGAGCCGAGCGCCGATTGGCGCGAAACCGCCGGTCGGCGCGCGCCACCCGAACCGGCATTGACGCAGGATCGTCCAAACCATTGAAATTTTGGTCAAAGCGAAACGGCCCATCGAACGCAGTCAACAAGGTTCAGCGTTTTCATGCGACCTTACCCTTGGAAACCCCGAGGAAATGCGCGATCTGATTAATCGTGCCAAGGCCCGCATGATGAAGGAACGCTGTCAAAGTGCTTTCAGCCGTAAATCGCCGCGAGTTTTTCGGCGCCGCAGCAGCGTTCCACATCGTCGTTGGGCTTGGAGTCCGGACCGCAGTGGGCCAGGAAACCGTTCAGTTCGGGCGTCCGACCGTCATCGAACTTGCGCGGCAGCTGGCCGCGGCGCCGTTCGTCCCTCCCGAACCGCCGGTGCCCGAACCGCTGCGCAACCTGCCGTTCGCCGACTACGAGGAGATCGGTGCGCGCGATGAAGCGCGGCTGTTCGCCGACCCGCCGAGCGGCTTCGTCGTGGAACCCCTCCATTCGGGCTTCATCTACCGCGAGCCTGTGGAGCTTCATACGGTGCGGGGCGACCAGGTCCTGAAGGTGGCCTTCAGTCCGGACGCCTTCGTGTATCCCGACGTCGAGGGACTGCCGCCCGAAGGCCCGCTCGAATTCGCGGGGTTCAAGGGCTTGACCGCGCTGAACGCACCGGACCACATGGAGCCTTTCGTCATTTTCGCGGGCGCGAGCTACTTCCAGGCGGTGGCGCGCGGGCAGGTCTTCGGCCTGAGCGCGCGCGGGCTCGCGCTGCGCAGCGGCGAGGCGGACGGCGAGGAATTCCCGTTCTTCAAGACGTTCTGGCTCGAACAGCCCGCCGACGGGCGCATGGTCGTCCACGCGCTGCTCGACAGTCCGAGCGTGTCGGGCGCGTATCGGTTCACGATACGGCCCGGAGGCGAGACGCTGATCGACGTCGAGGCCACGCTTTTCGCGCGGGCCGAAATCGACCGGATCGGCCTTGCTCCGTTGACGTCGATGCATCTCTTTGCGGCGAAGGATCGGCGCATTTACGACGATCCGAGGCTGGCGGTGCACAACTCCGACGGACTCGTGGTCTGGAACGGCAGGAACGAGTGGATCTGGCGGCCGTTGCACAATCCGCGACGGCTGCAGATCAGCGCCTTCGCCGACACCGGTCCGCGTGGCTTCGGATTGATCCAGCGTGAAAAGCGGTTCTCGGAGTACGAGGCCCTCGAAGACCGGTTCGATCGTCGTCCGAGTCTGTGGGTCGAGCCGATCGGCGACTGGGGCCCCGGAAGCGTCGTGCTGGTCGAGATCCCGAGCGACCGGGAAATCCACGACAACATCGCGGCGTTCTGGCGGCCCGAGGCGCCGCTCGCGGCGGGCAGCCAGACGACGCTGACCTACCGCCTTACCTGGGGCTGGGACGCGCCGCTCCCGAAGGGGATGCTGCGGGTCACCCGAACGCTAACCGGCGCGAGCGAGCGCGAAGGCTGGCGTCGGTTCGTCATCGATTACTCCGAACCGGGCACCCAGGGGCCGCCCCCGCTCGAGGGACTCGAGGCGAGGGCGCAGACATCGGCGGGCGTGGTGGACGACATCGCGATCTCGGCGAACGTGGCCATCGCGGGCCTGCGGGTGACCTTCGACTTCAACCCCGAGGGCGAGGCAAGCGCCGATCTGCGGGTCGATCTGCTGCGCGGCGGGAAGGTCGTCGGCGAGGTCTGGATGTATCTGTGGACCAACTGACCGCGCGCGCGACTGCCAGGGGGCTGAAGGCTCCGCTCCCTGCCGAGGCGCCGCTGCGAATGCCGGTGCAGGACCTGCGCCAGTTCGACCCGACCACCGCTCGGCCCCTGCCGTTTCGTCTGCGGACCAACGTACTGCGGGTGATCCTCGTCGTGGCGAGCGTCGCGCTGACGGTCTGGTTCGCGTCACAGATGCACCGCGTGCTCGCCGTCGGGGATCTCGTGTTGATCGAGGCGCTGCTGCTCGGGCTTTTCGTGCTCAACATCGGATGGATATGCTTCAATTCGGTGTCGAGCGTTCTCGGGCTTCTGGCGCCTGCGCCGCCCGGCCCGGCGGCGGATGTCCCGATCGCCGCCCGCACCGCGATCCTGCTCCCGACATACAACGAGGATCCGGCGGGCGTGATCGGCATGGCCTGCGCGACGCTGCGCGGCCTCGCCGAACGGGCGCCCGCGGACCGTTTCGATTTGTTCGTGCTCAGCGACACCAATCAACCTCGTTTGTGGCTCGAGGAACAGGCGCTCGTCGATGACGCCCGGACCCGGTTCGGCCTCGAGGATCGGCTCTTTTACCGTCACCGCTCGGTCAACCGCGAGCGAAAGGTCGGAAACGTCACCGACTGGGTCGAGCGCTGGGGCGGCGCCTACGACTTCATGCTCGTCCTAGACGCCGACAGCCTGATGGAGGCCGAGACCATGCTGGCGCTTGCCCGGCGCCTCGAGGCGGCGCCGGAAGCGGGCCTGATCCAGACGGTGCCGCGACTGATCGGCGCGCGGACGCCGCTGGCGCGGATGCAGCAGTTCGCCGGGCGGGTCTACGGACCGATGCTCGCGCGCGGGCTCGCGGCCTGGTTCGGGGACGCAGGCAACTACTGGGGTCACAACGCGATCATGCGGACCGCCGCCTTCGCCGCGAGCGCCGGCCTGCCCGAGCTCGCGGGGCGCAAACCGTTCGGCGGTCTGATCCTGAGCCATGATTTCGTCGAGGCCGCGCTGCTGCGGCGGAGCGGCTATGCGGTCTATCTCGCCGACGATCTGGGCGGCAGTTTCGAACGCGCGCCCCCGAACCTCGTCGAGATGGTCGCGCGCGATCGCCGGTGGGCGCAAGGCAATCTCCAGCATCTCGCGCTGTTGCGGGTGACCGGGCTCCATCCGCTGAGCCGTCTGCATATGGCGATGGGGGCCGCGGCGTATCTCGCAGCGCCGCTCTGGCTCATGTTCCTGCTGGCGGGCATGTCCCTGGCGCTTTACGCCAATCTCGTGCCACCGAACTATTTCCCGGACGGCTGGGCGCTGTTTCCGACCTGGCCGCAGATCGACGCGCAGCGCGCCATCACGCTTTTCGGATTGTGCCTGCTCGCACTCTATCTGCCCAAGCTCCTCGGAATCGTGGGCTTTCTGCTCGATCCTGCGTCACGGGGTCAGCGGCTTCGCGCGGCGCCGGATTTTCTGGCCGAGTGCCTGCTGTCCGCGCTGACCGCACCGATCCTTATGCTGACGCAGACGCGGGCGGTCTATCAGATTCTCGTCGGGCGTGACAGCGGATGGAACGCCCAGGCGCGCGACGCCGATGGGCTGTCCTGGCGGACCCTGTGGCTCTTTCACCGCCGGCACGTGCTGGTGGGCGGGTTCCTCGCGGTGGGGGCGGGAGTCATCTCATGGTCGCTGCTCGCCTGGATGAGCCCGGCGCTCGTCAGCATGCTGGTCGCCGTGCCGCTCGGGGCCTTTCTCGGGTCGAGCGCCGCGGGCGATCGCATGGCGAACTGGCAGGTGATGGGCACTCCGGAGGACCGCGAACCGCCGCGGATCGAACGCGCGACAATCACGGTGATCGACGAGCTTCGGCGCGCGCCGCCGCCCCCGGCGGATTTGGGCGCGTTGCTCGGCGATGTACGCGCGCTCGCACGCCACATGGTCTGGCTCGACGCGCCGACAGAACGCCGACTGGGAGGGCCCGAACCGGTTCTGGCGGGGGCGTGGCTGAAGGTCACTGACGGTCAGCGCCTCGCGGATCTGGACGCGCAGCAAAGCTATGCGGTGCTCGCGTCCTCGAAGATCATGCGGATCCTCGCCGACCACGACACCACCGCACGTCTGCGGGCGCTCTGATCCGCAAAGATGCGTCGGATCGGGCGCGGGCTCGCGCGGTGGTTGTCTCGCAGTGCGCTGTGCCGGGTTGCGGCCGGAGGCGGTTCCGGCGGATCGGTGGACCCGGTCGGAATTCGAAACGGATTTGCGACGGGAGCGGGCTTTATCGTCGCGCCCTGAGATCCATTTGACAGCGGATATCTGCAAGGAGGCGGACGATGGGATTTCTACGCGACGGAGCGTGGCGCGACGACGCCGGCGGGTTCGCCGCCGACGGTCGTTTCGAGCGAGGCGAGAGCAGGTTTCGCGACTGGATCACCGCGGACGGCGCGCCTGGCCCCGGCGGCGGCGGCGGATTTCGCGCCGAGAGCGGACGCTACCACCTTTATGTCTCGCTCGCCTGTCCCTGGGCGCATCGAACGCTTATCTTTCGCACGCTGAAGGGGCTCACGCCCCATATCAGCATCGATGTGGTGCTTCCGCAGATGGCGACGGACGGCTGGACCTTCGCCGCACCGGCGGTGGGGACCACCGGCGACAGCCTCTATGGCGCGCGATTCCTGCGCGACATCTATGTGAGGGCCGATCAGCGCGCCAACGGTCGCGTGACGGTGCCGGTGCTTTGGGATCGCGAAAGGGAAACCATCGTCTCGAATGAGTCCTCCGAGATCATCCGCATGTTCAATTCAGCGTTCGACGGCGTCACCGGCAACAGCGACGATTTCTGGCCCGCAGCGTTGCGGCCGCAGATCGAGGTGGTGAACGCGCGGGTCTATCGAGGGCTGAACAATGGCGTCTATCGGGCCGGTTTCGCCACCACGCAGGACGCCTATGACGACGCGGCGCATGACGTCTTCGCGACGCTCGACTGGCTCGAGGCGCGGATCGGCGCGCATCGATATCTTATGGGCGACTGCGTCACCGAGGCGGATTGGCGGCTCGTGACGACGCTATTGCGGTTCGACGCGGTCTACCACGGTCATTTCAAGTGCAACCGGCGGCGGCTGGTCGATTATCCCGCGCTCTGGGATTACGCGCGCGAGTTGTATCAGTGGCCGGGAGTGGCTGAGACGGTCGATTTCGGCCAGATTGTCCGGCACTATTACACCAGCCACCCTTCGGTGAACCCTTCGGGCGTCGTCCCGATCGGACCGGCGATGGACTGGAGCGCGCCGCATGGCCGCCGAGGCGGTCATGGGCGCGAGGATGCGGTGGTGCGCGAACCGTAGTGCTCGACGATGGCCGCCATGTCCTCGAGGCGCAGCGGTCGCCGCAGATGGCCGCGGGCGTTGGGGATCAGTTGAAACAGCAGGCCATCGGAGAAGAAGTTCCGTGCGGTGACTGCGATGATCGGAATGTTGGGATTGCGGTAGGTTGCGAAATCGGCGACCGCAACGGCCTCGCTCTCGGAAACTTCCATGTCGAGGATTAACGCGTCGAAATCGCTGGCGCGCAGCGCTGCATATGCGTCGTCCGGCGTCGCGGCGATCGTGCACACCATCCCCTGCCGCCCGAGGAAACCGGCCCAGACTGCCGCGAGATCGGCGTTATCTTCAACGATAAGGACCCGCAATGATCACCTGCCTTGGCGCGTTCTTGGCAACCTGTCCAATTCGCAACCGAAATGTGCGGCCGGCGAGCATTTTTGGTCCAACCGCTGGTGCACAGCCTTGTATTGAGGCTCCGGGTGTACGACGTCACCTTAACGATAACCGGAGGGAGCCGCAATGAACACCGAAATCGTCCTGCTCGATGGCGCCCGAACCGCCATCGGCGCGTTCGGCGGCAGTCTCGCGGCGACGCCGCCGACGGCGCTGGCCGCGCACGTCGCCCGCGCTGCGCTGGAGCGGTCCGGTGTGGAGGGCGGCCAGATCGGCCAGATCTTTTTCGGGCATGTCATCAACACCGAGCCGCGGGACATGTATCTCGCCCGCGTCGCCGCGATCGAAGCCGGCATTCCGGACAGCGCCGCGGCGATGAACGTCAACCGCCTCTGCGGATCGGGGGCGCAGGCCATTGCGTCGGCGTTCCAGGTCCTCGCGATGGGCGACGCGGATTTCGCACTGGCGGGCGGCGCGGAGAGCATGTCGCGGGCGCCCTATGCGATGAGCTCGGTCCGCTTCGGACAGAAGATGGGCGACACGAGCGCGATCGACATGATGGTGGGTGCGCTGACCTGTCCATTCGGAACCGGGCATATGGGCGTCACTGCGGAGAACGTCGCGGCGGAGCACCAGATCACCCGGGGCGATCAGGACGCGTTCGCGTTTGAGAGCCAACAGCGGGCGGCAGCGGCGATTTCGGGAGGTCGGTTCACGAGCCAGATCGCGCCGATCGAGGTAAAGGTGAAGCGCGAAATGGTGGACTGGGGGATGGACGAGCACCCGAAAGCGACGACGATGGAAACGCTGTCCAAGCTTCGGCCAGCGTTCCAGAAGGACGGGTCCGTCACCGCCGGCAATGCAAGCGGGATCAATGACGGCGCGGCGGCGGTGGTGCTTGCCACGGCGGAGGCCGCCGAAAGGGCCGGGTTGAAGCCGAAGGCGCGCGTGCTCGGCTACGCCGTCGCCGGGGTGCCGCCGCGGGTGATGGGGATCGGGCCGACGCCGGCGGTCCGCAAGCTGCTGGAACGGATCGGGCTTGAGGTGGACGACTTCGACGTGATCGAGTCCAACGAAGCTTTCGCCGCCCAGGCGCTGGCTGTGAACAAGGCGTTGGGGCTCGATCCTGCGAAGGTAAATCCGAACGGCGGCGCTATCGCGCTGGGCCATCCGGTCGGGGCGACGGGGACGATCCTGACGATCAAGGCGCTATACGAGCTGGAACGGATAGGCGGCCGGTACGGATTGATCACGATGTGCATCGGCGGTGGTCAGGGGATTGCGCTGGGGATCGAGCGGCTCTGAAGTCCCGCGAAGTCGGGCGGTGCGGATAGGCATCTCAGCCGAAGACACTCTGATCGCGCGCCGGCTCGGACCAGGGCGAACCCGGTCCGGGCGATGAGGGTGCCTTGCAATCAATGCATGTTTTGCGTGCGAACGACCCTCGCACATACGGTTGGGGGGGCTTGAATTCGTTGAGAATTAGACGCCTAATCCATCTCGACAGCAATGCGTCAGATGACGCCGTTTACGACGTGCTCTGATACACGTTGGGAGATCAGGCGCCCCGACGCTGCCTCGTCGTCTAGCCCGTCTGGTCGGATGGGCTGAGCATTCTCCTTACCGCTTTCACCGGAAAGCGCCCGCGTCGGAGAAGACCCGGCAGCAGCGCAGGCGCGCGGGGATATCTGCGCGCGCGCGGCCGGTTTTCAGAGAGTGATAACGCGCGTGGCTCGCAAACACGATGCACTCCGTCCTTTCGTGGCGGATCCGCGCCTCGTGCGGGTATCGGGTGTGGCGCCC
>JBBRUZ010000024.1:0-26354 GCA_038247355.1 Rhodobacterales bacterium
ACGTAATACTTGACGTCGAGTAGCCGCGCCGTGTTGTCGCCGCGCTCCAGATAGTATCCGAGGTTGAGGAAGTCGTAGCCATCGTTCTGCAGATGCGAGGTTTCGGTGGTGCCGCGCAGCAGCGCTCCCTGGCGCTTGGTCCAGTCGCAGAGCGTCGGCAACAGCGCTTCGGTCCGCGGCTGGCGCTCGATCGCCGCGATCTCGAGGTACGCCCCGTTCAGCGCGTCCCACATCTCGGTGGTCAGCGCCGTGCGCACCGACCGGCCGTTATGCCGCGCGCTCTCGATGCACGAGATCACGCTCGACGGGTTTTCGCGGTCGAAGAACAGCCAGGTCTCGACGTCGCGCTGGCGGGCTTCCTCGCCGAACTTGGCCGTGAACCCCTCCGCCGCGCCGGCCGCCGACACCAGCGACTCCCATTCGTTGCGATAGCCGTCGGCCGCCGACGGCATCATCGCCATCCGGTAACCGACCTCGAGCAGCCGCGCCATGGTCTCCGCGCGCTCCATGTAGCGCGCCAGCCAGTACAGGCTCTCGGCGGTGCGGCTCAGCATGCGCCGCTACAGCCCGTAATAGGCGAGCACGGCGTTCCACCACTTGCGCTCCAGTGGCACCTCGTGCAGGTCGGGGCTTTCGTCCACCCGGCTCGCGGGACAGGTGAGGCGCAGCTCCGGCTTCGCCCAATCGGGTTCGTCCAGCATCCGCACCGGCACCACCCGCTGATGCTCGCCCACCGGCAGCCCGGTCTCGACAACCAGCGCCGTCACCCGGCGCGCGTCCATGTCGACCAGCACGTCGAGCAGCTGTCCCGCCTCGCGGTCCGAGCCCGAGACCTTGGCTCCCATCAGGCGGTGGAGCGTGCGGATGTGCCCGGCAGGCAGGCTCGCGCGCGTGTCGAAGAGGCCTGGCCCCACCGAGCACGAGGCGTCCGCTACGCCAGCCGCCCGCAGCGCCTCCGCCTCGGCGCGGTGGTTGTCGGCGTCGCGCGCGGCAGGCTCGGGCGCGGGGCGGATATCTTCCTTCGCGAGCTCCGTCGGCCACGTCCCGGCCCCAATGTCCGGCTCGCCGAAGTCGGCCGCCCGCACGACCGTCCTGCCCTCCGACAGCCACCCCCGGAACTCGGCGACCACGTAGACGAGCGTCAGATCGTCGTCCACCAGCACGTCGGCGACACGGTGCTGCGCAGCCTCGGCGGTGGTGATCTTAAGGGCCAGCAGGTCGCTGTAACGGATCAGCATGGGCGGATAGTCTCCTGTGGCCCCACTAGAGGGCGGGGTCCGCGGCGTGTCAACCGGAGCGCAGGTGACTCAATCCGCCAGAACCCAGGTGTCCTTGACCCCGCCGCCCTGCGACGAGTTCACGACGAGGCTGCCCTCGCGCATCGCGACGCGCGTCAGCCCGCCGGGACACAGGTGCACCTCGCGCCCGACGAGGCAATATGGTCGCAGATCGACATGCCGCGGCGCGAGCCCGCTGTCGACGAACGTCGGCACCGTCGAAAGCGAAAGCGTCGGCTGGGCGATGAAGTCCTCGGGCGCCGCCTTGATCCGCTCGGCGTAGGCGGCGATCTGCTCGCTCGTCGAGGCCGGTCCGACCAGCATTCCATAGCCCCCCGAGCCGTGCACCTCCTTGACCACCAGATCCTTGAGGTTGTCGAGCACGTACAGCCGGTCGGACGCGTCGGCGCATTTCCAGGTCTGGACGTTCTTCAGGATCGGCTGCTCCCCGAGATAGAAGCGGATCATTTCCGGCACGAACGTGTAGACCGCCTTGTCGTCGGCCACCCCCGACCCCGGCGCCGAACAGATGGCGACGCCGCCCGAGCGATAGACGTTCATAAGCCCCGGCACGCCGAGCATCGAGTCGGGCCGAAAGCACAGCGGATCGAGGAACGCGTCGTCGATCCGGCGGTAGATCACGTCGACGCGCTTCGGACCCTCGGTCGTGCGCATGTAGACGAATTCGCCCTGCACGAACAGATCCTGGCCCTCGACCAGTTCGATCCCCATCTGGTCGGCGAGAAACGAATGCTCGTAGTACGCGCTGTTGTAGGCGCCGGGCGACAGCAGCACGATCTCCGGCTCGCCGTCGCATTTCACCGGCGCCACCGAGCCGAGCGTGCGGCGCAGCCGGTCGGGATAGTCGTCCACCGGGGCGATCCGGGTCGACCGGAACAGCTCGGGGAACATCCGCATCATGATCTCGCGGTTTTCCAGCATGTAGCTGACGCCCGACGGCGTGCGGCAATTGTCCTCGAGCACGAAGAATTCGTCGGGCCCGGTGCGCACCAGATCGATGCCGACAATATGGCTGTAGACGTTCGCCGGCGGGTCGATGCCGACCACCGCCGCCTCGTAGGCCCCGTTGCGATAGACCAGGTCGGCGGGCACCACGCCGGCGCGAATGATCTCCGCACGGTGATAGACGTCGTAGAGGAAGGCGTTCAGCGCCCTTGCGCGCTGCTTCACGCCGCGCTCCAGCTTGCGCCACTCGCGCTCGGTAAAGACGCGCGGCATCATGTCGAACGGGATCAGCCGCTCGGTGCTGCCGCCCTCGTCGTAAACGGCGAACGTGATGCCGATCCGCCGGAACAGCGCCTCGGCCTCCTGTTTCTTCTGCGCGATCACCTCGGGCGGCGTGCTGCGCACCCAGTCCATCACCGGGCCGTACGCAGGCCGCAGATCCTGGCCGTTATACATCTCGTTGAAAAAAGAGATGATCGTCCTCCACGTCCAATTGCGACCCGATCGAAACCCCGCGCCCATGTAAATTGCGGCGCTCGGGCAACGCAAGCGCATTGCATCGGGACGCCACGGCGCCACCCGGCCCCGGCTGCACAATCGACTGGCATACGCCTGATAGCTGCGCAACAAAGCGCCGCCGTCGCGGCCATGCCGACAAATCGGGCATCCGCGGGCTTGACCCTGCACCACAGGCGTCGCAACGCTGTGATCGAATATGGCGCGGCGCGGCGACGGGTTTGCGCGGGGCGGGACGATGTGCTTATCTTAGCGGCAAGCGGGCGCAGGCCCGAACGCCTTGACAGGGAGACCGCATGAGCGCTGGACGCGGCGACACCGCTTTCGTGGCTTTCGAGCACGTGCAAAAGAGCTATGACGGCGAAACGCTGGTTGTGAAGGACCTGAACCTCGACATCGGCAAGGGCGAATTCCTGACGATGCTCGGGCCGTCGGGCTCGGGGAAAACCACCTGCCTGATGATGCTCGCCGGTTTCGAGACCGCCACGCACGGTGAAATCAAGCTCGGAGGGCGCCCGATCAGCAACATCCCGCCCGAAAAGCGCGGGATCGGCATGGTCTTTCAGAATTACGCGCTGTTCCCGCACATGACGGTGGGCGAAAACCTCGCGTTCCCGCTCCAGGTCCGCAAGATGTCGAGGGCCGACATCGAGAGCAAGGTCCGGCGCGCGCTCGATATGGTCCAGATGGGCGCCTTCACGGCGCGCCGGCCCGCACAGCTGTCCGGCGGCCAGCAACAACGCGTCGCGCTGGCCCGCGCGCTGGTGTTCGAGCCCGAACTGGTGCTGATGGACGAACCGCTCGGCGCGCTGGACAAGCAGCTTCGCGAGCATATGCAGTTCGAAATCAAGCACATCCACGAGCGCCTAGGCGTCACCGTCGTATACGTCACGCACGACCAGGGCGAGGCGCTGACCATGTCAGACCGCATCGCCGTGTTCAACGACGGTCGCATCCAGCAGCTGGCGCCCCCCGAGGATCTGTACGAGCGCCCCGACAACCGCTTCGTCGCGAGCTTCATCGGCGAGAACAACACGCTGGAGGGCACGGTCGAGGCGATCGAGCGCGGCGTCTGCACGGTGCGGCTGTCGACCGGCGAGCTGCTCGACGCCGTCCCGGTCAACGTCAGCCGTCCTGGCGAGCGAACCACCGTCTCGATCCGGCCCGAACGGGTCGAGTTCAAGCACGACCGCCTGCCCGGCGACGCTCATACGCTGGAGGCCGAAGTGCTCGAGTTCATCTACATGGGCGACATCTTCCGCACGCGGCTGCGCGTGGCCGGCAACGACGACTTCGTGATGAAATGCCGCAACAGCGTCGATCAGGTGAAACTCGCGCCGGGCGAGAAACTGCACATCGGCTGGCTGCCGGAGGACTGTCGCGCGCTCGACGCCGCCTGAGGCGCAGGGCCGCGAAGCGACGACGATCAACAGGAGAAAGTTCCAACATGAAAATGCGACTGCTAGCAACCTCGGCCTTGGCGAGCATGACGCTCGCGACGACCGCGACGGCCCAGGACAAGGAGGTCGTGGTGATGGGCTGGGGCGGCGCCTACACCATCAGCCAGGTCGAGGGCTACCACAAACCCTTCGCCGAGACGTCCGGCATCCGTGTCGTCTCGGTCGACAGCGACAATCCGGCGACGCCGATCAAGGCGCAGGTCGAGGCCGGCAACGTCACGGTCGACGTGGCCTCGGTCGAATACGCCGACGCCATTCGCCTCTGCGACGAGGGCCTGCTCGAAGAGATCGACGCCTCCATCCTGACGCCCGCGCCCGACGGCACGCCCGCCGCGGAGGACTTCATCGAGGGCGCCGTCACCGACTGCCTGGTCGCGACCGACGTCTGGGCCTCGATCGTCGCCTACGACACGACGAAGTACGCCGACAACCCGCCGACGACGATCGCCGACTTCTTCGATCTCGAGGCGTTTCCCGGCAAGCGCGGCATGCGCCGCGGAGCCAAGATCAACCTAGAGATCGCGCTGATGGCCGACGGCGTCCCGGCCGCCGAGGTTTACGACGTGCTCGAGACCGACGAGGGGGTCGAACGCGCCTTCGCCAAACTCGACACCATCAAGTCCGATGTCGTCTGGTGGGAAGCGGGCGCCCAACCGCCGCAGCTGCTCGCGGACGGCGAAGTCGCGATGACGACCGCCTACAATGGCCGCATCTTCTTTGCCGCGGTGAACGACGGCTCGCCCTTCGGCATCGTCTGGGACGGCCAGGTCTACGAACTGGAAGGCTGGGTCATCCCCAAGGGCGCGCCGAACATGGAGGAGGCGCTCGCGTTCATCGCCTACTCGACCGGCACCGAGGCGAGCTCTGCTGCCGCGCAATGGATCAGTTATGGCCCGCCCCGCCGCTCCTCCGAGTCGATCCCGAAAACTTTCCAGGGCAAGGGCGAGATCGACATGGCCGAGCACCTGCCGACCTCGGAGGCCAACATGAGCAACGCCCTGCTCTCGTCCTATGACTTCTGGGTCGATCGCGACAGCGAACTCAACGAACGCTTCGCCGCCTGGATCGCCGCAAACTGAAGCCACGCCCCGGCGCGCCCTTCCGGGGCGCGCCGACCGCTGTTGCGAGGACGTTCGACCGCATGGCCGACATCGCGCTCCCGATGCCCGGGCTCAAGACCGCCGACGGCGTGCCGCTGAAGGCGGCGCTTGCGCGCGCCAATCGCGGGGCGCAGCTGCGCGCCTTCCTGCTGGTGGCGCCGCTGTTTGCGTTCATCCTGCTGACGTTCGCGGCGCCCATCGGTCAGTTGCTCTACCGGTCGGTCGCAAACTCCGGCTTCACGACCCACGTCGATTTCGGAACCGGCGTGCGGACGCCGATCATGGTCAACGTGCGCGACTGGTTCGCCGCGAACCCGGCCGGGACTGAGCCCGACGAGGCCGCGTTCGCCGCACTCGTCGCGGATCTGCGTCACGGGGGCGAGATACGGGCGCTCGGCAACGTCGGCACCCGGATCAACTACGACGTCTCGGGCGCCCGCTCGCTGTTCACCTCGGCCGGCCGGCGCGCCGAAGACCTCGCGCCGCCTTTCCGCGATGCGCTGCTCGGGCTGGACGCGGACTGGGCGCGGCCGGACCTGTGGACGGCGATGCGCGAGGCCGCAGCCGCCCATACGCCGAACTTCTACATCGCCGCGCTTGATCGCAAGGTCGACGTCGACGGCTCGGTGACGCGCGTCGCGCCCGAACAGCGCATCTACGTCCCGCTGTTCTGGCGCACGATGCTGATCTCCGCCGTGATCGCCGGCTTGTGTGTGCTGCTCGGCTTCCCGATCGCGCATCTGCTCGCGACGCTGCCTCTGCGCTATTCGAACCTGCTGATGATCCTCGTCCTGCTGCCGTTCTGGACCTCACTGCTGGTGCGCACCACCAGCTGGATGGTCCTGCTCCAGAGCCAGGGCGTGGTGAACAACGCGCTGGTCGCGAGCGGGATCGTCGCCGACGACAACCGCATCGAGATGATGTACAACCAGACCGGCACGATCATCGCGATGACGCATATCCTGCTTCCGTTCATGATCCTGCCGCTCTATTCGGTGATGCGAACGATCAAGCCGACCTATGTCCGGGCGGCCCGGTCGCTCGGCGCCTCGTCCTGGACAGCGTTCCGCCGGGTCTATCTGCCGCAGACCGTGCCGGGCGTGGGCGCGGGCGTGCTGCTCGTGTTCATCCTCGCGGTCGGCTACTACATCACGCCGGCGCTAGTTGGCGGCGCGTCCGGCCAGCTGTTCTCGAACATGATCGCCTTCCACATGCAGAAATCGCTGAACTGGTCGCTTGCCGCCGCGCTGGCGGCGATGCTGCTCGGCGCGATCCTTCTGCTCTACTGGCTCTACGACCGTCTGATCGGCATCGACAACATGAAGCTGGGGTGACGCGATGGCCGCGCCGATCTACGCCTCGCCGCTGGAGCGCGCCTGGCGCTACGCCTACCTCACGATCTGCGGGTTGATCTTCTTCTTCCTGATCGCGCCGATCGTCATCATCATTCCGCTGAGTTTCAACGCCCAGTCGTACTTCACCTTCACCGACGAGATGCTGCGCCTCGATCCCGCCGGTTATTCGCTGCGCTGGTACGACAGCCTGCTGACGATGGGAATGACCGCCCCGGACGCGCCGCGCGACGCCGCATGGTGGGCGGACGCCTGGGCCAACGCGGCCTGGGTCAACGCCGCGAAGAACTCGATCATCATCGGCTTTTTCTCGACCATCCTCGCCACCGTCCTCGGCACCGTCGCCGCGCTTGGCCTGTCGCGGCCCGAAATGCCGTTTCGTCGCCTCATCATGGCGGTGCTGATCTCGCCGATGGTCGTGCCGATCATCATCACGGCCACCGGCCTGTTCTTCTTTTACTCGATGACCGGCCTCGCGAACTCGTATGTCGGGATCATCCTCGCCCACGCCACGCTCGGCATCCCCTTCGTCATCATCACCGTCACCGCAACGCTCGTCGGCTTCGACCAGTCGCTGAACCGCGCGGCCCTGTCGCTCGGCGCCTCGCCCACGCGGACGTTCTTCAAGGTCACGATGCCGCTGATCATGCCCGGCGTGATTTCGGGCGCGCTGTTCGCCTTCGTCACCTCGTTCGACGAGGTCGTCGTCGTGCTGTTCGTCGCCGCCCACGACCAGCAGACCATCCCGCGCCAGATGTGGAACGGCATCCGCGAGCAGATCTCCCCGGCCATCCTCGCCGTCGCCACCATTCTCGTCGTCATCTCGATCGCGCTCTTGACCGTGCTTGAACTGCTCCGTCGCCGCTCCGAGCGCTTGCGCGGCCTCAGCCCGGGCTGAACCGCCCTTCAACGCGCGGCGCGGCGGCCGCCAACTGCGGCAGCCCACCTCGCGCGCGCAACCTGTAAGCGTCAGGCGTGATCCCTTCGCGTGCGCGGAACACGTTGATCAGATGCGAGACGTC
This sequence comes from Rhodobacterales bacterium, assembly GCA_038247355.1. Lineage (GTDB taxonomy): Bacteria > Pseudomonadota > Alphaproteobacteria > Rhodobacterales > Rhodobacteraceae > Amaricoccus. Next base: position 7,694 of record JBBRUZ010000024.1, read on the forward strand.
GCAAAACCCGGTCTCATTGGCGATGTGGGTTATCGAGCGATCTCCGCTTTCGAGAAGGAAGCGGGCCTGCGCGACGCGTATGGCCTTGTCGGCCGCGGCCGGCGACAGCCCGAGCGTATCGCGGAAACGCCGCTCCAGCTTGCGCCGACCGACGTGCAGCCGTTCGGCCAGCCGTTCCACCGTCAGCGGCGCGTCCATCGATTGCTGCATCAGGTTGAGCGCCTTTCTGACCAGCGGGTCCCGGCTGACGAGGTCGATCGGCAGGCCGGGCTGCGGCGCTTCGCCGGTCAGCGCATCGTCGATGATCATGATGTGCAGGCTCTTGGTCGCGGCGGCCCGACCGACGTGCCGGTCGACGAGCCAGGCCGCGAGATGCGCAGAGCTTGCCCCCCCCGAGCAGGTCAGCCGGTCGCGATCCACGACGAAAATCCGGTCTGAAACCGGCGTGATCCCCTCGAACTGCTCGAGAAAATCCTCGTGGTGAAACCAGCTGACGCAGCAGCGATAGCCCTGCATCAGGCCGGCACGGTGCAGGATGAACGCGCCCGTACAGACGCCGACCAGCGGTACGCCCAAGGCCGCAGCGCGGCGCAGGAAGGCGACATTATCGGGGTTCAGCCGCTCGATCTCGCCGACCAGCCCACCGACCACGACGACGTAGTCAAAGCGCGCGGGATCACCCAGCCGTTCGTCGGGCTGGACGCTGACGCCCGCGCTGGACTGGATCGGGTTCATCGACGCCGACAGCACCTTCCATACGCAGTGGACCTGGCGCGACCTGTCGCCCTCGTCGGCGGCGAGCCGCAGCACGTCGACGAAGTTGGCGAAGGCGCACAGAGTGAACCGCGGGGCGAGGATGAAGCCGACACGCAGCCGCGGACCGTCCATGGCGCTCCTTCCGGGAAATCGTGCGGCTGACGCAAGCATACAGCCGATGTGGCGCAAATCTACAGTCACGGCGCGCCGCTGTCGCGGCATACTGACGTCAGACGCCCCGGAGATCGCCGATGACCCGTTTCTCAGCCGTGTCGGTCCTGCGCGGCGCCCTGACGGGCAACCGGCGCTGGCAGGCGCAATGGCCCGAGGCCGAGCCCAAGCGCGAATACGACGTTGTCGTGGTCGGGGCCGGCGGCCATGGGCTCGGGACGGCCTATTATCTCGCGAAGGAGCACGGGATCACGAACGTGGCGGTGATCGACAAGGGCTGGCTCGGCGGCGGCAATACCGGGCGCAACACCACGATCATCCGCTCGAACTATCTCTATGACGAGAGCGCGCGGCTCTACGACCATGCGCTTGACCTGTGGGAGGGGTTGAGCCAGGAGCTCAACTACAACGTCATGTTCTCCAAGCGCGGCGTCATGATGCTCGCGCACAATGTCCATGACGTGCAGAGCCTGCAGCGGCACGTGCATTCGAACCGGCTGAACGGCGTCGACAACGGCTGGCTGACGGCGCGCGAGGCGAAGGCATTCTGCCCGCCGCTCGATATCTCGGCTGCCGCGCGCTATCCGGTGCTGGGGGCGGCGTTGCAGCGGCGGGCCGGGACCGCGCGGCACGACGCGGTGGCCTGGGGCTATGCGCGGGCGGCCGCGGCGCGGGGCGTCGACATCATCCAGAACTGTCCGGTGACGGCGATCCGGCGCGGGGCCGACGGCGCGGTGATCGGGGTCGAGACCGGCAAGGGATTCATCAAGGCGAAGAAGGTCGCGGTCTCGGCCGCGGGGCATACGTCGGTGGTGATGGAGAGCGCCGGGGTGCGAATGCCGCTGGAGAGCTATCCACTGCAGGCGCTGGTGTCCGAGCCGGTGAAGCCGGTGTTCCCCTGCGTCGTCATGTCGAACGCAGTGCATGCTTATATCAGCCAGTCCGACAAGGGCGAGCTCGTCATCGGCTCGGGCACGGACCAGTATGTCAGCTATTCGCAGCGCGGCGGGTTGCCGCTGATCGAGCATACGCTCGCGGCGATCTGCGAGATCTTCCCCGTCTTCACCCGGATGCGGATGCTGCGCAAATGGGGCGGCATCGTCGACGTGACGCCGGACCGCTCGGCGATCGTCGGCAAGACGCCGGTGCCTGGTCTTTACGTCAATTGCGGCTGGGGCACCGGCGGGTTCAAGGCGACGCCGGGGGCGGCGCATACGCTGGCCTGGACCGTCGCGCGGGACGAGCCGCATCCGATCAATGCGCCGTTCACGCTCGAGCGCTTCACCAAGGGGCGGCTGATCGACGAAGCCGCGGCCGCCGCGGTCGCGCACTAGGGGGAATTTCGGGTGCTGCTGATCCATTGCCCCTATTGCGACAAGGCGCTGCCCGAGCTGGAGTTCGCCTATGCCGGCGAGGCGCATATCGCCCGCGCGCCCGATCCCTCGGCCTTGTCGGACGAGGAGTGGCGGGATTTCCTCTTCATCCGCAACAACCGCCGCGGCCTGCACTTCGAGCGCTGGCGGCATGTCCACGGCTGCGCGCGCTTCTTCAACGCGGCGCGCGACACGGTCAGCGACAAGTTCCTCACCACCTACAAGGCCGGCCTGGCGAAGCCGTCCGAGGCTGAGCTGAGGGAGATGGGGCGTTGACCACGTATCGCATCCCGGGCCGCGGCCGCGTCGATTACGGCCGCGCGGTCCGCTTCACCTTCGACGGCACGACCTGTACGGGCCTTGCTGGCGATACCGTCGCCTCGGCGCTGCTCGCGAGCGGCGTGCATCTGATGGGCCGGTCCTTCAAGTATCACCGGCCCCGTGGCGCGGTCACCGCCGGATCGGAGGAGCCGAACGCGCTGATCGGCACGCGCCGCGGCCCCGGCCGTTTCGAGCCGAACACCCGCGCCACGGTGCAGGAGATCTATGACGGGCTCGCGACCGAGAGCCAGAACCGCTGGCCGTCGCTGAAGTTCGACGCAGGCGCCGTCAACGACAGCCTGTCGCCCCTTATCTCGGCCGGGTTCTATTACAAGACCTTCATGTGGCCCAAGAGCTTCTGGGACAAGGTCTACGAGCCGATCATCCGCGCCGCCGCCGGGCTCGGCAAGGCCCCGTCCGAGGCCGATCCCGACACCTACGCCGCGCGCTACCTGCATTGTGACGTGCTGGTGATCGGCGGGGGTCCGGCGGGCATCGCCGCGGCGCTCGACGCCGGGCGGAGCGGTGCGCGCGTCGTCCTCGTCGACGAGAATGCCGAGATCGGCGGCAGCCTGCTCGGCGCGCCGTCGGTCGAGATCGCGGGCAAGCCCGCCTGGGACTGGCTGGCCGGCGCACTCGACGATCTGGGCGCGATGCAAGACGTCCGGCAGATGTCACGGACCACCGCCATCGGCTATTACCACCAGAACATGGTCGGGCTGTGCCAGAAGCTGACCGACCATCTGGCGGCCCCGCCCGAAGGCGCCCCGCGCGAGCGGATGTGGCGGGTGCGCGCGGGCCAGGTAGTTCTGGCGCAGGGCGCGCTCGAGCGCCCGCTAGTGTTCGACGGCAACGATCGTCCCGGCGTGATGCTGGCGGGTGCGGCGCAGGTCTATCTGAACCGCTACGGCGTCAAGGTCGGGAACCGCGTCGTCGTCGTGACATCGCATGACAGCGCCTGGCAGACCGCGTTCGACCTGGCCGGCGCCGGGGTCGCGGTGGCGGCGATCGTCGATACCCGCGCGGACGTCGCGCCCGAGCTGCTGGACGCGGCGAAATCGAAGGGTGTCGACGTTCTCATCGGGCACACCGTCACCGGAACCAGGGGCCGCCTTCGGGTCACCGCCGTGCGCCTGAACCTGGTCCGCGACGGCGCGGTCGGGGCCGCGACCACCCTGCCCTGCGACGCGCTCTTGATGTGCGGCGGCTGGACGCCGTCGCTGCATCTGTTCTCACACACCAGGGGCACGCTGCACTGGGACGCGGCCGCTCAGGTGTTCCTGCCCGGCGACAAGGCCGAGGCCTGCCACATCGCCGGCGCGGGCCGCGGCCTTTGGGGCGTCGGGGCCGCACTGAACGACGGCGCATCGGCAGGCGCCGCGGCGGCGCAGGCCGCGGGTTTCGCCGCCGAGCCCACGAGTCATTCCGTCGCGCGCGATGCCGGGGGGGGCGGCGTCACGCACAAGGAGTTGCCGACCGACCGCGACGCAGGGCGCGCGAAAGCCTTCGTCGATTTTCAGAACGACGTGACCGCCACGGACATCCGCCTCGCCGTGCGCGAGGGCATGCGCTCGATCGAGCATGTCAAGCGCTACACCACCAACGGCATGGCGACCGACCAGGGCAAGATGTCGAACATGAACGGCCTCGCGATCGCCGCCGACGCGGTCGGCAAACCCGTGCCGGAGGTCGGGCTGACCACCTTCCGCCCGCCCTACACGCCGACCACCTTCGGCGCCTTCGCCGGCTATCGCCGGGGGCGGTATTTCGAGCCTGTGCGCAAGACGCCGATCGACGCCTTCGCCGAGGCAAACGGCGCCGTCTTCGAGCCGGTCGCGCTCTGGCGACGCGCCCGGTATTTCCCGAAGCCCGCCGAGGACATGCAGGCCGCCGTCGCCCGCGGATGCACGGCGACGCGCGCCAGCCTCGGGATCTTCGACGCCTCGACGCTCGGCAAGATCGAGGTCGTCGGCCCCGACGCGGCCGAATTCCTGAACCGCATGTACACCAACCCCTGGACGAGGCTCGCCCCCGGCCGCTGCCGGTACGGGCTGCTGCTGGGTGAGGACGGCTATATCCGCGACGACGGCGTGGTCGGCCGACTGACGCGCGACCGCTTCCACGTCACCACCACAACCGGGGGCGCCGCCCGCGTGCTCAACATGATGGAGGACTACCTCCAGACCGAATGGCCGGAGCTGAAGGTCTGGCTCACCTCGACCACCGAGCAATGGGCGACGATCGCGGTGGGCGGGCCGAACGCGCGCAACCTGATCGCGCCGCTTGTCGAGGGCCAGGATCTGTCGGACGCCGCCTTCCCGCACATGTCGGTCGCCGAATGCACGGTCGCGGGTTTCCCGGCGCGGCTGTTCCGCCTGTCCTTCACCGGCGAGCTCGGGTTCGAGATCAACGTGCCTGCGCGCCAAGGCCGCGCGCTGTGGCAGACGCTGTGGGAGGCCGGGCGGCAATACGACATCTGCGCCTACGGCACCGAGACGATGCACGTCCTGCGCGCGGAAAAGGGCTACATCATCGTCGGCCAGGACACCGACGGCACGGTGACGCCCGGCGACGCCGGCCTCGACTGGGCGATCGGCAAGGCGAAGCCCGATTTCGTCGGCAAGCGCTCGCTCGCGCGCCCCGACCTTGTGGCCAAGGGCCGCAAGCAGCTCGTGGGCCTCTTGACCGACGATCCGGGCGTCGTGCTGGAGGAAGGCGCGCAGATCGTCGCCGACCCGAACCAGCCGATACCGATGAAGATGCTCGGCCACGTAACGTCGTCGTACTGGAGCGCCGCGCTCGGCCGGTCGATCGCCTTGGCGCTCGTCGAGGGCGGCCGCGACCGCGTGGGCGAGACGCTGCATGTGCCCATGCTGGACAGGACGCTGACCGCAAAGGTCACCGGCACGGTGTTCTACGACCCCGAAGGCGCCCGCCTGAAGCTCTGATCCGGAGGACAGGACAATGAACGCTCGTGATCCGATCACGCCTGCCCCCGGTTCGGGCCCGGTCGCGCTGACGGTGCAGCCCGAGGCCGCGCGCTTCAATCTGCGAATCGACCCCGGCCACCTCGCCGCCGCGTCGGAGGCCTTCGGCCTGGCGCTGCCGTCCGTCATCGGCCAAGGCGCACAGGAGGGTGCGCGCCGGGCGCTGTGCCTCGGTCCGGACGAGTGGGTGCTCTCCGCCGCCGGAACCGACCGCGACGAGGTCGCCGCCGCTTTCGCCGGGCTCGACCCCGCGCCGCCGCACAGCCTCGTCGATATCAGCGACCGCGAGATCGCCGTCACGCTTCAAGGCGCGTCGACGGTGACGCTGCTCACCGTCGGCTGCCCCGTCGACGTCGAGCGCATCGGCGTTGGCGCCGGTGCGCGCACGATCTTCGACGGCGTGCAGGTCGTGCTCTATCGCGACGGTCCGGACCGCTTCACGCTGGAAATCTGGCGCAGCTTCGCGCCGCACGTTCTCGACCTGCTCGAGACCGCCAACCGGGAACTCGCCGCCGGCCTCTGAGAACCCGGTCTGCCGTCACTCGCCGCCGCTCGATATCGCGCTCGGCGCAGGGGCGCCCGGTCGCCGTGCCGGCCGGCCAGCGCGGAACCCACGGGCTTCCGACTCGGACTTGCGAACTTACAACCCGCCCGAGCCGACCCTCATGTGTGCGGGCTTAGGCGGATCCATGAGCGCAGAAGAGATCGGCGAACTCCAGGGCCGACCAGTCGCGCCGCCTCTTGAGACGGTCCAACGCCCTACGCCGGCGGCCTCACATTCAGCGTTGTACGATTCTCGTCGTGGCCCGGAAGGATACAGCGTTGCCGCCGGGCAAGTCGCCGTAGGCGCACAGCAGGCGCAGGAGCTGCTTCGAAGGCATCACGTCGCGGTTCTTGGCCCCTTGCCGTGCCGGACCGGATCACGCCGCGCGCATTGACGCAGCGGCGCGGCTGCGTTCAATCCCATCGATTCCATCGGGCGCGAATAACCTCGAGCATTAAAGGGCCGCGAGGGCCGCGAGACGTCGCGCCTCTCCGGCGTCAGCTTCGCCTGGTCAGCAGCGGAAGCGCGAGCAGCGTGGAGAAGGGGGTGCCGCCGCCCCGGATCACCGAGAGCTTGTCCTTGTGACGCTTAAGCAGCGGAAACGGCAGGAATTTCCGCGACATGAACGCACCACCAAGGATCACGGAGCGTTTGTCCTTGTGGCGCTTGAGCAGTGGCAAGCCGATCTTCGACGAGATGGTCCCGATCCGGTTGTCGGCGGAAAGATCGAGGTTGCGGGTAAGAAAGGTCCGATGCGGGGCGGGCAGATCGCCAGTCAGGAACCGCGGATGGTTCTTGAGGATCTTCGAAGTCATGTACTTGCTGGAGGGCTCTTCGCGCAGATACTCGTTCTGGTTGGCTACGCCGGCATTTACGGAGTCAAAGCGGTCGACTGTTTCGATGGCGTTCTTGGCGGCGCCGATGGGCATGAACGGCACCCGCACCACAACCAGCGCCTTGCCGTCCCCGAGGCGGCTGGCGTAGGCCTCGGCCGCTTCCCGGCCGACCCGGGCCTGCCTGATCCGATCGACCGCGTCCCCGTCGGCGTCGCTGATGACATCGATGATTCCCTGCGGGTAGCCCTGCGCCCGCAGCACCGAGACCACCTCGTCCGCGGCAAGCTTGTTTGCATAGAGTCTGCTTACGACCGTTGTCATGCTTGATCCAACCTCCTAGACCGTCGTTCCGGCGGGTTTCTCTATCCGTCCGGCCGCAACCTGCGTCCGGACGAGCGGGTAAAGTGCAATCATCGCCAGCGCGAGAAACAGCATCTCGACGATGAACACTGGAATGTAGGGCACGGCGGGATTTTCCAAGGCGATCCCCCCGTGACCGGCGATCACGTCGCGGACGATACCCGCCAGCGCCACGCCCAGCCCTGCGGCGGTCGCCTGGACCGCACCCCACGCGCCCAACGCGAGACCGACCTGTTCCTTTGGAGCCGCGCGCATGGTGGCGGTCAGGGTGCCATGGCCAAAGAGCCCGGCCCCAAGGCCCGCAACCAGCGTGCCCGCGACGAAGAGGCCGGGCGCCTGAAGCTGGGATGAGACGATGATCGCGCCGAAGGCGGGCAACCCGAGAAGCGCGCCGCAGCCGGAGACGACCAGCGGGCTTCCGCCACGCCCGAGCACCCGCCAGGCGACGGCGAAGCCGACCAGCCCGCCGGCGGCGAAGACTGCCGTGAGCTTCGTGGTCTGGGCGACGGACAACCCCAGCACTTGCCCGCCGTAGGGCTCGAGCAGGACATCGGCCATGCCGAAGCCGAACGTGCCCAGACCGATGACGACCAGCAGGCGTAGCGCGCCGCGCCCCCGCACGAAGCCGGCCCACGACTCGCTGAACCGCGGTTTGCGACCGGACGAGGTTGCGAGAGACCGCGCCCGGAGCCGGTCGCGCGGTTCCTGTTTCCAGAGCGCGATGGAGTTGAGCACGATCGTGACGACGGCAGCGCCCTGTATCACCTGGATCAGCCGTCCAGGGCTGTAGTTTTCCAGCAGGGCTCCGAACACGATTGCGCTCACGATCATGCCCAGAAGGAGCATGACATACATCAGGCCGACCACCTTGGGCTGGTCCTCGACGGGAAACAGATCGGTCGCAAGCGCGAGGCCCACGGTCTGCACCATGTGCACCCCGGCCCCCACCAGCAGGAACGCGATCGCGGCGGAGCCGTGGCCCACCCAGAGCGGCCCGCCGGCGGACTCGCCGTAACCCGAGAGCACGAGGAGCGCGAAGGGCATCACCGCGAAGCCGCCGAACTGGAGCATGGTCCCCTTCCAGATGTAGGGAATGCGCCGCCAGCCGAGCGCGGAGGCAAAATTGTCGGATCGAAAGCCGATCAGCGTGCGGAACGGCGCGAAGACGATCGGCAGGGCGATCATGATTCCGACCAGAGCGGCCGGCACCTTCAGCTCCACGATCATCACGCGATTGAGCGTGCCGACCAGAAGCACCAGCGCCATGCCAACCGTGACCTGGAAGAGCGACAGCCGCAGCAGGCGCGCCAGAGGGATCTCGACGGTCGCCACGTCCGCGAACGGCATGAACCGCGGCCCGATCCGTGCGAGCGTCCCCAAGGCGACTTTGCGGTAGTTGAGCATTCGGTCACACCTTGTTGCGCTGCCCCCGGTCCCCCGGGAGCTGAATCCTGTCGGTCGGATCGGTCTCGCCGAGCGTGCCGGGCGCAAGCGGACGCCCGGCCTGAAGTACGCTACTGACTGGGCGACGGCATACCGTTGGCATCCGTCGACGCGAGCACCGTCGGTGACTCGAACACGAGCTGCGCCCGGCTGCCGTCCGGCAGAACGACGAACATCTGCGGCGCGCTCGAGCCGGCCTGCGCCGACGGAGCGAAGACCACCTTTGCAGTATTCACCGCGGCCCCATCGGTGGCAGCAGCTGCCGCCCGATCTCCTTGACCCAGTTCCTGGCCCGACAGGTAATCCGAAACCCAGGAGGTGTTGCTCAGGACGGCCACGTGTACCGCGAACGATCCGATGGCCACCGCGGACAGGAACAGCGGTATGCCTACGGTCGGCTTCACGACAAGCCACATCTTTGCGTTGTTCATGGTCCCCCCTTCAGCCCAGCCAAGGCGTCGAGAAGGCGACGAGAAGGTGAGCCAGCACCGAAATCGCACCGAAAACCCGGGTGCCGTCGATGATATAGCTGTGTAGCTCCTCGGCTTCCGGGAGCGTCAGGCCGGTTAGCCAGACTTTTTCTGGATCGTTTGTCGTCATTTTGGCCTCCATACTACTTCGGGTTTGTTCAGCTTGAAGTCGATCAAGCGCCGTTCGGCGCCCCCCTCAAACCGAGGCGCGTTCATCCCCTTTCGATCGGGTCAGGAAAGCGTCGCCCCAAATGTGTCAATTTGTCGCGACAGAGTCAAGTGTCACAATTTCTTGACAGCTCATCATCGCCGTCTCCAGTCCGTTTCGGCATCGCAGCGCGATTTGGTAGACTTTCCAATATTTTACGAAAGAATCGCCGCCGCGTCAGGAAGCCGGGGCCTGCGCCGTCGGCCAGTCAGCGTTTTTCTGATGGACGAACCCTTGTCAAATCTTGACGCCAAGCTGGGAAGCAGCATGCGGGCGGCGCTGAAGCGTCTGCAGGGCGATCTCGATCTCACCACAATCTACGTCACCCCCGTCCAGATCGAAGCCATGACGCTCGCCCACCGTGTCGCGGTCAGGAACGAAGGCGTCGTGCAGCAGAGCGCTACGCTGCGCGAGATCTGCGACCAGTCGGCCAACCTGCTTGTCGCCGGCTTCATTGGCTCGCCGCCAATGAACACCCACGCGGGCGCGATCGAAGGCGGGGCCTTCTGGTGCAGGAGGGACGCATCGCGCTCGGAAACTGTGCTGCGCGGCCGGATGCTGTTTCCGGGTTCCGCCCCGGGGACGCGCCATTCGTCGCGCTGAACGGCGCTGGCGCGATGGCCAAGGCATGTGCGAGCGAACTCACCGGCAACGAAAGCGTCGTCACCTGTCAGGTCCGCCCCGCGCAGGTCATGGCGAAGGCGGACAAGAGCTTTGCGACGTTCCAGTCGACCCTGCGATCGGCTTTTCAATCGAGCGCTCGGGGATCTGTCTCTTTCCCGCGGACACCGGCGACCGGATCGCGCCCTGCCGAGAGGCGCGGATCGCTACCGCCGGGTGGTCGAGCGCTCCAGCAGCCGCCCCGGCACAATCCGCGTCACTCCCCCCGTCGAACCGTTCGATGACATCATCTGTTCGAGAATGTCCATCGCCTCCGCGACCATCGCCCGGCAATCATGGACCACGGTCGTCAGATCGTACGCGCCCCAGGATGCTTCCGGAACATCGTCGAATCCGGCGACGAGGATATCTTCGGGAACCCGCAATCCGGCGGCGCCGCGCAGCGCGTCGAGGGCGCCCATCGCCATCAGGTCGTTCGCCCCGAATATGGCCTCCGGCATGGCCCCGGCATCGCGCAGCGCCCGCGCCGCCCGCACGCCGCCATCATAGGAATAGTCGCCCACGACAACCTCGACACGCTCGAGGCCGCGCTCTGCCAGACGGTCGCGAAAGCCGCGCAGCCGCTCAGCGCTCGCATAGCTTCCCGCCGATCCCGCGATGAAGCCGAAGGTGCGCGCGCCGCGCGCCAGAAACAGGTCGGCGACGGCGGCCGAGCCTGCGACATTGTCGGTGCAGACCGAGGCCACCCACTGACTGTTTATCGGCGTGTTGAAGGAGATCGTCGGAACCTTGACCCGGGCAAACGCCCGGGCGGTCTCGTCGGACACGACGGGCAGGGCGCTGACGATCGCATCGACGCGGTAGCTCGCCAGCTTCGGCGCCACGCCGTCAAGCGAATGGCCGCTGTCGACATGAACCAGCAGAACCTGGTTGCCGATCGCCTGCAGCGCCTTGGTGAACTCCTCGACAGCGCGGGCGTAGAATGGATTGCCGGTCCCGCTGATGACAACCGCGACCAGCCGCGAGCGATGATCGAGCAGCATGCGGGGGATGAAGCTCGGACTGTAACCAAGCGCCTCGGCCGCTTCGAAAACCTTGCGGCTGGTGGCTTCCGACACGCTCTTGCCTTCGGAGAAGGCGCGTGAAACCGCCGATTGCGACACCCCCGCAAGGCGCGCCACATCGGTGGACGATGGATATCTGCTATTGCGCGTCATCGCGTCCGACCTTGCGGGCGGGATCGGCTGTTCGGGGCTGGCTTCATCCGAGAAAGCGCGAGATCCCTGGTTACTTGACGATCGGGATCTTCGACCGATCGATTGTTATCGCCACGGCCGCAATCAGAACGGCGCCGAAGACGATGTTCTGCGCGAAGATGTTAACCCCGAGAAAGGTCATGCCGATGCGAACGACCGAAATGATCAGCGCCCCCACCAGCGTGCGCCAGATGCTGCCGACCCCCCCGGTGATCGCCGTTCCGCCAACCACGACGGCCGCGATCGACGGCAGCAGCATCTCGGCGGCCAGCGTCGGCGACCCGCTGGCGAGCCGGCCAGCGAGAATGATCCCGGCCAGCGCCGCGAACCCCGCCGAGAGCACATAGGCAAAGACCTTCTGGCGGTTCACCTTGACCCCGGAGGCATAGGCGGCGGGCTCGCCCGCACCGATCGCGGCGCTGTAGCGGCCGAACCTCGTATGCGCCTGCAGCACGTGCGCGACCGCCAGAACCACCAGCCCGATCAGCACGACATTCGGAATGCCGAGAATGGCGCCGGTGATCCAGGTGAGATACCCGCGCGCCTCGGTGTCGAGGGTGATCGACCTTTCCCCGGAGATCACCAGCGCCGTGCTGAACAGCACCCCTCCCATCGCGAGGGTCGCGATGAACGAGGGGATCCGCAACCTCGTATGCGCCAGCCCCGACAGCAACCCTGCGACGGCCCCGACCGCGAGGGCCAGCGGAAACGCCCCGTAGCCGAGCCGGGAGATCGACAGCGCGACGACGACGCTGGCGAGAGACGCCATCGACTGGATCGACAGGTCGATGCCGCCCAGCATGATCACGAAGGTCACCCCGGTCGCGAGAATGAACAGCACCGCCGTGTCGCTGGCGAGCTGCAGCAACGTGGCGGGCTGCAGGAACACCGGCTGCAGCGCGCCGATCAGCGCCACCAGGATCACCAGCGTCGCGAGCGGCAGCCATTGGCGGAGGCGGTCCAGCCCGACGGTCCCGATAAACGCTGCCATGCCTAGACCATGTGCCCGATGAGATCGACCTGCGAAGGCTTTGCGCCCCGACTGGCCTCCGCTCGGTGCGTGATCGCGCCGTCGCGCATCACCAGCACGTTGTGGCTGAGGCCGATCGTCTCCTCCAGCGTGTCGGATGTCAGCACCACGGCCACGCCTTCGGAGGTGACGGCGCGCACCAGCTCGTAGACCTCTTCCTTGGCGCCCACGTCGAGGCCGCGGGTCGGATGGTCGAGGATCAGCACCCGCGCCTTGGCGTTCAGCCACTTGGCCAGCACGACCTTCTGCTGGTTGCCACCCGACAGGTTCAGGCACAGCGTCTGGATGCCGGGTGTGCGGATGTTCATCCGCTCGACCCAAGTTGTCGCCAGCCGGCGCTCCTCGCCGGTGTCGATGATGCCGTACCGCGTCAGGCTGCCCAGATCCGCCAGCGTGATGTTCGCGGCCACGGGAAGAAACAGCACCAGCCCCTCGACCCGGCGTTCGCGCGGGATATAGCCGATGCCGCGGTCCACCGCCTCGGCCGGCGTCGTGAACCGCTCTTCCCGGCCACCCACGGTCAACGTGCCGCCGTCATGCGGCGCGAACCCGACCAGCGTGCGCGTCAGTTCCTCGCGGCCCGATCCGATCACCCCCGCGATGCCGAGTATTTCGCCCGCGCGCAGCTTGAAACTCACATCCCGGTAGGACTGTCCGTACGAAAGAGCCTTCGCCTCGACCACCACCTCGTCCTTGAACGGGCGCTGCAGCGGTTCGCGGTAATATTCGGCCTGCAGGCTGCGTCCGACCATCCAGTGATGCAGTCGCGGCACATCCGCGTCGGCGGCGGCCAGTTCGGCGACCACCGCGCCGTCCTTCATCACATAGATCCGGTCCGACAGGTCCAGCACCTCGTCGAGCCGGTGCGAGACGAAGATGAACGACGCCCGCGATCGCAGCGCCCGGACCCGGGCGAACAGCACGTCGACCTCGGCGCGTTCCAGCACCGAGGTGGGCTCGTCGAGCAGGATCACCAGATGCCCGCCGGCGCCTTCCTCCAGGGTCAGGGCCTTCGCGATCTCGACCATCTGGCGCGACGCGAAATCGAGATCCTCGGCGCGCATCCTCGGGTCGACGTCGAGCGCGACCTTCGCCAGTTGCCGCGCGGCTGCCGCATAGAGCTTGCGCCAGCCGACGATACCAAAGCGGGTGAATTGCGCCTCGTTCCCGAGATAGATGTTTTCGCCGACGGTCAGGTTTGTCAGCAGCGACTGCTCCTGGAACACCATGCCGACGCCCTTGCGGTTCGCATCGGCGGAATCGAGCAGAACCGCGCGTTTGCCCGCGATCAGGATCTCGCCTGTGTCCGGCTGATAGACCCCGCTCAGGATCTTCATCAGCGTCGATTTGCCGGCGCCGTTCTCGCCGATCAGCCCGACGATCTCGCCGCGCCCGACCCGCATCGAGACGTTCTTCAGCGCATGAACGCCGGGAAAGCTCTTGTTCACGTTGACCAGCGCCAGTTCGGAGGTGGCCAGTTCGAGGTTCGGAGCGGGCGCCTTCACTTGTTCAACCGCGACTTGCCGCGGTCGATCGACAGCGCGACGGCGGCAATGATCATCAGACCTTGCACGCCGATCTGCACGCTGGGCGGCACGCCCATCAGCACCATGCCGTTCGACAGCACCACGACGATCAGCACCCCGACCAGCGTTTGCACGACGCCGCCCTGGCCCCCTGACAGCGCGGTCCCGCCCACCACCACCGCCGTGACCGTGGTGAACAGCCGCCCGTTGCCGATCTGCGCGTTGCCGAGGCCGAGTTGCGCGGCGGCCAGGATGCCGCCCACGGCGTAAAAGACGCCCGCGAGGGTAAAGGCCGCGATCCGCACCCGCCCGACCGAAATGCCGGAGAGCGCCGCGAGATCCTCGCCGCCGCCCAACGCATAGAGGTAGCGGCCGAACCGCGTATGGTTCTGGATCACGATTGCGATCAGAAAGCAGCCGAGCGCCAGCCACACCCCCCAGGGAAAGCCCAGGAACCGCTCGATCGCCAGCCCCCGGATCATCGGATCGTTGATCCGCGTCGCCATGCCGCCGAGCAGCGCGTTGGCGGCGCCGACCCCGATGAACCATGTCCCGAGCGTCGTCATGAAGGACGGAATCCGCAGCTTGACGTGGATCAGCCCATTGACGAAGCCGATGAAGGCTCCGACCAGCAGCACGGCAAATACGGCCAACAAGCCGAAATCGTTGTCATTCGCACCATTGAGCGCCAATACGGACAGGATGACCGCCCCGGCGGTCAGAACACCCTCCACCGACAGATCGATCGAGCCCATCAGGATTATGAATGTCGCGCCGATCCCGAGCACTAGCGGGATCATCGCGGACTGGGTGATCCGCACGAAATTGCCGAAGCTCAGGAAATTGGGATTGATCGCCGCGATGATCGCACAGAGCAGCAACAGCACCGCGAGCGGCGCCCAGGTCGCGATCCGCCAGCGGCGCGCGCGCGGAGCCGTGGCGCCTGCCGGCGCGCGAGTTGTGTCTGTTGGCAAGCTCGGGACCTTTTCGTCACTCGAATACGCGCAAGGCTGCTGGCGTCGATCGCGCCGTCCGCCGCCCTTTGGGGGCGAGCGCGCGATGGCCGCGCGCCCGCCAGTCGGGTTCAGCTATACTGGATCTGCCCGCTTACGCGTCCCCAGATATCGCTCCAGTCGAGCGCCGGTTCGGTTTTGATATTCGCGTCGTAGAAGGATTGCGCGTTTTCCGACGTCACCGCGACTCCCGTCCCGTAGAACTCGCGATGCTCCTCCGGCTCGGTCGTCGGATCGAATTCGCCGGTCTTGGCGTGATAGCCGATCGAAAGGCCCATACCGCCCTGCCAATACGGATCCCACGACACCGTTCCCGCCATTTCGCCGGCGAGGATCGCCTCGACGGCGAGCTGGATACCGTCGACTCCGGTCACCGGAACCTTTCCGACGCGACCGTCCGCGCGCAATGCCTCGACGGCTGCCAGCGCCATGTCGTCATTCGCCGCCCATATCCCGCCGATCTCGTCGCCGAACTGGGTCAGCCAGGCGTTGGTCTTCTCCAGCCCCTCGGTCGCGGACCAGTTCGCAACCTGGAAATCGAGCAGTTTGACGTCCGGGTTTGCTTCGAGCGCCTGCATCAGCCCGGCCTTGCGTTCGATCGCCGGAATGTTTGATTCGATACCGCCAAGCGCCACGATGCCGCCCTTGCCACCCATCGCCTTGATCAGCGTCTCGGCCATCTGCTTGCCATAGGGCACGCCGCTGAACGAGATATGCGCGACGTAGTTCGGGTTGTGATCCCACGGGTGCAGATCGGCCGGTTTGTTCCACTGGGTGACCACATAGGCGCCCGCCGCCTGCGCCGCCTCGACGATCGGTCGCGCGTCCGGGCTGTCGTTGGGATCGACGTTGATCACGCAATTGCCCCCGGTCTTTGCCAGGATCGCCTTGATGTCGGCGATGCCCTTCTCGCTGTTGCCCTCGGTCACCAGCGTCACGTATTCGGCGCCGACCGATTTGGCGAAAGCTTCGCCGCCCTTGTTCCAGGTCGCATGATAGGGATTGGACAGCGACCGGATGGAGTTGACCACCGTCGGCTTTTCGGCCGCGTAGCCGCGGCGCGCAATGATCGCGGGGAACGTCGCTGCGATCCCGACCGTCGCGGCGCCTTTAAGAAATCCGCGTCTGCGGATCAGTCTCGAAGTGTTTTTGCCAGAGCTCTCGTCGGCCATTCCAATTCCTCCCGAATAGAACCGTCGTGGCCAGCGTTGGTCCATCAGTTTGTTTTATATTGAGGCCCGTCAACATGACCGTCTTACAGAGAAGTACTTTGCAACGTAGCCGCGCGTGGCGCACATTCGTCTTGAATAGGCCCCGGGTGGCGCAATCGCTTACAGTTTTAAGCACATTGACAGACCAATTCGGCCATGCATAGCTATGCATGGCCGGCTCGACGTGTCAACCATCGATGGAGGATCTGGGTTGATCTTTTGCAAGCGCGTAGGATGCGACACGCGCGACACGGAAGCCTCGGCACGGCCCGCTTCAAGGAAGGGATTAGACGAGCACTCAAAATTTCGGCGCCTTGCAATGCAACAAATACAATAGGATGAGATTTTTCCACGCGTGGAATGTCTGGATGCGCTGAGAGCGCGGCGGGCGGTGGGCGCGGCCGAAGCTAACTGATGGGTTGCTCCTCGGCCGCGGCGCGGGAACAATGTGGTGGAACTCGATTCAAAAGATCGCGAACGACGATCTGATCCGGGAGGGGCGACGAGATGACGACGGAATACGATCACATCGTGATCGGCGGCGGCTCGTCCGGCTGCGTCGCGGCGGCGCGGCTCGTCACCGACGGCGGCCGTCGCGTGCTGCTGCTCGAGGCCGGCCATTCGCATCACCATCCGCTGCTCGACATGCCGCCCGGCATCTTCAAGCTGATCAACGGCAGCAAATACATGACCTATCACCACACCGTGCCGCAGGAGCATCTGGGCGGACGGGTCCACGACATCCCCCAGGGCAACGTCCTCGGTGGCGGCTCGTCCGTCAACGCGCAGGTCTATATGCGCGGCCGGCCCTCGGACTATGACGAATGGGACCAGATCCTGCACGGCAACAATCAGGGCGCCGCGTGGGGCTGGCCCGCCGTGCTGCGTCATTTCCGCCGCATCGAGGGCAACAACCGCCTGCAAAACGACCTGCACGGCGCCGACGGCCCGCTGCTCGTCTCGGATCCGGGCCATATCGACGATGTCTCGCGCTGGTTCGTCCAGACCGTCCAGGAGATGGGCGAGCCCTTCACCCACGATTTCAACGGCCCGACCCAGCGCGGCGTCGGCTTCTACCAGTTCACCAACCGCCGCGGCAAACGCAGCAGCGCAGCCTACGCCTTCGTCGAGCCCCTGAAGGACGACCCCCGCCTGACCGTCAGGCTGCGCGCATCCGTCAGGCGCATCAACATCGAGACCGGCCGGGCCGCGAGCGTCACCTACCGCGACGTCTCGGGTGAGGTGCACACCGCCCACGCCCGGTCGGACATCATCCTCTGCGCGGGCGCTCTCGTGACCCCCAAACTGCTGATGCTGTCCGGCCTTGGCCCCGCCGACCACCTCCGGTCCAAGAAGATTACCGTCATCACCGACCTGCCGGGGGTCGGGCAGAACCTGATCGACCATCCCGAAGTGCCGGTGATCTCGATCGCGAACGGTCCCTACGGCTACTACCGGCAGGGCGTCGGCTGGCGCATGCTGCGAAACGGCGTCCAGTTCAAGCTCTTCGGCAGCGGACCGATCACCAGCGCCGGCTTCGAGGCCGGCGCCTTCATCAACCCGGTCGACCGCGACGCGCCCCCCTCGATCCAGGCCTTCTGCGTTCCCATCGTCTATCTCGACCGCGATCTGCTGAAGGTGTTCGACGACACCTACGGCGTCACCATCACCACCGTGCTCGTGAAACCGAAATCGCGCGGTTACGTGGAATTGCGCTCGAACGACCCCGACGACATGCCGCTCGTCTCACCGCACCTGCTGCGCGATCCCGACGACCTCGCGATGATGGTCGCGGGCCAGCGTTTCTTCCGCGAGGCGCTGCTCACCGGGTCGCTCGGCAAACGCGTCGAAAAGGTGATCGCGCCGGCAGGCCCCGATCTCGGCGACGAGGCGATGGCCGCGCATTGCCGACGCTTCGTCAAGACCAACTATCACCCCGCGAGCACGGCCCGAATGGGCGCCGACGGCGATCCCGGCGCCGTGCTCGACGCCCTTTTGCGCGTCCGGGGCATCGACAATCTCCGGGTCGCGGACATGTCGGCGGTGCCGAACCTCAATGCCGGCAACACCAACGCGCCGGCGATGATGCTCGGCGATCGCTGCGCCGATTTCATCCTCGGCCTCGACGCGCCACGGGCGACCCAAGCGTGAGACAAAAATGTCAACCGGCCGCATGGCCGCCATAAATCCCAGAGGGAGTGCAGCAATGATACTGGATCGGTTTCGCATCGACGGGCAGGTCGCGCTCGTCACCGGCGCCACGCGCGGCATCGGACTCGGGATCGCCGAGGCGCTGGCCGAGGCTGGCGCGCACGTGATCCTCTCCTCGCGCGTGCCGAAGCCCGAGGTCGTCGCAGGCCTCAAGGCGGCGGGCCACAAGGTTGATTACCTCCAGGCCGATGTGAGCGACCCGAAGGCTCCCGCGAGGCTGGTCGCCGAGGCCACGGCGATCACCGGCCGGCTCGACATTCTGGTGAACAACGCAGGCGTCGCAAAGCATGGCGAAACCCACGACTTCAACGAGGAAGACTACCG
>JBBRUZ010000025.1:0-25383 GCA_038247355.1 Rhodobacterales bacterium
ACAACAGCGCGAGGCGGCTCATGCCCTGGCGCGGACCGGCGTCGCCAGCGCCGCTCCGGCATAATCGGTCGCGGCGGTTATGCCGCCGAGCGGGAACAGATGGACGGCTTCGATCAGGCAGTCGGGATGGGCGACCTTGTGGCGGGCGAGCGCGGTCAAAATCTCGGTCGGCTCGAAGGGCAGGATCAGGTTCGAAAGGTCGGCGGCGCGGCGCTGGAGCACGCGCAAGCTGGCCCCGACGCCGCAGGACATTGCGAACTTGATCAGGGTCTGGAGCTTCGCCGGGCCCGCGACGCCGATATGGATCGGCAACGTTACGCCTTTCGCCCGCAGCCGCTCGGCCCAGGCGATGACCGGGTCGGGCTCGAACGCGAATTGCGTCACGATCGCCATCGCCGCGTCGGTGCGAGACCGAAACACGTTCTTCCGGCGCAACGCGTCCATCACCGCCTGCTCGCCGCCCGACGGGTCGATGTCGCGGTTGCCTTCCGGGTGGCCCGCGACATGGATGCGGGCAAAGCCGTGCGCGTCGAACAGACCGGTCTCGAGCATCGAGATGCTGTCGGGGAACGGGCCACGGACGCGGTCGATCCCGCCTGCGATGGCCAGCGCCTCGCGCACGCCGACGCTCGCATAGGCGCCGAGTCGCGCGTCGAGCTCGGCGCGGGTGGCGAGCCCCCGGGCGGGTACGTGGGGCATTGCCGCGAAGCCTTCGTCCACCAGGCGGCGGCACGTGGCGACCATGTCGGCGGTCTCCGTGCCGTCGATATGCGCGACATAGACGCGGGCCCCCGCTGGCAGAATGGCGCGAAAGTCGGGGATCCTCGCGGCGCTCCGCGGCATGACCTCGATCGAGAAACCGCGCAGCAGAGCGGCGAGCGTCGCGTGTTCGCCGTGGGCGGGAGCGGGCTTGCGGATGAAACTCAGGATATTGGCCATAACGTCACTCCACCACTGCGGCCCGGCGCGGGCTCATCCGCCGGGGCTCGCCCAACCGTCGTTCGCGATCAGGACCCGGATCGCCTCGGGACTAAACAGCGCTTCGAGCCGGGCCGCTTCGCTGGATGCGACATCCGCCGCTTCGCCTTCGACACCGTAAGGCTCGCACTTGCGCCATTCGGCAAGATAGGCGTCGGCGTCGCGCGCCCCCACCTTCATCGCGCAGCGGTCGATAGCCTGTTCGAAGCGCTCGGGCAATTGGACCTTGGATGCACGCCGCCCGGCCCCGACGATCACCTGGGCCGGTATGTCGCGCCAGTAGACGATGGTGACTTGCGGCATCCCGGCTCCCGTTTCGTAAAATCCGCAGCGTTCGCTGCGCCGCAAGGTCGAAATAATCGTTGCCTGATCGCTTTTCCAGCGTTACCGTCAATTCTGCAAACTTCATTGTCGGTATGGACCGGTGCACATGACAAAGACTTCCAAGGCTCTCCCGAGCCTGTCTTTCGAGTTTTTTCCCCCACACAATCCCGAAGCGAGCTTGCGCCTCTGGCGTTCGGTCGAGCGTCTGGCGCCGCTGGCGCCGCGCTTCGTCTCGGTCACGTACGGAGCCGGCGGAACCACGCGCGACCGCACGGTGGCGGCGATCCAGACCATTGTCGATCGGGCGCGGCTGAACGTCGCGGGGCACCTGACCTGCGTCGGCGCCACGCGCGCCGAGACGCTGGAGGTGGCGCGCGCATACGCCCGGCTCGGGGTGCGGCGGATCGTCGCCCTGCGCGGCGACGCGCCCAAGGGCGCCGACCGGTTCACGCCGCACCCTGACGGTTACGCCAGCGCCGCCGAGCTGGTGACCGCGCTGCGCGGCGTCGGCGATTTCGAGATTTCAGTCGCCGCCTACCCCGAAAAGCACCCCGAAGCCACGAGTCTCGCGGCCGACATCGACAACCTCAGGCGCAAGCTCGACGCCGGGGCGACGAACGCGATCACGCAGTTCTTCTTCGATACCGAGGATTTCCTGCGGTTTCGCGATGCCTGCGCCGCCGTCGGGATCAGCGCGCCGATCATCCCCGGCGTGCTGCCTGTCGAGAATTTCGCCAAGATGGTGAATTTCGCCGGCCGATGTCAGGCGAAGGTCCCGGAATGGATGCACCACGCCTTCGCCCGGGCGGACACCGAAGCGGACGCCTATCTTCTGTCGGTGTCGATCGCCTGCGATCAATGCGACGCGCTGATCGCCGAGGGGGCCGAGCATCTGCATGTCTACACGCTGAACAATCCGGACCTGACCTTTGACGTCTGCCGGGCGCTCGGCTATGCGGCGGCGCCGCTCGCCGCGGCCGCTGACAGGCGAGGCGCCGCCTGACGCAAACGCATCGCGTGCTCGACCGCGAGAGTTTGTGTCCTTCGACGGCCGCGAAGGCAACGATCCGTGTGGCGTATACGGCGTCGAGCCGACGCTGATCGGTTGCTCCGACCCGGTGTGTTCCCCGGCGCGCCCGACCTTGCCGCGACGACCGATACCGCCGAAGCGGGCCGGCGCTGGATCCGAGCGGACGGGTCGCAACCGGCAAGATGCGTCTCCGATCAACGCCCGCGCCAGCTCGCGCTTTGCGCCGCTCCCGGCGGCTGAGCACCGCTCTAGCGAACGCGTCGTCGCCGACTGGCGGCTATGGGGTCAAAGCGCCAGATCGGTCGCCAGGCGTTTCGCGTCGCGCAAGCGCTGGTCGGCGACCTGGCGCGTCTCCTCGGTCGCCTCGGCGAGCGATTTCTCGGCGGCGGCGATCAGTTCAGCGACCATCTCGCGGGACGCCATCGCGCGTGGAACGGCCAGCTCGGCGAGTATGGTGGCGGCGTCTGGCGACACTTCGGCGAAGCCGCCGGTGACGACGTACTCGGTGGTTTCCGCCGGCGTCACGACGCGGACGACGCCGGGGCGCAGCGTCGTAAGGTACGGCGCGTGGTTCGGCATCGCGGTGAAATCACCGGTGACGCCGGGGATCTGGACCTGGCTCGCCGCCATCGAAGCGAGCTTCCGCTCCGGGCTGGCGAGTTCGAACTGCAGCATGTCGGCCATCGTAGCACCTCCCCCGGTCAGGCCGCTTCCGCGGCCATGCGTTCGGCCTTCTTGATCACGTCGTCGATGCCGCCGACCATGTAGAATGCGCTCTCGGGAAGATGGTCGAACTCGCCGTCGACGACGCGACGAAAGCTGTCGATGGTCACCTCCAGCGGCACCTGCACGCCGGGCGAGCCGGTGAACACCTGGGCGACGTCGAAGGGCTGGCTGAGAAATCGCTGGATCTTGCGGGCGCGCGCGACCGTGGTCTTGTCGTCCTCGCTGAGTTCGTCCATGCCGAGGATGGCGATGATGTCCTGAAGCGACTTGTACCGCTGGAGGATCCCCTGCACGTCGCGCGCGACCTGGTAGTGCTCCTCGCCCACGACTTGCGGATCGAGGATGCGCGAGGTGCTGTCGAGCGGATCGACCGCCGGGTAGATGCCGAGCTCGGAGATCGCCCGGCTCAGCACGGTCGTCGCGTCGAGATGGGCGAAGGACGTCGCGGGCGCCGGATCGGTCAGGTCGTCGGCGGGCACGTAGATCGCCTGAACGGACGTGATCGAGCCGGCGCGCGTCGAGGTGATGCGCTCCTGCAGCGTCCCCATGTCGGTGGCGAGCGTCGGTTGATAGCCGACCGCCGAGGGGATGCGGCCGAGCAGCGCCGAGACCTCGGAGCCGGCTTGCGTAAACCGGAAGATGTTGTCGACGAAGAAAAGCACGTCGGTGCCGCTCTCGTCGCGGAACTGTTCGGCCATCGTCAGACCCGACAGCGCGACGCGCATTCGCGCGCCCGGCGGCTCGTTCATCTGGCCGAACACCAGCGCCACCTTGGACTTGGTCAGGTCGTCCTTGTCGATGACGCCGGAATCGATGAACTCGTGATAGAGATCGTTGCCCTCGCGCGTGCGCTCGCCGACGCCGGCGAACACCGAAAAGCCCGAGTGCACCTTGGCGACGTTGTTGATCAACTCCTGGATCAGCACGGTCTTGCCGACGCCCGCACCGCCGAACAGCCCGATCTTGCCGCCCTTGGAATAGGGCGCGAGCAGGTCGACCACCTTGATGCCGGTGACGAGGATCTCACGCTCGGTCGACTGATCGGCGAAATCCGGCGCAGGCCGATGGATCGGACGGCGCTCCTCGGCGTTGACCGGGCCCTTCTCGTCGACCGGCTCGCCGACGACGTTGAGGATGCGCCCGAGCGTCGCGCGGCCGACCGGCACCGTGATCGGACCCCCGGTGTCGGTGACGCGGCCGCCGCGCACCAGGCCCTCTGTCGCGTCCATCGCCACCGTGCGAACGGTCGACTCGCCGAGATGCTGGGCGACCTCGAGCACCAGACGGACGCCGTTGTTCTCGGTCTCCAGCGCGTTGAGGATTTCAGGAAGCGCATCCTCGAACTGAACGTCCACCACGGCGCCGATGACTTGGGTGATCTTGCCTACGTTTACGCTGGCCATTCCCTGGGGTCTCCGTCCTGTCCTAGAGCGCTTCCGCGCCCGAAATGATCTCGATCAGCTCGCTGGTGATCGCCTGCTGGCGCGAGCGGTTATAGGTGATCGTCAACCGGTCGATCATGTCTCCCGCATTTCGCGTGGCGTTGTCCATGGCGCTCATCCGCGCGCCCTGTTCCGAGGCGCCGTTCTCGAGCAGCGCCGTGAAAACCTGCGTGGCGATCCCGCGGGGCAGCAGATCGGCGAGGATCGTTTCCTCGTCTGGTTCGTACTCGTACTGCGACTTCGCGTCGACGCGCGCCTCGAACACGGCGGGGATCAGCTGGCGCGCCGTGGGAACCTGGCTCATCACCGACTGGAACCGGTTGTAGAACAGCGTGCAGACGTCGAATTCTCCGGCCCTGAAGCGCGCGAGAACCTGGTCGGCCACGCCGGACGCGTCGACATACCCGACGCGCTTGACCGCGCCGAGATCGACATGCCCGACGAGCGACTTTCCGTGATCGCGACGCAGCTGTTCGCGGCCCTTCTTGCCGACGGTCAGGATCTGGACGGTCTTGCCCTCCGCCAGCAGGCGCGTGACATGGACCCGTGCGAGCTTGACGATCGAGGAGTTGAACCCGCCGCACAGGCCGCGCTCGGCGGTTGCGACAACCAGCAGATGCACGTCCGACTTGCCGGTTCCCGCCAGAAGCCGCGGTGCGGTCGGGCTGTCGCCGATGCCGGCAGCGAGGTTTCCGAGGACCGCCTCCATCCGCTCGGCGTAGGGACGCGCGGCTTCGGCCGCTTCCTGCGCGCGGCGCAGTTTGGCGGCCGCAACCATCTGCATGGCCTTCGTGATCTTGCGCGTGGATTTCACGCTCGCGATCCGGATCTTGAGGTCCTTCAGGCTCGGCATTGGCCGCGCTCCCTAGTCTGGTCGATCAGGAGAAGGTCTTGGCGAAGCCGTCCAGCGCGCCGCGGATCTGCTTTTCGATCTCGCCGGCGATCTTCTGGTCCTGGTCGCGGATCATGTCGAGCAGCGCCGCCTGGTTGTTGCGCATATGCGAAAGCAAGCCCTTCTCGAAACGGCCGACATCCTTGACCGGCAGCTTGTCGAGGTACCCTTGCGTGCCCGCGTAGATCACGATCACCTGCTCGGCGTTGGTGAGCGGGGCGTACTGCGGCTGTTTCAACAACTCGGTCAGGCGAGCGCCGCGGTTCAGCAACCGCTGAGTTGAGGCGTCGAGATCCGAGCCGAACTGCGCGAACGCCGCCATCTCGCGGTACTGCGCGAGTTCGAGCTTGATCGAGCCCGCAACCGATTTCATCGCCTTGGTCTGCGCCGACGAGCCGACGCGGCTGACCGACAGACCGACGTTCACCGCCGGCCGGACGCCCTGGTAGAACAGCTCGCTCTCCAGAAAGATCTGGCCGTCGGTGATCGAGATCACGTTGGTCGGGATATAGGCCGAAACGTCGCCGGCCTGGGTCTCGATCACCGGAAGCGCGGTCAGCGAGCCCGAGCCGAAGTCCGCGTTCAGTTTCGCCGCCCGCTCGAGCAGACGCGAGTGCAGGTAGAACACGTCGCCTGGATAGGCCTCGCGGCCCGGAGGCCGGCGCAGCAGCAGCGACATCTGGCGGTAGGCGACGGCCTGCTTGGACAGATCGTCATAGACGATAAGCGCGTGCATGCCGTTGTCGCGGAAGTACTCGGCCATCGCGGTCGCCGCGTACGGGGCCAGGTACTGCATCGGTGCGGGCTCCGACGCTGTCGCCGCAACCACGATCGAATACTCCATCGCGCCCGATATCTCGAGTGTGCGCACAAGTTGGGCGACGGTCGAGCGTTTCTGGCCGACCGCGACATAGATGCAGTAGAGCTTGGCGTTCTCGTCGTCGCCGGCGATGTCGTTGTAGTTCTTC
Organism: Rhodobacterales bacterium; assembly: GCA_038247355.1. Lineage (GTDB taxonomy): Bacteria > Pseudomonadota > Alphaproteobacteria > Rhodobacterales > Rhodobacteraceae > Amaricoccus. The sequence continues at coordinate 6,361 of JBBRUZ010000025.1, forward strand.
TGGTTCAGGATCGCGTCGAGCGCCACCGCGGTCTTGCCGGTCTGGCGGTCGCCGATGATCAGCTCGCGCTGGCCGCGGCCGATCGGGATCAGCGCGTCGATCGCCTTCAGGCCGGTCGCCATCGGCTCGTGGACCGAGCGGCGCGGGATGATGCCCGGCGCCTTGGAGTCCGCGACGCGTCGCTCGGTCGAGGCGACCGGGCCCTTGCCGTCGATCGGGTTGCCGAGCGCGTCGAGCACGCGGCCGAGCAGGCCCTTGCCCACCGGCACGTCGACGATCGACTGCGTCCGCTTGACGATGTCGCCTTCCTTGATGTCGCGGTCCGAGCCGAAGATCACCACGCCGACGTTGTCGGTTTCGAGGTTCAGGGTCATGCCGCGGATGCCGCCCGGAAACTCGACCATCTCGCCGGCCTGGACATTGTCGAGGCCATGGACGCGCGCGATCCCGTCGCCCACCGAGAGCACGCGGCCCACCTCGGCGACCTCGGCCTCCTGGCCGAAGTTCTTGATCTGCTCCTTGAGGATCGCGGAGATCTCGGCGGCTTGGATCGACATTATCCGACCTCTTTCATGACATTCTGGAGATTTGCGAGCTTGGAGCGGATCGAGCTGTCGATCATGCGCGAGCCGACCTTGACCACGAGCCCGCCGATCAGGGCCGGATCGACGGTGACTGCGAGATCGACGTCCTTGCCGACCCGCGCCTTCAACGTGTCGCGCAGCGCCGTCGCCTGGGCGTCCGTCAGCGGCTTCGCGGAGGTCACCTCGGCGGTGACCTCGCCCCGGTCGGCGGCGATCAGGCCCTTCATCGCGGCGAGAAGGCCGGGCAACACGAACAGCCGCCGGTTCAGCGCCATCAACCCGAGCGTGTTCGCGACCGCCGGACCGAGATCCATACGGGCGGCGATCGCCTTGATCGCGGCGGCCATGTCGGTGCGGCTGAAAACCGGCGAAGCGATCATGTCGCGCAGATCGGCGCTCTCGGCGAGCGCGCTCTCGACGGCGCGGACGTCGCTTTCGACTTTGTCGAGATTTCGGCCATCCTTGGCGATTTCGAACAGGGCGGTGGCGTATCGGCCGGCCACTCCGGAGGACAAGGATGCAGAACTCGCCACGACCAACCTTCCGTTATTGTCGACCCCGTACCCCTTCGGGCGGAAAGCGCGCGGTCCCGGCGTGAAGCGCCCCTCACGCCCCGGTTAACCGGCGCGGTGATAGCAGAGGGATAGCGGGGTGGCAATACATTGACGCTCCGCAACATTGCGCCGAGCGGGCGCGCGCGGCCGGTCGTCGCCCGAGGCTCAGCGGCCCACGACGGCGCGGCCCGCGACGGCGCGGACCCCGACCGGCTCGGGCTTCGGGCGGGTCAGTCCGTCGAGCACGTCGAGCGGGCCGAGAACGCGCGCCATCGCGCCGGTCGACGGCCGGGCGTAGATCTGCTTGGTCGCCTCCACGATCAGCGCGCCGGCGACGAGATGCGGATCGAACCTCCGTCCCAGCCGCTCCCAGAGTTGCGCGGTCTGGAGCCAGAAGCGGCGGTGCGAAGGCGGCGCATAAAGCGCGGCGGCGTGGCGTTCGGGAATGAGGAGGTGCCGCGCCAGGATCGCCTCGAGCTGGCTGAAGCTGTAGGGCCGCCCGAAGCCGAACGGCGTCACGTCGCGCCGCGCCCAGAGGCCGGAGCGGTTGGGCACGATGAAGAGCGCCTGACCCTGCGGCGCGAGCACCCGCCAGATTTCGTCGAGCAGCGCATCGGGCCGCTCGCACGTCTCGAGGCCGTGCGCGACGATCAGGCGATCGACGGTCGCCGAACCGATGGGCCAACGGGTTTCATCGACGAGAGCGCTGACGTTGTTCGCGCCGATCGGCCAGGCCATCACGCCCTGCTGCGCCGGCATGAACGCGATGACGTGGCGGGCGTCGGTCATGAACGGCCGCAGCATCGGCACGGCGAAGCCGAACCCGACCACGGTCATGCCGCGGGTGTCGGGCCACAGCGCGCGCAGCGCGTCCTGAAGCGCATGCTGCGCCGACCGACCCAGCTTGGTGCGGTAATAGAAGGCGCGCAGGTCGAGGACGTCCAGATGCATTGCGCCACCCTAGCCGATCCGACACAGTGCCGCCAACCGTATCGCGATGAAGGACCCGTCCATGGCGCTGGAGATCGTCGTCGTTCCCTGCAGGACGGACAACTACGCCTATCTGCTGCGCGACGGGGCCGGCCGCCAGGTCGGCGTCGTCGACGCGCCCGAAGCCGCTCCGATCGAGGCGGCGCTCGCGTCGCGCGGCTGGGAGCTGAACATGATCCTGATCACCCACCACCACGACGACCATATAGCGGGCGTCGAGGCGCTGCGCGACGCCTACGGTGCGACCGTCGTCGGCGCCGCGGCCGACCGGCGCCGGCTGCCGAGGCTCGACATCGCGGTGGAGGAGGGCGACACGCTGGCGCTCGGCGTAAGCATGGCGGACGTGATCGACGTGCCGGGTCACACCTTGGGTCACATCGCCTACCATTTCGCCGGCGCCGGCGCGCTGTTCTCGGCCGACAGCCTGATGGTGATGGGCTGCGGCCGGCTGCTCGAAGGCACGGCGGAACAGATGTGGGACAGCCTGCACAAGCTCGCGGCGCTGCCCGACGAGACGCTGGTCTATTCCGGCCACGAATACGCCGCGTCCAACATGCGCTTCGCCCTCAGCGTCGATCCCGGGAACACCCGCCTGCGCGACCGCGCCGAAGAAATCGTGGCGCTTCGCGCGGCGGGCCGGCCGACCGTGCCGGCGCGGCTCGACCTGGAGCGTGCGACCAACCCGTTCCTGCGGGCAGCCGACCGCGACATCCGGGTCGAGATCGGCCGGGAATTCGCGTTCGACCGCGACGTCTTCGCCGAGCTCCGGCGCCGCAAGGACGCGTTCTGACCATGCGTCCCGTCCGGCCTGCCGCGTGCGAATTGTCGAGTATCGATCACAACGGCGTTTCTTCCGAGCAGCGATCTCGCCCGCCCCAGAAATTTTTTGCCGTTTGCGATGGACCCCTGCATAATCGCCCTTGAAGGATGCGGAATAACACCGAAGTTTAAGAGGTGACGGGTAAGCATCGAGGTCCTTGCCCGCGTCGGCGCCAGACGCCGGCGGGACCAGACCGGAAGGACGTGGATTATGCCCTCTTTCTCGAGTACTCTTGAAGCCGCCATCCACAACGCGCTCGGGCACGCCAACCAGCGAAAGCACGAACTCGCGACGCTCGAACACCTGTTGCTCGCGCTGCTCGACGAGCCGGAGGCCGCGCGCGTGATGAAGGCCTGCGGCGTCGAACTCGACAAGCTGCGAAAGAACATCCTCGCCTTCCTCGACGAGGAGCTCGACGCGCTGATCTCCGACGTCGAAGGCTCCGAAGCGGCTCCGACCACCGGCTTCCAGCGGGTCATCCAGCGGGCCGCCATCCATGTCCAGAGTTCTGGCCGGTCCGAAGTGACCGGAGCGAACGTTCTCGTCGCCATCTTCGCCGAGCGCGAGAGTCATGCGGCCTACTTCCTGCAGGAGCAGGACATGACCCGCTACGACGCCGTCAATTACATCAGCCACGGTGTCGCGAAGGACCCGTCTTATGGGGAGGCCCGATCGGTGAAGGGAGCAGACAGCACGCCCGAGTCCAAGCCGCAGGCGTCGAGCGCCAAGGACGCCGAAGAGACGGCGCTGCAGAAATACTGCGTCGATCTGAACGAAAAGGCCCGCCGGGGCGACGTCGATCCGCTGATCGGCCGCGATCTCGAAGTGGAGCGCTGCATTCAGGTGCTGTGCCGGCGGCGCAAGAACAATCCGCTGCTCGTCGGCGATCCCGGGGTGGGCAAGACCGCCATCGCCGAGGGTCTCGCGCGCAAGATCGTCGATGGCGAGACGCCGGGCGTGCTCGCCGACACGACGATCTTCTCGCTCGACATGGGGGCCTTGCTCGCCGGCACGCGCTATCGCGGCGATTTCGAGGAACGGCTGAAGGCGGTGATGAAGGAACTCGAACAGCATCCGAACGCCATCCTGTTCATCGACGAGATCCATACCGTCATCGGCGCCGGTGCGACGTCGGGCGGCGCGATGGATGCGTCCAACCTGCTGAAGCCGGCGCTGCAATCGGGCACGCTGCGCTGCATGGGTTCGACCACCTACAAGGAATACCGCCAGCACTTCGAGAAGGATCGCGCGCTGGCGCGGCGTTTCCAGAAGATCGACGTCAACGAGCCGTCGGTCGAGGACGCATTCAAGATCCTCAAGGGCCTGAAGCCCTATTTCGAGGATCACCACGACGTCCGCTACACCCAGGACGCGATCCGCGCGGCTGTAGATTTGTCGGCGCGCTACATCCACGATCGCAAGCTGCCCGACAAGGCGATCGACGTGATCGACGAGGCGGGTGCCGCCCAACACCTTTTGCCCGAGAGCCGGCGACGCAAGACCATCACCTCGAAGGAGATCGAGGCGGTCGTCGCCAAGATCGCCCGCATCCCGCCGAAAACCGTCTCCAAGGACGACGCGGCTGTGCTGCGCGACCTCGAAGCGGCGCTCAAGCGGCTCGTGTTCGGTCAGGACAAGGCGATCGAAGCGCTGGCCTCGGCGATCAAGCTCAGCCGCGCCGGCCTGCGCGAGCCCGAAAAGCCGATCGGCAACTATCTGTTTTCCGGCCCCACCGGCGTCGGCAAGACCGAGGTCGCCAAACGGCTGGCCGAGACGCTCGGCGTCGAGCTGCTGCGCTTCGACATGTCGGAATACATGGAGAAGCATACGGTCAGCCGGTTGATCGGCGCGCCTCCGGGATACGTCGGCTTCGACCAGGGCGGCCTGTTGACCGACGGCGTCGATCAGCATCCGCACTGCGTGCTGTTGCTCGACGAAATGGAAAAGGCGCATCCGGACGTCTACAACATCCTGTTGCAGGTGATGGACAACGGCAAACTCACCGACCACAACGGCCGGACGGTGGATTTCCGCAACGTCGTGCTGATCATGACCTCGAACGCGGGCGCGGCCGAACAGGCGAAGAACGCGCTCGGCTTCGGGCGTGACCGGCGCGAGGGCGAGGACACCGCCGCCGTCGAGCGGCTGTTCACGCCGGAGTTCCGCAACCGGCTCGACGCCATCATCAGCTTCTCGGCGCTGCCCAAGGAGGTCATCCTCCAGGTCGTCGAAAAGTTCGTCCTCCAGCTCGAGGCGCAGTTGATGGACCGCAACGTCCAGATCGACCTGACGCCCGAGGCGGCGCAGTGGCTCGCCGACAAGGGCTACGACGACAAGATGGGCGCGCGGCCGCTGGGCCGGGTCATCCAGGAGCACATCAAGAAGCCGCTCGCCGAGGAACTGCTGTTCGGCAAGCTCACCAAGGGCGGCATCGTCAACGTGATGGTCAGGGACGGCGAACTGGCGCTTCGGATCGAACCCGCGGGCGCGCCGCGGATCACCTCGAAAAAGCCGCCGCTGCTCACCGCCGAGTAGCTGCGGCGGATCGCCCGATTTCGGCCCGGACAGCACGCCTGTCCGGGCCTTTTTCATGGCGTCGGTCACTTGCGGCCGCAGCCGATCGGGCGCACCGCGCCGCTCAGATCGCGCGGATCAACGCCTTCTCCAGAATGCGAAGCACCGAGCCGAGGTCGTTTCCCCGCTTCAGGATGCGCCCGTCCATTCCGATCACCGCGTAAAGCGCCTGCTTCTGCGCGAGACGGGGCCGCTTCTCGATCCGGTAGAGCGCGTGTTCCGCAGTGTGGCGAAAGACCGAAAAGATCGCGGCCTCGCGCAGCATCGAGATCGCGTAGTCGCGCCACAGCCCCGCCGCCACCATCCGACAATAGAGCCCGAGGATGACCGACAATTCCCCGCGCTGAAAGCTGACCCGGTCGGACGCGCTGGGAAGGACGGCGATATCGGCGCTCTGGACCATGGAGCAAGCATGAAGCCAGCCGCGGCGCTTGGCAAGCGCCGCGCGAAACGTGGTTGCCAAGCGCCGCCGGCGTCGCTTGAATGCGGCACCACCCCTGATGGACGGCGTTCCCCCCATGCGCGACTTCCAGACCCCCGGACGGTCCCTCGTCTATGCGGCCAACGGCCTGTGCGCGACCTCGCATCCGCTGGCGGCGCAGACGGCGGTGCGCATGTTGCAGGACGGCGGCAACGCGGTGGACGCGGCGATCGCCGCCGCCGTGGTGCTCGGGATCTGCGAGCCGCAGATGACCGGGATCGGCGGCGACGCGTTCGTGCTGCTGAAACATCCGGGCGCGGAGCGCATCGTCGGGCTGAACGGCTCGGGGCGGGCGCCGGCGGGGCTCGACGCGGCGCAATTGCGGCGCCTTGGCCACGCGAGCATGCCCGCGCATGACGCGGCGGCGGTGACGGTTCCCGGCGCGATCGACGCGTTCGTGCGGCTGTCGGCGGATTGGGGGCGCCTGGGGCTCGAGGCCAGCCTCGCCCCGGCGATCCGATTCGCCGAGGAGGGCGTGCCGGTGGCGCCGCGCACCGCCTTCGACTGGGCCGAGGCCGATCACCTGTCGGGCGACGCGCGGCGGTTCTATCTGATCGACGGCGCCCCGCCGCGCGCAGGCCAGCTCTTCCGCGCGCCGGGTCAGGCCGAGGTGTTGCGCCGCATCGCGCGCCGGGGCCGCGCCGGGTTCTACGAGGGCGAGGTCGCCGAGGACATCGTGTCGAGCCTGCGCGCGCTCGGCGGCGCACACACGCTTGGCGATTTCGCCGCCACCGCCTGCGACTATGTCGAGCCGATCGCCGGCGCATACCGCGACCACGAGCTCGTCGAGCTGCCCCCGAACGGCCAAGGGGCGACCGCGCTGCTGATGGCGGCGATCCTCGCGCATTTCGACCTCGCAGCGCTCGATCCGCTCGGGGCCGAGCGGGCGCATCTGGAAGCCGAAGCCGCGAAGCTCGCCTACGACGCCCGCGACCGCTTCATCGCCGATCCCGGCCCGATGCGCCTGCGCCTCGACCACATGCTGGCGCCGCAGACGGTCGAACGGCTCGCAGCGCTGATCGATCCGGCCCGCGCCAATGTCGCACCGGGCGCCGCGGCCGATCACGTCCACCGCGAAACGGTCTACCTGACTGTGGTCGATCGCGAGCGGATGGCGGTGTCGCTGATCTATTCGGTCTACCACAGCTTCGGCTCGGGGCTCGCGTCGGCGAAGTTCGGGATCAATTTCCAGAACCGCGGCGCCGGGTTCAGCCTCGCGCCCGGCCATGTCAACGAGGCCGCCGGCGGCAAGCGTCCGATGCATACGATCATCCCCGGCATGCTGCGCCGGGACGGCAAGCTGGTCATGCCCTTCGGCGTGATGGGCGGCGCCTATCAGCCGGCGGGCCATGTGCGGCTGATCTCGAACCTGCTCGACTACGGCATGGACCCGCAAGCCGCCATCGACGCGCCGCGCAGCTTTCCGGACGCGGGCGCGCTTGAGCTCGAAACCGGCTATCGCGACGACGTGGCCCGGGCGCTCGCCGCCCGGGGCCACCGGATCGTCCGGCGGACCGTGCCGCTGGGCGGAGCCCAGGCTATCGTCATCGACAACGACATACTGATCGGCGCCAGCGATCCGCGCAAGGACGGCTGCGCGCTTGGGTATTGACCGGCGTGTCGCCCCGTCGCGCTCCGGGGCTCGCCGGCGCGGCGTTATCGCGATGTCCGGATCACCCGGTCGAGCGACTCAGGTCCGAGCGATCCGCTTCGAAATCGCGCATCAGTGCAGATGACCCTCCACCGCGTACCGGCCCCGCTCGTCGAGCGGGCCGAACATCTCGGCGACCTCGGGATGATCGACCGGCTCGCCGCTGTCGTCACGGACCAGATTCTGCTCGGATACGTAGGCGACATAATAGGTCGTCTCGTTCTCGGCGAGCAGATGATAGAACGGCTGGTCCTTGTCCGGTCGGTTTTCCTCGGGAATCGACTCCCACCATTCCTCGGTGTTGTTGAACGACGGATCTACGTCGAAGATCACCCCGCGAAACGGATGCACCCGATGCCGCACCACCTGCCCGAGGCCGAATTTTGCCGATGTTTCCAACATGTCCCGAACACCCGAAAAAACCACCAATTTTCATCATATCGCGCGCAGTCCCGCCTGTCCATGTTTCCGGGGTCTGAAGCGTTAACGGATCGTCGGACTGTGGCGCCATGAACCTGGTCCTGCAGGTCGCGCAGATCGTCGCGCCGGTGTTCCTGCTGGCCGGGGTCGGCTATGCTTGGGTCCGCGGGCTCGGCTGGAACTACGATGTCGAGTTCGTCAGCCGGCTGGCGATGACGCTGTCGATACCGTGCCTGATCTTCATGGCGCTGACGCGGTCGCAGGTCGACCCGAGCCTGCTGCGCGACACGGTGCTCGCGACGCTCGTCGCCTATGTCGCGGTCGGGCTCGTGGCCTGGGCGCTGGTGCGCGCGCTGGGGCTGGACGTCGCGACGTTCTGGGCGCCGATGACCTTCGGCAACACCGGCAACGTCGGACTGCCGATCGCGCTGTTCGCGTTCGGCCAGCCCGGTTTCGACTTCGCCGTGGTGATCTTCGCCGTCATGGCGATCCTGTCGTTCACGTTCGGGGTCTGGGTCGTCGCCGGCGGCGGCAATCCGGTGACCGCGGTGAAGGAGCCGCTGGTCTGGGGCGCCGTCCTCGGCTCGGTCTTTCTCACGATGGGCTGGAGCGTGCCGATCTGGGTCGGCGCCACGCTCGATCTGCTCGGCCAGATGGCGATACCCTTGATGCTGATCACGCTCGGCGTCGCCATCTCGCGCCTTCAGCCGCGCTCGCTTGGGCGCGCGGTTTGGCTGTGCCTGCTCAAGCTCGCCGTCTGTCTCGCGGTCCCGCTCGCCGTCGGCCTCGCGTTCGGCCTGCCCAAGCTCGCACTGGGGGTGCTGGTCCTCCAGGTCTCCACCCCGGTGGCCGTCACCTCCTACATGCTCGCCACGAAATACAAGGCGCGCCCGGACGAGGTGGCCGGCCTCGTCGTCGTCTCCACGCTGATGTCGGTCGTGGCCATCCCGGCGACGCTGGCGTTCTTTCTCTGAACCGCCGCGCCGCGCTAGCCAGCCTTCGCCGGCAGGAACGCGAACGGCTCGGCGGGCGCGAAATCGTCGGCGGTCTCGCCCGCGAACACCTCGCCGTGCTGGATGGTCAGCTTGCGCACCGGAGCGCCGACCGAGAAATCCACGTCAGCGAATGAAACCCAGAACGTGTTCGGCCGCGTCGAACTGTCGAAGTAGTAGACGCGGTTCGTCTGGTCGCTGACGGTGCGCCAGATCGTCGAGGACAGGTTGGGCTGGTCCGGCGTGCTGATCCCGAGCGGCACGCTGACCGCGCGCTGCACGCTCATCACGCTCGCGACCGCCTGAAACGCGTAGGAGCCTTCGGGGACGCTGGCGATATAGGCGGGATCGACGGCGCGCGGGATCGCGCCGAGCAGGAACGACGCGCGGGCGAAGCGGTCGGCGGCGCGGCCGGTTCCGGGCAGGAAGTTCAGCCCGCCGACGTCCGACCAATAGGCGTCGACGGCGAGTTGCTGCTCGAACGGCGGCGAATTCGTCATCACCGAATACGCCTTGCCGTGATGAATGACGAGCGCGCCGTCTATGTACTCGAAGATCGCGGAGTCGCCGCTGGCGTCGGAGATCGACAGGTGCAGCGCCGCCGCGGAACCGTTCGGCAGCGTCGGCGCGAGCAGGTTGAACGGCTCCGCACGCAGCGCGTCGACGGCCTCCGCCACGGTGGCGAAATTGTCGAGAACGTACTGGGCCCAGGCCGCGATCGACAGGTTGGGACGACCGGCGACCGGCGACGCGTATTCGGACTCCGTCAGGTACAGAAGATTTGCGACCAACCCCCGCTCGTTCATTCCGTCGGTCGTGCCGATGTTGTATCCGGAGACGATGACGCTGCCGTACGTCGACGTCCAGGTAATCGGATCGCGGTCGCTCGCGCCGTTCCGCTCGATCCCGGCCGGGAAGATCCACAGATCGGAGGCCATGTCCTCCACCCAATCCATGTTGCGACCTGTGATGACGAGATCGTCCGCCCCGACATAGAGCGTCCGGGTGCACGGCGCCGCCGGCGACGCGGCGATCCCCGCGACCAGAAAGGCGGCGATGGGCGAGAACTGACGGAATTTCATCGTGCTCACTTCCGGTTGAGCGGACCCGTGATGCGGTTGCTGCGGCGGTCCGACGCCTGAGCTTACAGACTCGGGTCCGGTGATGCAACCACAGCGTGTGGCAGGCGCCATCAGCGCTCGTCATCCGTCCGTGCTTCGGCATCAGCTGCGGATCGCCCGCACGAAGAACGTCGGGCGCCGTCAGGACGACACGCCCTCGCATCGACGCCGCGTTGCGCCGAGACTTGCCTCAGCGGCGAAACTTCAGCATACTGAAATCGACGTGCACAAAGACACGCGAGCAGTTCGAAGGCAGGTTCCCCCGGTGCGACACCGTCGCTACGCCATTTTGGCTGCAGCAATCATGCTGAGTTCCTGCGCGGGCTCGGACAAACCGCCGAGCACGGTAGCCGACGCCTGCCGGATGCAGACCGAACGCCCGCACTGGTTCAAGGCGATGAAGCGCACCGAAGCGAAATGGGGCGTGCCGGTCTCGATCCAGCTCGCCACCATCAGCCGCGAGTCGAGCTTCGTCGCCGACGCCCGCCCGATGAAGAAGGAACGTGGCCGGTTCTTCATCCGCGAAGTGCCGCGCTCGTCGGCGCTCGGCTACGCTCAGGCCATCGACGGCACCTGGGAATGGTACATCCGCGACACCGGCAACCGCCGCGCCGACCGCACCGAGTTCGAGGACGCGTCGGACTTCATCGGCTGGTACATGAAACAGAACAACCGGATGAACGGCGTCTCGATGGCCGACGCCTACAACCAGTACCTCGCCTATCACGAGGGCAAGGCCGGCTTCGCCCGCGGCACGTATCGCAACAAGGCCTGGCTGCCCCCCGTGGCGCGCGACGTCCAGTTCTGGGCGCAGCGCTACGAGGCGCAACTGCAAAGCTGCCCGATCCGCGGTTGAGCGTTGCCGACGCGCGGTGAACCGGCGTAACACCGCTTGGTCAAAAGCGGCGAGGTGCGGGCGCGATGGACCGGCTGACCGAGATGGAGGCCTTCGTGCAGGTCGTCGACAATGGCGGCTTCACCGACGCCGCGAAGAAGATGGGGATGTCGAAATCCGCCGTCTCGAAGCATGTCGCGGCGCTCGAGGCCCGGCTCGCCGTCCGCCTGCTCAACCGCACCACGCGACGGGTCAGCCCGACCGATCTCGGCCTCGCCTACTACGACCGGGCGCGCGTCGTGCTGTCGGACGCGCACGAGGCCGACACCATGGTCACCGCGATGCAGGAGACGCCGAAGGGCGTGCTCCGCGTCTCCGCGCCGGTCACCTTCGGCGTCAGCCATCTCGGCGTGGCCGTGGCGCGCTTCCTGCGCGACTATCCGCAAGTGGACGTGAACATGGTGCTCGACGACCGGTTCGTCGAGCTGGTCGCCGAGGGGTTCGACGTCGCCATCCGCATCGGCACGCTCGCCGACAGCTCGCTGAAGGCGAAAAAGCTCGCCGAGACCCGAGTGCTGATGATGGCCTCCCCGGCCTATCTCGCGCAGTTCGGCACGCCGCGCAGCATCGACGAGTTGAGCGAACATCGGCTGCTGCATTACTCCCACCTGTCGAGCGGCAACTTCTGGCGCCTGCGAGGCGCATCGGGCGAGGAGCGCCAGATCCGCGTCGGCGGCCGGCTTACCGTCAACAACGGCGAGGCGCTGATGCGCGCCGCCGAGGCTGGGCTCGGGATCGTGATGCTGCCGACCTTCATCCTCGGCGACGCGGTAGGGTCCGGGCGGCTGGCGCCGGTGCTGGCGGACCGTCCGCTCGATGTCCTCGGCGTTTACGCCGTGCATCCGCAGGGCCGGTTCTCCCAACCGAAACTGCGCGCCTTCGTCGATTTTCTCGCCGATCACTTCCGTGGCAGAGGCCCCGACGACTGGTCGCCATGAGCCGTGTCTGTCCCAGTAGAACGTCTGCGGCGCCGGATCGCAATTCGGCTTCGGCGCGACCCCGGGCGACGACGACCACGAGCGCTTGGGCGTCCGCGCCGTGGTGACGTTCCTTCCGCTGAAGGCCTAATCCAACCGGTCCTCCGCGAACAGATACACGACCACCCCGGCCAGCAGCAGGCCCCCGAAAAACAGGAAGAGCGCGCGATAGGCCGCCTCCGGCCCCGCGCCGCTGGCCGCCACGCCGCCATGCACCCGGGCGCTCACGATCTGAAGGACGCCGACGCCGCCGATCGCGAGGAAGTTCGCCAGCGTCACGCCGCGCCCGATCAGATGGGGCGGGTAATAGCTTCGGGCATGGGCCATCACCAGCGGAAAGGATGCGCCGAAAAACCCGACCGCCGCGAGCAGGACGCCCGCCGCCAGCACGCTCCACCCCGGCGCCAGTCCGAGCGCGAGCAGCGCCGCGACCGCCGCCAGATTGCCCGCGACCAGCACCCATTTCCGCGTGCCGAGCAACCGGTCCGCCGGGCCGTAGACGAAATTCCCGACGATCATCGCGCCGGCCATCCAGAGCGTGATCGCGCCGATCCCGGCTGCGTCGAGTCCGAAGACCTGCTCGAGATACGGGCCGGCCCAAAGCCCGCGGATCCCCGCCGCCGGCGCATAGTTGACGATCAGCAACGGCGTCATCACCCAAAGCCCCGGGATACGCAGCAGCTCCGCGATACCGCCGGTGGCGGCCGAAGGCGCAGGCGCCGGATCGCGGACGAACAGCAGCACGCCGACCCCGATCAGGACCGTCAGGCCGGCGACGGCCGCGACGCTGGCGCGCCAGCCGAACGCGTCCGCCGCCCAGGCCAACGGCGTTGCGCTCGCGACGTTGCCGACCGAGCCGACCCCGATCAGCAGCCCCGCGAGGCTGGCGAAGGCGCTGGGCGGGAAACTGCGCGCGAACAGATAGAACGACGCCATCAACACCGGCGCGCAGCCGACCCCGATCAGCGCCATCGCCGCGACGATCGCGCCCGGCGACTGCGCGACCGCGAACAGCGCGGCGCCACCGCCGCCGCCGACGATGAACGGCCACGCGGTCGTGCGCCGCGGCCCCAGCCGGTCGAGCCCCCAGCCGATCGGCAACTGCGCCACCGCGAACGCGGCGAACCAGACCCCCGAGGCCAGCGCCAGATCGCCCGCCGTCGCACCCGTCTCGGCGCCGAGCACCGGCGACAGCACCGCGAGAAACGCCCGGTAGAACTGGCTCAACACATAGGCGAGCACGAGAACGCCGAAGCCCGCGCGCATCCTGACCATCTCCCCCGAACTCCTCGCCGGGCGCACCCCGCAACTGCCCGCGCCTGATACCGCGCCGACGCCGCGCTGTCGACCACCCCGGCGGGCGCGCCGCGCAAGCCCCGGCTACGCGCGACCGACGAGCGCGCCGCGCCGGCCCTCCGCCGGTCGGCGCCTCCCGGTAGTGATAGCGGGCGACCTCGGCCATCCCCAGCCCGGCGTAGAGCGCTCGCGCCACGGCGTTCGCCTCGGTCACCGCGAGCGCCAGCCGCGGCGCCCCCCGGTCCCGCGCCCAACGCGCCGCGGCCCGGGTCAGCAGCGCGCCGACGCCGCGCCGCCGCGCCGCGGGCTCGACTTCGAGCGCGTGCAGCATCGCGACCCCGCCGTGCACGGCGACGAAGGCGCAGGCCGCCGGACGATCGCCCAGTCGCCCGAGCAGCCAGGTCTTCGGCCCCGCCGCCCGCGCCATCACGTCGAGCCGCGCCGGCCCGACGCCGCCCGCGGCCCAGATCTCCGCCATGCAGCGCAGCGGACCGTCGCAATCGATGGCTGTCTCGACCGGCGGTCCGGCGAGATCCGCCGCCGCTGCCGCCAGCAGCACCGAGCCGTCGCGCGCGACGTAGCCGCGCGCCGCCAGCGCGTCGTCGAGTTCCGCCTCGCCCGGTCGCAGCAGGACCAGCGGTCGCTGCCCCCAGCCGCGCATCGCCGCCTCGACCTCCGACAGCCGCCCGAGCGAACCGCCAGGCGCTCCTACCGGCGATCCGTCCAGCGTCGCCGCCGAGACCCGGTTTCCGCCGCCCATCCCGCGCCGCAGCGTCCACGGCCCGAGCGCCACGGTCTCGGCGGCCGGCCAGGTCGCGGCCAGCACGTCGAAGTCCGCCATCAGATCACGCACCGCTCGCGGAATGGCCGTCCCTCGGCCACCCGCGCATAGCCCAGCGGAGTCAGGTCGAGACTGCGGTATGCGCCGAACGCCAACAACTCCGCCAGTCCCCGCCCGATCGCCGGCGCCTGTTGCAACCCATGCCCGGAGAAGCCGTTCGCGAAGTGGAAATTGTCGATCTCCGGATGCGGTCCGACGACGACGTTCGCGTCGATCGTGTTCATGTCGTAGTGCCCGGCCCAGAACCCCGTCAGCTTCAGCGCCTCGAACGCGCGGGACCTCACCGCCAGCGCCGGCCAGACGACGGCGTCCCATTCCGCGTGCCGCGGCTCGAAATCGTCCGCCGCCACCTCCGGGTCGGGCGCAGGCGAACACCCCGCGATGAAGCCTTCGCCTTCGGGCCGGCACCAGACGCCCGACGGGTCGATCATCAGCGGCAACCGACCCTCCGGCGGATGCGCCGCCGCAAAGGCGAAGACCGTGCGCTTGCGCCGTTCCACCGGCAGGACAAGCCCCGCCATTGCCGCCACCTCGGCCCCGCTACCGCCCGCGGCGTTGACGAAGGCGCCGCAGGCGATCCGCGCCCCGCTCGCCAGCACCGCCCCGGTCACGCGCGACCCCGTCACGGTCAGGCCGGTCACCGCGTCGCGAAGGTACGCGACGCCCGCGCCTCGCGCCCGCGCACGAAACGCCGCCAGCATCCCCATGTTGTCAAACCAGCCCTCGCCCTCAACGCCATGCGCGCCGAGCCGCAGGTCGCCGACCTCGAGATGCGGAAACCGCGCCGCCAGCGACCCCGGCTCCAGCAGCTCGATCCGCGCCCCCTCGGCGCGCTGCACGGCGTGGTTCGCGCGCAGCGTCGTCTCCTGCGCCGCCGATCCGGCGAGATAGAGATAGCCGTGTTCGCGGAACGTCAGCCCCAGTTCCCGAATGACCTCGACGCCATAGGCCGAGATCCGGACGTTCAGCGCGTTGGAAAACTGCCACCGGATGCCGCTCGCCGACAACGCCGTGGCCGCCCGCGCATAGCTCGGATCGGGCTCGACGACGACGATGCGACCTTGATTCCCGAGATCGGCCAGCGACGCGGCCACCGCGCTGCCGATCGCTGCCCCCCCGCAGATCAGGATGTCGGCGCTATCTCCCATCGTCGGGATGACCGAGCGCCGCGAAGCTCCCGCCCACCACGCGCGCGGCCACCGACCCCGGTTCGGGCCGCGACGTCCGCGAGAGCACAGCGCCGGCGTACCCGTCGGCGCTGTCCTGCGGCCGGAACCCGATGTGCGCAGCGCCGGCGTTCGAGACCGCACGAGGCGCGTTGTCCGAGGTCCCGTAGATCACCGAAAACCCTACCCGCGGCGCGGTCAGCGCGGCTTCGGTCAGCCGCACCAGGTCCGCATAACTGAGCCAGGACCACAGCATCCGCCGGTCACGCGGTTCGGGAAAGCACGAGCAGATGCGCAGGCACACGCTCTCGACCCCGAACTTGTCCCAGTAGAGACTTGCGAGATCCTCGGTGAAGGTCTTGGTCAGCCCGTAGAACGTGTCGGGCCGGTGCGATGCTTCGGCGCCCACGACCTGCTCGACGTCGTGAAACCCGACCGCGTGGATCGACGACGCGTAGACGACACGCCGCGCCCCGTGGAGCCGCGCGCCCTCGTAGACATTGTAGGCCGCCGGCAGCGCGTCGCGCAGGATCTCGTCGAACGTCTGCTCGCGCGGATGACCGGCGAAATGCACGATCGCGTCGCAGTCCCGGGTCAGTTCCAGCACCGCGGCCCTGTCGGACAGATCGCAGCAGACGATCTCCTCGTTCGCCGCCGCGGCACCCAGTTCCTTCAGGTCGGCGAGCCGCACGCGCCGCGCGAGATGCGCGAGGCCCGGCCGCAGCTTCGAGCCGAGGTCGCCGGCGGCGCCGGTGATCAGGATTCGATCGAACTCAGGCATGGTCTGGGCCTTTCAGCGCCGCTTCGCGCAGTTGGGTCAGGGTCTGGCGCGGCGTGATCGCTTCGGTCGCGACGACGAGCTCGATCACCGCGCCGGTTCGGCTCGCCAGCGCCCGGTCGAACGCCGCAGGAAAATCCCCGGTCCCCGTCACGGTCTCGCCGTGAAAGCCGTAGGCGCGGGCGATCCCCGGAAAGTCGGGGTTCTCGATGTCGGTGAAACTGACGCGTCCGGGAAAGGTCTTTTCCTGATGCATCCGGATCGTCCCGTAGCTGCGGTTGTTCAGGATCAGGACGATCGGGCACGCCCGCGCCTGCATCGCGGCGCCGAGCTCTCCGACGGTCATCTGGAAGTCCCCGTCGCCCGTGAAACAGACGACGCAGCGCTCGGGATGCGCGACCTTCGCGGCGATCGCCGCCGGCAGCCCGTACCCCATCGCTCCCGACTGCGGCGCCAGCAGCCTTCGCCGCCCGGTAAACGGGAAATGCTTGTTCGGCCAGATCGCGAAGTTCCCCGCCCCGTTCGTCACGATCGCGTCCTCGGGCAGAACCTCGGCCAGATGCGCCATCACCGACCGCATGTCTAGATCGCCCGGCGGCGCCGGCAGGTCGAGCATCGCCTCGAAGGCCGCACGCGCCCGGCGCGTCCGCGCGCCCCAATCGCCGCCGAGACGGACGGCGCGCAACGCCGCCATCAGCAGGTCCGGGCTCGCGTGGATCGGCAGTCGCGCCGTGTAGAGCTTGTTCAGCTCGGCGTCGCTCGCATGCGCATGGATCAGCACCTGCTTTGGCGCCGGCACGTCCAGCAGCGAATAACTGTCGGTCGTCAGCTCTCCCAGGCGGACGTTGACCGCGAGGATCAGATCCGCGTCGGCGAACAGCGCGCGGACGTGGCCGAGCTTGCCCAGGCCCGCGTCGCCGACATAGCTCGGCGAGCCGTTGTCCATCACGTCCTGAAACCGCGGCCCGGCGAGCACCGGCAGCGCGTTCGCCTCCGCGAAGGCCCGCAGATCGGCGCGACCGGCCTGCGACCAGCCGCCGCCGCCCGCGATCACCAGCGGGGCCTTCGCTGTGCCCATCAGGCGCACCAGCTCCGTCACGTCCTGCGCAGCCGGCGCCGCCTTCGGAACCCGCACCTGCGGCCCGGCCTGCGCCGCCGTCGCGGCGCCGAGCACATCCTCCGGCAGGCCCACCACCACCGGCCCCGGTCGCCCGGTCGCGGCCACCGCGAACGCCCGCGCGACGATCTCGGGGATGCGGTCCGCGGCGTCGATCTCCGTCGCCCATTTCGCGATCGGCCCGAAGAAGGCGCGAAGATCGACCTCCTGAAACGCCTCGCGCCCCCGCATTGCCGTCCCGACCTGCCCGACGAACAGGATCATCGGCGCGGAGTCCTGCTTCGCCGTATGCACGCCGATCGCCGCGTTCGTGGCCCCCGGCCCGCGCGTCACGAAACATATCCCCGGCGCGCCGGTAAGCTTGCCCCAGGCCTCCGCCATGAACGCCGCCCCGCCCTCCTGCCGGTTCGGGACCAGCCGGATGCCCGCTTCGTCGTAAAGCGCGTCGAGCACGGCGAGATAGCTCTCGCCAGGCACCCCGAAGATCGTGCTCACGCCCTGCGCCAGCAGGCAGTCCACCAGCACCCGCGCCCCCGTCCTCGTCGCCATCGGTCCCTCCGTGCCGCCAAAGCCCATCATGTTTCCGGCGGCAATGGTAGGGCCACCGCGATCGTCGCCAGTCGTTCGCGGTGGATCACATAAAGCCCGGAACCCACCGTCACCGCGATGCCGATCGCGGCCGGACCGTCGGGGAACTCCGCGAACACCGCGAAGCCGATCGCCGTCGCGAACGGGATCTCGAGATACTGCATCGGCGCCAGCGTCGAAGCGGGCGCAAAGCGCAGCGACCATGTCATCAACAGATGCGCGCCGGTCCCCACCCCGCCCAGCAGCAGCAGCAGCGCCCAGTCCGCTCCGCCCGGCGCGACCCAGCCGAGCTCGCCCCAGCCGATCACTCCCCCGAGAAGCATCGGCGGCGCCAGCAGCCCCAGCGCCATCGCGCCGCTGACAGCCTGCAGCGCCACCGGATCGGCGTCGCGTGCGATCTGCCGCGTCACCAGCATGAACAGCGCGAACGTCACCGCCGCGCCCAGCGGCAACAGCGCCGCGGCCCCGACAGAGACGAAACTCGGCTGGATCACCAGCATCGTCCCCGCGAACCCCACCGCGCAGCCGATCATCCGGCGCGGCCCCACCGCCTCGTCGAGCACGACCCGGCTCAGCAGCAGCATGATGAGCGGCGCGACGAACGCGATGGCGATCGCGTCCGCCAGCGGCAGGAACCGCAGCGCGAAAAAGAACGCCCCGACCCCGGCGACATGCAAGACCGTCCGCAGCAGCGTCAGCCGCAGCACCCGCGGCGTCAGCTTCACGCTGCGCCCGGTCGCCCACATCAGCGGGGCCAGCACCGCGGTCTGAACCCCGAACCGGATCACGATGAGCTGCCCGAGCGGCACCGAGGCGCCGAGCACCTTCGCCAGCGCGTCGCCCAGCGGCGCCAGCGCGCAGAACCCGAGCATCAGCATCACGCCCAGAAAGGGCCGGTCGGCGTCGCGCGTCATGCTGCGTCCTCGTCAATCGGAACGCCTCCTTACCGCCCCCGGCCCGAATGCTCCACCGTCCGCACGAACACGTCGTTGTCGGCGCACAGCTGCACGATGGTCTTGGGCGGCACGATGTCGGTGAAGAACCCGTCGAGCTCGGCGAGGCTCGCGATCCGCACCGGCGCCGCCATCTTGAACTTGGTGTGATCGGCGACGAGATAGCTTTTCCGCGCGTTGCGGATCAGCGCCTGCGCCACCCGCACCTCGCGGAAGTCATAATCG
>JBBRUZ010000026.1:0-24547 GCA_038247355.1 Rhodobacterales bacterium
CCGCCGCGACCGCGCCCACCCCCGCCGCGCCTGGGTGGGGGTGCGGGGGCGGGGCGGGGCCGGCCCCCGCCCCCCCCGCCGCGCGGCGACGGCGGCGATCTTCGCGGCCGCGCTGGTCGCGCCGGGCGTCGGCGAGGCGGCGATGGACGAGGCGGCCGCGCTGCGCGCCGCGAACGAGACGGTGCTCTCGTTTGTGCAGACCGGAAACGCCCGTATCGATGGCGTCAGCCGCGCTGGCCTCGCCGGCCTGAGCCAGGCGCTCTATTCGCGCACCGCCATCGAGCCGGGCGAGCCGGTAGCCGTCGATCTGGAGGTGGACGATCTCGCGCTTTTCCCGTTCCTCTACTGGCCAGTCACCGAAGGTCAGGCGATGCCGTCGGACGCGGCCTACGTAAAGCTCAACGACTTCCTGCGTTTCGGCGGCTTGATCCTGTTCGACACCCAGGACACGCAGCTCGGCGGCGACAGCGGCGCGAGCACGCCCAACAGCCGGGTGCTGCAGCGCATCGCGCTGCGCCTCGACGTGCCGCCGCTCGAGCCGTTGCCCGCCGACCATGTGCTGACGCGCACGTTCTATCTTCTGCAGGACTTTCCGGGCCGCTGGATGGGCGCGCCGGTCTGGGTCGAGGCGGCCGCACAGGCCGAGGAGGTCGAGGGGCTGCCGTTCCGCAACCTCAACGACGGGGTGACGCCGGTGGTGATCGGCGGCAACGACTGGGCCTCGGCCTGGGCAGTGACCGACGGCGGCCAGCCGATGTTTCCGGTGGGACGCGGGATCGCGGGCGAGCGCCAGCGCGAAATGGCCCTGCGTTTCGGAGTGAACCTGATCATGTACGTTATGACCGGCAACTACAAATCGGACCAGGTCCACGTGCCTGCGCTGCTTGACCGGCTCGGCCAGTAGATGATCGAGGCGCTCAGTTTCGATCCAGTTCTGCCGTGGGTCGTGATCGGCGGCCTTGCGGCGCTGTCCGCCGCGCTGGTCGCGACGGCGCTGATGCGCGGCCTCGCAGGCTGGTGGCTGCGCGCGCTCGCGGCGCTGGTGCTGCTCGCGGCGCTGGTGAACCCGTCGCTGCGCGACGAGGATCGCGCCCCGGTGGCGAACATCGCGGTGGTCGTGGTCGACGAGAGCGCCAGCAACCGCATCGGCGAGCGGCCGGGCCAGATCGCGGACACGCTGCAGGGCGTGATGGCGGCGCTGGAGCGGCTCGGCCAGGGCGGCGCGATCGACGTGCGGGTTCTGCGGGTGACCGACGGCGGCGAGGACGGCACGGCGCTTCTGGGGGCGCTCACGGAAGCTGCCGCCGAGTTGCCGCCCGACCGTATCGCCGGCGCGGTCCTGATCACCGACGGTCAGGCGCACGATCCCGACGCGCTGATGGAGTTCCCCGGTCCGGTGCACGTGCTGCTGACCGGCAGCGCCGAGGATTGGGACCGCCGGGTTGTAATCGAGACGGCGCCCGCGTTCGCCATCGTCGGCGAGGCGGTGAGCATCCGGCTAAGGGTCGAGGACCTCGGGGCCGCGCCTGGACCGGAGGGGCCGGTCGATCTGTCGATCTCGCTCGACGGCGGCGAGCCGCAGTCGTTTGCAGTGCCGCTCAACCGGAGCGTGACGCTGCCGGTCATGCTCAGCCGGGGCGGGATCAACGTGCTCGAGATCGCGACGCCGGTCGCGCAGGGCGAGCTGACCGACCGCAACAACAGCGCGATAGTCTCGATCAACGGCGTCCGCGACCGGCTGCGGGTGCTGCTGGTGTCCGGCGAGCCGTATCCGGGCGAGCGGACCTGGCGCAACCTGCTGAAATCCGACAGTGCGGTCGATCTGGTGCATTTCACAATCCTGCGGCCGCCCGACAAGCAGGATTTCGTGCCCGTGTTCGAGCTGTCGCTGATCGCGTTTCCGACGCAGGAGCTGTTCATGGAGAAGGTCGACGAGTTCGACCTGATCGTCTTCGACCGCTACAAGCGGCGCGGCATCCTGCCCAACCATTATTTCGAGAACATCGTCCGCTACGTGCGCGAGGGCGGCGCGCTGTTGATCGGATCGGGCGAGGAGATCGCCGGGGCGGACAGCATCTCGCGCTCGCCGCTGAATGCGGTGCTGCCGGTGGCCCCGACGGCGCGGGTTTTCGAGGAAGCGTTCTTTCCGCGGGTCAGCGAGCTTGGCGCGCGTCATCCGGTGACGGCGGGGCTCGAGGAGCACGCGCCACGCCCGCCGGCCGAAAACGGCGATCCGGGGTGGGGGCGCTGGTTTCGGATGGCGGAGGTCGAGCTGCTGACTGGCCAGGCGGTCATGGAGGGGCCGGAGGGCCGGCCGCTGCTGGTGCTCGACCGGCAGGGCGAGGGGCGGGTGGCGATGCTCGCGTCCGACCAGGCCTGGCTGTGGAGCCGGGGCTTCGAGGGCGGCGGGCCGCAGGCCGAGCTTCTGCGCCGGCTTGCGCATTGGCTGATGAAGGAGCCGGAGCTGGAGGAGGAGGTGCTTTCGGGCGCGCGCCAGGAGGGCGAACTGGTGCTGAGCCGCCGCACGGTGGCCGAGAGCGTGCCGCCGGTGATCGTGACGGGTCCGTCGGGCGAGGCGGCGGAGGTCGTGATGACCGAGGTCGCGCCGGGGCGCTGGGAGGGGCGGCTCGAGGCCGAGGAGAACGGCGTCTGGCGGCTGGAGAACGGCGACCTGAACGCGGTCGCGGTGATCGGGCCGCGCGCGCCGCGGGAGTTCGCCGATCCGGTTTCGACGGGCGCGGTGCTGGCGCCGCTGGTCGAGGCAACGCGGGGCGGGATCAAGCGGGTCGAGGACGGGCTGCCGGGCGTCCGGATGGTCCGGGAGGGCCGGGTTGCGGAAGGCCGCGGCTGGATCGGGCTCGCCGACCGCGAGGCCTATCAGCTCCGCGAGATCCGGCAGGTGGCGCTGGCCCCGGGCTGGTTGATGCTGCTGCTGGCGGGCGCCTTCGCCTTCGGGGCCTGGCGGATCGAGGGGCGGTAGGGGGCGGACTGGGGGGGCGCCATGTCTGATAACGGAGCGTTATGCGCGTAATCATATGACTTTGTTACGGATTCCTGCAGAGTTTTTTGCCTGCCAGAACCTGAGGAAAGCGTCGGATCTGGGAGAAGGGCGTACTTTGCGGCTATGTATTGTGCGATCTGAATCGTGGGATATTTGGGCTCCGAGTTAGAGATCCCAAGGCCATACTGATCTGTCCGGCCGGGACTTTGCATTGACGCTCGCGGCCTTGAGCGAATGCTGGCCCGCGACGAATTGGCTTGAGGACGCCCGGAATGCCCACGCCCGAACTCGATTGGCGGCGGGGTGTTTTCGGCCTATGTTCTTGTCTGGCGACCGCCGAGCCACGCCACAGGAGAAACGCCGTGCAGATGCCCATTCCCGATGCCGCGATTCTGGGACGCAAGGCCGAGATCGTCGGACGGCTCAACGCGGTGCTGCCGGGTGGGGTGATCCATGAGGCGATCGAGGTGCGGGCATATGAATGCGACGCGTTGACCGCGTATCGGTGTCCGCCGCTGGCGGTGGTGCTGCCGGCCTCGACGGCGGAGGTGGCGGCGGTGCTGCGGGTGTGTCACGAAATGGGGGTGCCGGTGGTGCCGCGCGGGGCGGGGACGAGCCTCGCGGGCGGCTCGATGCCGACGGCGGATGCGGTGGTGCTGGGGGTGGCGCGGCTGACCGAGGTGCTGGAGATCGACTATGCCAACCGGTTCATCAGAGTGCAGACCGGCAAGACCAACCTGAGCGTTACGGGGGCGGTCGAGGAGGCGGATTTCTTTTATGCGCCCGATCCGTCGAGCCAGCTCGCCTGCGCGATCGCGGGCAATATCGCGATGAACTCGGGCGGTGCGCATTGCCTGAAGTACGGGGTGACGACGAACAATCTGCTCGGCGTGACCATGGTCTTGATGGACGGGACGGTGGTCGAGCTCGGCGGGGCGCATCTGGACGCGGGCGGTTACGATCTGCTCGGCGTGATCTGTGGCTCGGAAGGGCAGCTCGGCGTGGTGACGGAGGCGACGCTGCGCATCCTGCGCAAGCCCGAGGGCGCGCGGCCGGTGCTGATCGGGTTCGACGCGAGCGAGGTGGCGGGGGCTTGCGTGTCGGACATCATCAAGGCGGGCGTGCTGCCGGTGGCGATCGAGTTCATGGACCGGCCCTGCATCCGTGCTTGCGAGGATTTCGCCCATGCGGGCTATCCGGATGTCGAGGCGCTGCTGATCGTCGAGGTCGAGGGCTCGGAGGCGGAGATCGCCGAGCAGTTGGGCAAGATCGTCGCGATCGCACGGCGGCACGATCCGGTGGAATTGCGCGAGAGCGGGTCGGCCGAGGAGAGCGCGCTGATCTGGAAGGGGCGCAAATCGGCGTTCGGGGCGATGGGGCAGATCGCGGATTATATCTGCCTCGACGGGACCATTCCAATCGGGGAGCTGCCGTTCGTGCTGCGCCGGATCGCGGAGCTTACGGCGAGCTACGGGCTTGGGGTGGCGAACGTATTCCATGCCGGGGACGGGAACATGCATCCGCTGATCCTCTACAACGCGAACAAGGAGGGGGATCTGGAGAAGGCCGAGGCCTTGGGCTTCGACATCCTGCGGTTGTGCGTGGAGGTCGGTGGCTGTCTGACCGGCGAGCATGGGGTGGGCGTGGAGAAGCGCGACCTGATGGGGGTGCAGTATGCGCCCGCGGATCTGGAGGCGCAGTTGCGCGTCAAGGACGTGTTCGATCCGGGCTGGCTCTTGAACCCGGCGAAGGTGTTTCCGCTGGCTGTGACCGAGGCGCGGCGGGCGGCTTGACGGAGGTCCGCGGCGGTTTGTCCACGGGTGGACAAAGTGCTATGTGGTAGACATTGAACGATTTTCGAAAAACGTTCACCAGATTCAAACGGTTCGGCGGTAATCGGGGAGCGGCAAGCGCGTGTTGATCAGGGTCGAGAAACCGCTCGGGCTTCCAGCAATGAGGCGTCAGCGACGATAAGCTTAAGCCAAAAGGGCCAAGGTCGGAATAAGGGCGAACTCGTTGTGAAGGAGAGCGGCGCGCGCGCCTTCAGACGCGTTCCCTCTCGTAGAAACCGGTCCATCCGGCCACCTCGGCTCGAGGTGCTCGCCCTTGTTTCATGGTTGCCGCAGAATCAGCTTGCAGCGCCGCTCAGTACCGCGTTCGCGATCGCTCGCGCGCAGGCAGTTCGCCGGCGTGATCCAGAGCGCCGGAAGGCGCTGTCCTGCGGGCCGTATTCTCGAGATCCTTCTTGCCCGGGCTCGCATCCGGGTCATTGGGGTGAAGCGGTCCGCCGTCTTCGGTCATCTGGTTCGGCTCGGCCTGATCCGCATCTTTCATTTCCATGGCCTTCTCGGCCAACGCGTGCTGGGTCGGGTCTGCAGCGTCCTCGGACGATCCGGTGGCGCCGCCACGCGCCGTACGCTCCGCAATTGCGCGTTCGAGCGCGGCCTTCAAGTAATCATGCTTGGTCAGCGTGCCCGCGTTCCCGCTCGCGGCCGATGCGCCCGCCGGGTCCGCTTTGGCGCGGGCCTCGCGGCCCTGACGGTTGGCGATGTCCCTCGCCCGGTCGCGCCGTGACCGCAGGCGGCTGACGAGATCGGAAAGGTCGCTGTTCGTGAGCTCGCCAAGCGCAGGATGGCGCGCCAAGTCGGCGAGTTTCGATTCATCGGCGTCCAAAGCGCGCATTTCCTGCTGACTGGCCGCTGCGTGAAGTTCCTTGTCCGGTTCGCTCATGGGGCTTCGCCTTCTCGCCAAACGTTTCCTATTAAGTCTGAAACGTTCGGAATGTTCCCCCGACCGGTCCGAAAGGGCGGGCAGACCGCGTGGCGTTTGGAGGAGGGCGGGCGGGGTCGGCGCCGGCCGAGCGTCGATCGGGTCGAGGCCGGCGGCAGGGATCGCACGTCGGCCCTCGCCCTCGTCGACCCTGGGGCGGCGGTATGGCGCCTTGCTTGCGCTCAAGAATTGCCGGCATGTGGGCGCAGGGAGACAAATACGATGACCGGCGGTCAGCCTGCGAGCGAAGAGGAACTGGCGGAGGTCGTGCGGGACGCCGCGTCGCGGGGGCGGCCGCTCGTGATCCGCGGCGGCGGGACGCGAGGCATCGGGGCGGCGGTCGAGGGCGAGGCGCTGTCGGTGGCGGGGCTCACGGGGATCTCGCTGTATGATCCGGGGGCGCTGACGCTGGTGGCGCGGGCCGGAACGCCGCTGGCCGAGGTCGAGGCGGCGCTGGCGGCGGAGGGGCAGCGGCTGCCGTTCGAGCCCTGGGACGGGCGCGTGTTGTCGGGCGCGAACGGGGCGCCTACGGTCGGCGGGATGGTGGCGGTGAACGCATCGGGGCCGCGGCGAATTCAGGCGGGGGCATGCCGGGACAGCATGCTCGGCGTGCGGTTCGTCGATGGGACCGGGGCGATCGTGAAGAACGGCGGGCGGGTGATGAAGAACGTCACCGGGCTCGATCTGGTCAAGCTGATGGCGGGGAGCCATGGCACGCTCGGGGTGTTGACCGAGGTCGGGTTCAAGGTGCTGCCGGCGCCGGAGGCGACAGCGACGCTGGTGTTCGAGGGGCTGGACGCCGGGCTTGCGGTCGAGGCGATGACGGCGGCGACGGGCACGCCCTACGAGGTGACAGGGGCGGCGCATCTGCCCGAGGCGGGGGCGACGATGCTGCGGATCGAAGGATTCGCGGGGTCGGTGGCGCATCGCGCGCGCGCGCTGGCGGCGGCGTTGGCGCGGTTCGGGGCCCCCCGGGTTGTCGAGGGGCCTGGGGACTGGGCGGCGGTGCGCGACGGCGCCGGGTTCGCCGGGCGGGACGGGGCAGTGTGGCGGATCTCGGTGAAGCCGACCGATGGGTTGCGGGTGTCGGCGGCGTTGCCGGAGGCGGCGCTGGCGTTCGACTGGGCGGGCGGGCTCGTGTGGGCGCTGGTTGGGGAAGGGCTCGATCTGCGCCGGGCTTTGGCGGGCATTCCGGGACACGCCACGCTGGTGCGGGCGTCCGAGGCGGCGAAAGCGCGATGGGGGCCGTTCGCGCCCGAGCCCGCGCCGGTGGCGGCGCTGGCCGCGGGGCTGCGGGCCAGGTTCGATCCGGCGGGAGTGTTGAACCCCGGTCGGATGGGCGTGCGCGAGCCGGCGACGGTCTGAAGGGACGCAGATGCAGACGACATTTTCCCCCGAACAATTGCGCGACCCCGGGATCGCGCGGTCGAACGCGATCTTGCGGAGTTGCGTGCATTGCGGATTCTGCACGGCGACCTGTCCGACGTATCAGGTGCTGGGGGACGAGCTCGACAGCCCGCGGGGGCGGATTTATCTGATCAAGGACATGCTTGAGGCGGGGCGGCCGGCGGATGCGCTGACGGTCAAGCATATCGACCGGTGCCTGAGCTGTCTCGCCTGCATGACGACCTGTCCGTCGGGCGTGCATTACATGCATCTGGTCGATCATGCGCGCGAGTACATCGAGCGGACGTATCGGCGGCCGCCGATGGAGCGGGCGCTGCGCTGGGTGCTGGCGCGGGTGCTGCCGTATCCGGGGCGATTCCGACTGGCGCTGATGGCGGCGAAGCTGGGGCGGCCGTTTGCGCGGTTGATGCCGGGCGCGCGGCTGCGGGCGATGCTGGAGATGGCGCCGAAGGTTATACCGCGGCCGAGCCCGATGGACGCGCCGCAGGTGTTCGCGGCGGAGGGCGCGCGGCGGATGCGGGTGGCGCTGCTGACAGGGTGCGCGCAGCGGGCGCTCAACACCGACATCAACGAGGCGACGGTGCGGCTGCTGACGCGGCATGGCTGCGAGGTTGTGATCGCGGACGGGATGGGCTGCTGCGGGGCGCTGACGCATCATATGGGCAAGACCGCGGAGAGCCATGCGACGGCGGGGCGCAACATCGCGGCCTGGATGCGCGAGGTGCGGGGGGCGGGGCTCGATGCGGTGGTGATCAACACCAGCGGGTGCGGGACGACGGTGAAGGACTACGGGCACATGTTCCGCGGCGAGGCGCTGGCGGAGGATGCGGCGGTGATCGCGGGGCTGGCGCGCGACGTATCGGAGGTGATGGCGGAGCTGGGGCTGGGGGCGGCGGAGGCGCCGCGGCTGCGGGTCGCGTATCACGCGGCGTGTTCCTTGCAACATGGCCAACAGATCAGGACGCATCCGAAGGCGCTGCTGAAGGCGGCGGGGTTCGAGGTGGTGGAGCCGCGCGACAGCCATCTGTGCTGCGGGTCGGCGGGGACGTACAACCTGATGCAGCCGGTGATCTCGGGGCAGTTGAAGGCGTTGAAGGTCGCGAACCTGGAGGCGAAGGGGCCGCAGGTGATCGCGGCGGGCAACATCGGCTGCATGATGCAGATCGGGTCGGGGACGGACGTTCCGGTGGTCCATACGGTGGAGTTGCTCGACTGGGCGACGGGCGGGCCGAAACCGCGGGCGCTGGCGTGACCGCGGCGGCGGGCGGCGGCCGTATCAGCGGGAACGAAGGCCGGTCGATTGATTTGTGCTGATTTCGAGGCGCCGAGGTTTGCGCGCGCGCGGCGAGGCGCCGCGATGCGGTTGGCGGTCGTCGCGCTGTGCCTGTTTGCGGGAGCGGCCGGGGCGGCGGAGCGGCGGATGCTGGGGCCGGGCGAGGCGGAGGCGTTCCAGGCGGTCGGTCGGCTGAACGTGGCGGGATCGCGGTTCTGTTCGGCGACGCTGATCTCGGCGCGCGAGGTGCTGACGGCGGCGCATTGCCTTTACAATCCGCGCACCGGGAGGGCCGTGCCGCTGTCGGAGATCAGGTTCGTGCCGGGGCACCGGATCGAGGCGAACGCCGGCGTCCGACGCGTGACGAAGGCCGTCACGGCGCCGGGGTTCGTGCTGCTCGACAACCCGCGGCCTGACGAGCTCGGCGTCGATATCGCGCTGCTCGAGCTCGACGAGGCCGTCGCGCGCGTGGAGCCGTTCGCGGTGGAGGCGTTGGCGGCGGCGGCGGCGCTGTCGATCGTCTCCTACGCCCGGGATCGGGGCGAGGCGCCGTCGATCACCGAGGCCTGCCCGCGTCTGGGTCTGCTGGGCGAGGTGATGATCGTCGCTTGCGCGATCGAGCAGGGCATGTCCGGGGCGCCGGTGTTCGTCGGGGTCGGCGCGGGGCGGCGGCTGGTGGCGGTGGTCTCGGCGATGCGGCTCCGCAACGACGGCGTGGTCTTCGGGCTGACGGTGCTGGCCGCGCCGTGGATCGACACGCTGCGCACGGCGCTCGCGGCGGCTCCGGCGGAGTAGCGGGGGGCTTGAAACCGCAACGGCCTGTTCCCAATTTCATGAGGTCCGGCGCCGCCGAGCGGGTCGGACATGAAACGGGGGCTAGTCCGCTACCGATGGCCCCTTCAGATCTGTATCGCTTCTTGGAGGATGCAACCATGCGCCACTTCGACCTTACTCCGCTCTATCGTTCGACCGTCGGTTTCGACCGTCTGGCGACGATCCTCGACCAGGTGATGTCGGCCGATCCGGCCCAGAACACCTATCCTCCGTACAACATCGAGAAGACGGGCGAGAACGCCTATCGGATTACCGTCGCGGTCGCCGGCTTCGCCGACAGCGAGCTCAGCATCGAGACGCGGGAAGGCCAGCTGGTCGTTTCGGGCCGCAAGGCCGAGACTGACGAGCCGCGCGCTTACCTGCATCGCGGCATCGCGACGCGCGCCTTCGAGCGCCGGTTCCAGCTTGCCGATCACGTCCGGGCGGAGAACGCCGTGACCGAGAACGGCCTGCTGCACATCGATCTGGTGCGTCAGGTTCCCGAAGCGTTGAAGCCGCGCCGGATCGAGATCGCCGGGCGCGACGGCGACGCGGTTACGCGGATCGCTGAAACCGTCGCCTGATCGATCGCTGAATTCGGTGCGCCCGAAGCTCCGGCGCACCGATCGGGACGACCATGCAGCGAAGCCTGTCGCACGCGGTGCGACAGGTTTTTTTCGTTCCGAAGCCCGGCCTCGCCCGCGGTCCGCGATCGCCGGCCTTGTCGCGGCGTGGGGTGCGGCCTACCCTCGTGTCGTCATCGCGCCGACAGCTTGCGGCCGGGTGAGGTCGGGAAGGGGATTGCGGAATGGATGACGCGCCGGTTGGGACGCCTGAGGACGCGACGTCGCGGCCACTGCTGCATCCGCGACAGGAACAGACGTTCTTCAAGCTGACGCCCGAGGAGATCGGGCGGTTGCAGCGGTTCGGCGCGGCGCGCGGCTATGCCGACGGTGAGGCGCTTTTCGTCGCAGGCGAACCGGGCGCCG
This sequence comes from Rhodobacterales bacterium, assembly GCA_038247355.1. Classification (GTDB taxonomy): domain Bacteria; phylum Pseudomonadota; class Alphaproteobacteria; order Rhodobacterales; family Rhodobacteraceae; genus Amaricoccus. The sequence goes on from JBBRUZ010000026.1 coordinate 10,253, forward strand.
GCATGTGGGTGCTGTTCAGCGGGCTGGTGGCGGTGACGCAGCGCGACGGGCTGGGGCGGCGCCAACCCATCGTCGAACATGGCGCGGGCGATTTCCTGGCGGAGATCGGGGCGCTGTCGGGGCGCCCCGCGCTGGTGGACGGCCATGCGGAGGGGCCGGTGGAGACGCTGCTGTTGCCGCCCGAGGGGCTGCGCGCGGCGCTGGTGGCCGAGGCGGATCTCGGCGAGCGGTTGACACGGGCGCTGATCCTGCGACGGGTGACGCTGATCCAGGCCGGGCATGGCGGGCCGCTGATGATCGGGCCGAAGGATGCGCCGGGCATCGTGCGGCTGAGCAATTTCCTGCGCCGCAACGGTATGCCGCACAAGGTGGCCGACCCGGTCGAGGACATGAGCGTACACGATCTGGTCGCCGAAACCGCCGCCGGGCCGGACGATTATCCGCTGGTGATCACGCCGACCGGGGCCGTGCTGCGCAATCCGTCGAACAGCGAGCTGGCGCGGGCGATCGGATTGATCGGGGCCCGGCCGCTGCGCGCGATGTTCGACGTGGCGATCGTCGGCGCGGGACCGGCGGGTCTGGCGGCGGCGGTCTATGCGGCGTCCGAGGGGCTGGAGGTCGCCGTGCTCGATCAGCAGGGTTTCGGGGGACAGGCCGGGGCGAGCGCTCGGATCGAGAATTATCTCGGGTTCCCGACCGGCATCACCGGGCAGGCGCTGACGGCGCGGGCGTTCGTTCAGGCCGAGAAGTTCGGCGCCGAGGTCATCATGCCGGCGGCGGTGACGGGCTTGGGCTGCACGGGCGACGCCGGGCCCTATGCGCTGTCGGTGGAGGACGGGACGGCAGTGAACGCGCGCACGGTCGTGATCGCGAGCGGGGCGCGGTATCGGCGGCCCGCCATTCCGCGGATCGCCGAGTTCGAGGGTCGCGGCGTCTGGTACTGGGCCTCCCCGATCGAGGGCAAGCTGAGCTCGGGCGCCGAGGTAGTGCTGGTTGGTGGCGGCAATTCGGCCGGACAGGCGGCGGTGTTCCTGTCGGGTCATGCGCTGCGCGTGCGGATGATGGTCCGAAGCGACGGGCTCGCCAAGAGCATGTCGCGCTATCTTATCGACCGGATCGAGGCGGCGGGCAACATCGAGCTGATGACCGAGACCGAGGTTACGGGGCTGGAGGGGGACGCGGGCGGCCAGCTTTCGGCCGTGACCTGGACGAACCGTCGCAGCGGCGCCTCGGAAAGCGCGCCGATCCGCAACCTGTTCCTGTTCGTCGGCGCGGACCCTGAAACGGAATGGCTCGCCGGCTGCGGGTTGGCGCTCGATCGCGCGGGGTTCGTGCTGACCGGGCGCGACGTGCCGGGGGCTGCGGCCGGCGCGCCGCCGCTCGAGGCCTCGCGCCGGGGCGTCTTCGCCATCGGTGACGTCCGGTCGGGCTCGGTCAAGCGCGTCGGCGGGGCCATCGGCGAGGGCGCGGCGGTGGTCGCGGCGATCCACGGGGCGCTCGCGGCGCTGAAGGAGCCGGTTCCGGCTTGAGGAATGGCTGCGCCCGAGGTCACTACCCGCGGGCGGCGAGTGGCTTGCGAAAGACCACCTTGTCCTCGCCGGGCTCGTAGAAGTCGCGAATGCGCGCCGTTTCTTTGTAGCCGGACTTTCGGTAGAACGCCCGTGTGCGCTCGAATTCCGGCAGGCCCGACGTCTCGACCAGGAGCAGGTGCGCGCCGCGGTCCGCCAGTTCCGCTTCGACGTGGCGAACGATCGCAGCACCGCGCCCCTGGCGCTGTTGGTCCGGATGCACGGCGATAAGCAAAAGGTTCCAGGTTCCCGACGTCATCCGCTCCGGCGCACAATAGGCCACGGCGATCGGGCCGCCCTCGTCGCAGGTGAGCCAGATATCGTCGCCAGCCTCGCCGGCGAAGTATCCGGCCACCATGCCGTCGAGCATGTCCGGGGGGAACAGGTCGGTCGCCTCGATGACGGCCTTCAGGGCAGGGAGGTCGCGTGGTCTGACGGCGCGGATCGCTCCGGTCACGCGTTGCCGCGCTGGCCCGCCTCGAACAGGAACCATGTCCGCCGTTCGGCTTCGTCGATCCAGTTTTCCAGCAGGCTCGCGCTGGCGACGTCGCCGTGCTCGTCGCAGGTGGCGTGGGCCTCGCGCATCGCGGTGGTCATCGCGAGGTTGTCTTCGCGCAGTTCGGCCAGCATGTCCTGGGCGTCGACGAAATCGGCGTCGTTGTCGGCGATGCGCTGGGTCTTGGCGATGTGGCCGATCGAGCGGAGCGTCGTGCCGCCGAGCTTGCGGACGCGTTCGGCCAGCGGATCGGTGGCGGCGAGGATTTCGGCGCTTTGCTCGTCGAGAAGCAGGTGATAGTCGCGGAAATGCGGCCCCGACATGTGCCAGTGGAAGTTCTTGGTCTTCAGATACAGCGCGAAGGCGTCGGCCAGCAGGCCGTTCAATGCGGCGGAGACGTCGCGGGTCGCCTCCCCGGTCAGACTGTTCGGCGTCTTCATCGGCGAGCGACGGGCCTCGCGCGCGGTTTCTTCGGCCATGTCGGCGATTCCTCTGCAAAACAGTTTCAATCGTCCGGACCGACATTGGTTCCGGGCCGATCCTGAAGCTAGGGCGCCGGGCGCCATGCGTCGAGGGCGGCGATGGCCTCGGCGGCGGTTTCGACGGGGGTGACGAGGCCGATGTCGCCGGGCGAGATCGTGCCGGCCTCGACCAGCATCTCCCAGTCGATGACGCGGCGCCAGAAATCCTTGCCGAACAGCAGGATGGGCAGCGGGGCCATCCGCCTGGTCTGAACGAGGGTCAGCGCCTCGAACATCTCGTCGAGCGTGCCGAAGCCGCCCGGAAAGACGGCGATGGCCCGCGCGCGCATCAGGAAATGCATCTTGCGGATCGCGAAGTAGTGGAAGTTGAACGACAGCTCCGGCGTGCCGTAAAGGTTCGGAACCTGTTCGTGCGGCAGGACGATGTTGAGGCTTATCGAGACGCCGCCGGCGTCCTCGGCCCCGCGGTTGCCCGCCTCCATGACGCCGGGGCCGCCCCCGGTGCAGATCACGCCCTCGCGGTTGCCCGATGCCAGCGCGCGCAACGAGCAGAGGCGGGCAAACTCGCGCGCCTCGGTGTAGTAGGGCGCGAGCCGGGCGAGACCGGGCGTGCGGGCGCGGTCGGCGAGGGCCGGGTCGGGGATGCGGGCGCCGCCGAAGAGGACGATCGTCGAGACGATGCCGCGCTCGGACAACGCCAGTTCGGGCTTCAGCAATTCGAGTTGCAGGCGGACGGGCCGCAGTTCCTCGCGCGTGAGGAAGTCCGGATCGGCGAAGGCGAGGCGATACGAAGGCGACAGCGTCTGCGGCGTGTCGGGCGTCCGGGTCCAGGCGGTGACGTCTTCCGCCGCGTCGGGGAAATTGCTCTGGTGGTCGCTGAGCTTGGTCACTGGTCGCCCTCCTTGCCGGATCGGTGCAGATTGCCAGCGCTTGATTACCGAATTATAGCTTGCCGCCCCGATCCGCCAGTGAGAAGCCAGCCCCATGTCCCACGACCTCGCCGACTACGCGCCCGCAATCGAGACCGCCTGGGAGGCGCGCGACACGATCACCCCGGAGACCGGCGGCGCTGCGCGGGCGGCGATCGAGAGCGTGCTCGAGGCGCTCGACAAGGGCGCGGTGCGAGTGGCCGAACCACGCGAGGGCGGCGTCTGGCACGTCAATCAGTGGGCGAAGAAGGCCGTACTGCTGGGATTCCGCATCCAGGACATGGCGCCGCAGGCGGGCGGGCCGCAGGGCGGCGGCTGGTGGGACAAGGTGGACAGCAAATTCAAGGGCTGGACCGAGCACGACTGGGAAGGCGCGGGCTTTCGGGCGGTGCCGAGCTGCGTCGTTCGGCGCTCGGCCTATATCGCACCCAGCGTGATCCTGATGCCGTGCTTCGTCAATGTCGGCGCCCATGTCGGCGAGGGCACGATGGTTGACGCCTGGGCGACGGTCGGCTCCTGCGCGCAGATCGGCAGGCACTGTCATCTGTCGGGGGGCGTCGGGATCGGCGGCGTGCTCGAGCCGATGCAGGCGGCGCCGACGATCATCGAGGACAATTGCTTCATCGGCGCGCGGTCGGAGGTGGTCGAGGGCTGCATCGTCCGCGAGGGGTCGGTGCTGGGGATGGGGGTGTTCATCGGCCAGTCGACGCGGATCGTCGATCGTGCGACCGGCGAGGTGAGCTACGGCGAGGTGCCGCCCTATTCGGTGGTGGTGGCGGGAAACCTGCCGGGCAAGCCGATGCCGAACGGCGCGCCGGGACCGGGGCTCTATTGCGCGGTGATCGTGAAACGGGTGGACGAACGGACGCGCTCGAAGACCGCGATCAACGAGTTGCTGCGCGACTGAGACGGCGGCGGCGGGCGCTTCCGGCTGGTCGCTGGCGTCGCCGTGGTCTCGACATCGAGCGAGGGGTGAGGATGGCGACGTCGAAGGCCGAGCCCATGCGGGAGGTCTACACGCTGCTGGTGCAGGTCGGGCGCAAGGCCGGCGACGGGTTGCCCGAGGGCGCCACCGGGGCGGCGTTGCTGTGCTATGCGGTGGGCGTGGACGAGGAGGAGGCGGTGCGCGAGACGGTTGCGGTTCTGAAGGTCGCCGATCTCGCGCCGCTCGACGTCACGGGCTACGGAACGTTGGCCGAGCGGTTGGCCGACGGCCACGATGTTCCGCCCGAAGAACGGGCGCTGATGGAGCAGGCCCGGGACGAGAACGCGGTGGTCGTCGCGGAGATGACGCCGCAGTTCGACGCGCCATGAACGATTGCGACGCGGCGCGATGTCGCAAACAGGCGCGACGTTCGTGGCGCATCGTATATCAGACAGGTATTCCGGTCGCGAAGCTTCTTCAGCCGAACGTTTCTTTCCGCGTCGTGCATGTCCGAGAAGTCCCTGGTTTCGGGGCCCGAGTGGCCCACCCTTGCCCTTATCGCCGCCGTCTACGCAGTCTGGATCGGTGTCACGCTGTGCGCCGACATCGTGGCGCCGATGATCGCCGTGCCGGTTCTGGCGCTGGCGCTGACGCTGCATTCGTCGTTGCAGCACGAGGTGCTGCATGGCCATCCGCTGGCGAACCGGCGGCTGTCGGCGGCGCTGGTCTATCCGCCGCTGGGCATTGCGATCCCCTATCCGCGGTTTCGCGACCTGCATCTGGCGCATCATCGCGATGCAATCCTGACCGATCCGTACGACGACCCGGAGACGAATTATCTCGATCCGGCGGTCTGGGCGCGGCTACCCGGTCCGGTGCGACGGTTGCTGACGTTCAACAACACACTGCTGGGCCGGATGCTCGTGGGACCCGCCGTCGCACTGGCGGTGTTCTTCGCCAGCGAGTGGCGCGCGGCCCGGGCGGGCAACGTGGCGGTGCGGCGGGCCTGGGTCCGGCATGGCGCCTGCCTGATCCCGCTCGGCGTCTGGATCGGCGCCATCGGGACCATGCCGGTCTGGGCCTATCTGCTGGCGGCTTATCTGGGGCTGTCGGTGCTGAAGATCCGGACGTTCCTCGAACATCAGGCTCACGTACGCGCGCCGGGGCGGTCGGTGATCATCGAGGATCGCGGACCGCTGGCGTTTCTGTTCCTCAACAACAATTTCCACGCGGTTCATCATGCGCATCCGAACGTGCCCTGGTACCGGCTGCCCACGCTTTACGCGTCGCGGCGGGGCGAATACCTGCGGCGGAATCTCGGCTACGCCTACGCGGGTTACGGCCAGATCCTGCGCCTGCACCTGTTGCGGCGCAAGGATCCGGTGCCGCATCCGTTGTGGAAGGCCGAGTGAGCGCGCCGGTCGCGAGCCTGCCGATGTACGACTGGCCCGAGATCCGCGGTGCGACCGATGCGTTGTGGTCGGCGTTGCGCGACGCGCTGCGGGCCGAAGGCATCGCCGCGCCCGAGGCGCTGTCGCGCGACGCCGAGCATTGGGAGGCGCCGGGTCTCGTCCTGAGCCAGACCTGCGGAATGCCCTACCGGTTGGGGCTACATCGCGCGGTGACGCTGATCGGGGCGCCGGATTACGGACTGGAGGGCTGTGCGCCGGGGTATTTTCGCAGCGCGTTGGTCGTCCGCGCCGACGACCCCCGCGGCACGGTCGAGGCGTTCGCGGCGGCGCGGTTCGCCTACAACACGGCGACGTCGCAGTCGGGCTGGGCGGCGCTCGCCGAGGCGCTCGGTCCACGCGACCCGGCGCGGGGCCTCGCGACGGGCGCGCACCGCGCCTCGATCGAGGCCGTGGCGGCGGGCGACGCCGACATCGCCGCAATCGACGCCGTGAGCTGGCGGCTGGCGGAAGCCTGGGCGCCGGCCGCCGCGCGGCTCCGCGTGCTCGGCTGGTCGCCGGCGACGCCGGGCTTGCCGATGATCACGGCGCGGGGTCGCGATCCGGCGCGCTACGCCGGGGCGATAACGGCGGCGGTGGCGGCGGTCGGGGCGACCGACTGCGCGGCGCTCGGGTTGCGGGGTTTCGTCCTGCTCGACGCGCAGGTTTATCTCGGCGGGGCCTGAAAGGGATCAAAGCCGCGGATCATCGCCGCGAGTTCCGGCTCGCCGACCCTTTTCGCGGCTTTCGAGGTGGTGAACCATTTCACCTTGCGTTGGCCGGTTTCGGGATATTTCCGAAGCATTTCCGAGACTTCGAGCGGAAACACCCGGACGACGCAGTTTATTAACACGCCCTTGCCGAGCCCCTTGCGGTAGGAGAATAGCCCCATGCTGCGTTTGGCGATCGCGCCCCGCACACCCGCCTCCTCGAAGGCCTCGCGCGCGGCGGCCTCGGCATCGCTGCGACGGCGCATCGGCCAGCCCTTGGGGATCACCCATCGGCCGGTGTCGCGGCTGGTGATCAGCAGCACCTTCACGACGCCGCCCGCGGCCTTGCGCCAGCACAGCGCGCCGACCTGCAGGCTCGGCCTATGGCCCGGGACGGCGACGGCGGCGCCAGGGCTGCGCTTAGCTCCGGGTTTCTTCGCCATCCGGGGTTGGTTTCCTCGTCCGGGCCGGGCGCGCGTCGGCACACCCCGCGCGGTTCTAATGCCTTTCGCGGCAGAGGCAAACCTGATCCAGGGGCCGGGGAAACGCGCGGCGCGCGCGGGACGCGGCGGGATCGACCCTCGCCCTCGGCAGGCGTCGACCCGACCCTATGACTGTTTGAGATAGGCGACGAGGATATTCCGCGCCGCTTCGAGGTCGGATTTGTCGATCATCTCGGTGACGGTGTGGATGTAGCGGGTTCCCACGACGATGCCGATTGCGCGGGCGCCGGCGGCCGCCTGCTGGGCGGCGGCCCCGTCCTGGCCGCCGGAGCGGAGCAGGGTGCGCTGGTACGGGATCTTCCGCTTTTTCGCCAGCGCCTCGAACTCGGCGACGAGGCCCTTGTCGGCGATGAACGCGCCGTCGCGGATGTGGAGGCCGAAGCCCTTGCCGTGTTCGGTGGTGCGGTCCTGATCTGGGACGCCCGGCGTGTCGCAGGCGAGCGTGGTGTCGATGCCGATGCCGATGTCGGGCCGGACCGCGAAGGCGGCGGTGCGGGCGCCGCGCAGGCCGACCTCCTCCTGTGTCGTGAAGGCGACGTGGATCTCGGCGTCGGTTCTGTTCTTGCCCAAACCCCTGATCGCCTCGATGCCGAGCCAGCAGGCGATGCGGTTGTCGAGCGCCTTGGAAACGATCTTGTCGCCGATCTCGATGAACGGCTCGTCCATCACCACCATGTCGCCGACCCCGACCACGTCCCTTGTCTTCGCGCCGAGGCCGACGTCGATGAAGAACTCGTGCGGCTCGGGGATTTTCTTGCGCTCGTCGGCGCTGGAGATGTGGATTGGCGGGCCGCCGGGGTTCATGACGCCCTTCAGGTCGCCGGTCGCGGTGCAGACGAGAACGCGTCGGGAGAACAGGTTGCGCGGGTCGAACCCGCCGGCGGGCAGGACGTGGACGAACCCCTTGTCGGTGACGTGGCTGACGAGAAATCCGATCTCGTCCATGTGGCAGAGCAGCATGATCCGGGTAGTGGGTTTCTTGCCCTTGCCGGCGCGGCGACAGAGCAGTGATCCCATCGGGTCGGTCACGGTTTCGTCGAAGAGACCCGCGACCTCGACGGCGATGAGGTCGCGGACGCGGTCCTCATGGCCGGGCACGCCGGGGGTTTCGCACAAGGCCTTCAGCAGATCGAGGTTCAATTGGCGCTCCTCCGTTGCCGGGCGGAGCATGGAGCCGGGTGGAGGCGGCGGCAAGTGCCGGCGCGGGCCATGGCGCGGTCCCGAGCGCCTTCGGGCCGTGAAAGGTCGCCCGGCGGCGGCGCATCGCCCGGGAGCGATCGAAGCAGGCGCGCTCGCGCGATCAGATCCGCATCGGTTCGGCACGGCTCATCGCGGGCTCCATCGCTTCGGCCGCGATCTCGAACGACCGCAGCCGCGCGCCGTGGTCGTGGATCTGGCCGGTCAGGATGAGTTCGTCCGGCTGGTGGCGCTCGATCAGCGCCCGCAACGCCGCCCTCACGCTCGCGGGCGAACCGACCGCGCTGACCGCCAGCGCCTCGTCCACCATCGCGCGGGCGCCCGCGTCGACCACCGCGCCCGGATCCTCGACCGGCCGGGGCAACGGGCCCGGCCGCCCCGTCCGCAGGTTGGCGAAGGCGAGGCGCATCGAGCTCATCAAGTACGCGCCCTCGGCGTCGCTGCGCCCGGCGAACACGTTGACCGCCAGCATGAAATGCGGCCGGGGCCAGTCGCGCGACGGCTGGAACCGCGCCCGGTACGTCGCCGCCGCCGCGTCGAGCGCCGCAGGCGCGAAATGCGAGGCGAACGCATAGGGCAGCCCCAGATGCGCGGCGAGTTGCGCGCCGTAGAGCGACGAGCCGAGGATCCACACCGGCACGCCCGTGCCGACACCGGGCACGGCTCGGACCCGGGCGTTCAGCGCCTCCGGCTGGAAGTACGCGATCAGCTCGGCCACGTCGGCGGGAAAGTCGTCCGCCCCGGCCAGCCCGCGCCGCAACGCCCGCGTCGTCGCCATGTCCGTGCCGGGCGCGCGCCCGATTCCGAGATCGATCCGCCCCGGATAGAGCGTCGCCAACGTCCCGAACGCCTCCGCCACCATCAGCGGCGCATGATTGGGCAGCATGATCCCACCTGCGCCCACCCGGATCGTCCGCGTGCCGCCCGCGACATGCCCGATGACCACGGCGGTGGCGGCGCTCGCGATCCCGGTCATGTTGTGATGCTCGGCGATCCAGAACCGCCGATACCCCAAGGCCTCGGCCTTCCGCGCGAGATCCAGCGAATTGCGCAGCGCGTCGGCGGCGGTCGCGCCCTCGGGGATCGGCGCGAGGTCGAGGATTGAAAACGGGATCATCGCGCAGGTCCTTTCAGAGACCCGCCACAGATAGGCGCCCGACGGCGGTGGAAAAGGGGGGCGCTATTCGCCCGGCGGCGTCGGCGCGCCGCGACGCGTGTCGCGCAGCTTGAGCACCAGCAGGATCGTCACCAGCAGCAGCGTCGCCCCGTTCGCGAGGATCACCGGCCATTGTCCGAGACCAAGGCCGTAGACCAGCCAGAGCGCCACTCCGGTCGCGAGCACCGCCAGCATCGGAAGGCTGAGCCCGGCGGTCGACCCGCTGCGCAGCGTCTGGAGCACCTGCGGGAGAAATGCGAGCGTGGTCAGCGCCGCCGCAACAAGACCCGTCAACTCGATCGGAAACGTCACCGAAGCCATCCACAACAAGTGCGCATCGAGATTACATGGGAGATACCGGCGCCGGCAACCACTGCGTGAATTCGCAGATCTGTCCTGCGCGGCGTGCATGACGCGGCGGTTCAGAACCCCGAACGGATCGCCTCGAGCGCCGCAAGCATTCCTGTGTTCTCGGCGATCTCGGCCTTGGCCGCTTCGTCGGCGCCGAAGTAGCCGGTGGCGGACATCCGCGACCGTTGGCGGGTGAAGTCCGCGGCGCCTGCCGCAATCACCGCCTCGCGGTAGCGCTCGAGGGCGAATTCGACCGCAAGCATCCGGTCGCTCAGCGCCATGTCCGCCACACGTCGCGCCTGGATCGCTTCGCAGGCCCAGAGCATTTCCGTCGCGTAATGGGTCAGTCCACGCCCGAACGCCTGGCTGCGGTAAAAGCCGCAGGGGTCGGACGGGACGGTGGCGGTCGTCGGGGAAACGCCGTTCTCGCCGGCGCCCGCCAGCAACGGGAACAGGGCGATCAGCAAGCCGAGCAGGGCAGGGCGCAGACTTCTGTGGCGTGAACCGTGAAGCATCGCGGGTCTCCGTGTCGATATGCGCCACCGCCGCTCGCGGCGGCGAGACTGTCATCAACATGTCACAAAAAAGTTGACGCCACACTAAGCATCTTCGTCGCGCCCGCCGCATATCCGGCATCGTGACCGATCTGCCTGATCGGGGCGCTCGCCCGGCCGCGCGGGCAGAGGCCCCGATCTGCGGATCACGCAATCGTCACCATCGTTCTCCGCGCCGCGAGCACTTATGCAGGCGGGGGTCGTAACGTCGGCGTCGGTCGGCGCGTATGGTTGTCAGCGGGCGATCCGAAGGGGTTCGGGCGACTCGAGGATCGGCATGGAGAGGTCGTGCATTGCGTTCACCGTTAGTTCATTCGCTGTCGTCGATGCTGACGCGCCGTACATCCGACCAACGCCGGCGCATGCTCGTGGCGAGCGGCGCGCGCCGTGCAAGCGGTCGCGACCGGGTCGCGCCGTGCATCTGGACCTGCCATTGCGCGAGCCGGGGACGCGGGTCGCGCAATGACGCTCGGCGGAATTGCGCGTTACCTGTTCTGCCGGGCCGCGATCGCGGGAACACGGCGGTAAGACGGGCGTTGCAGCGGCAGGGAGGGAGTTGGGAATGATCGCGCAGGATATCTTTGGTCTCGACCTGACCCTCGGCGACGCGGCGGCCGCAGCGCCCTGGAACGGCGCGATGCTCGGATTTCTCGCGCATGGCGCGTCGACCCCGGGACATCTCGCCGATGCGCTGCGGCTCGATCCCGATTTCGCGCTGGCGCAGACATGTCGCGGCCTGTTCTGTCTCATGCTTGGACGACGCGAGCTGCATGCCGCCGCCGCCGATGCTGCGCGCATCGCCGGCGCGTCGCTCGCGGCGCGTGGGGCGACGCCCCGTGAGCGGCTCTATCTGGCGGCGCTCGAACGCTGGCTCGACGGCCAGCCCAGCGCCGCCGCCGCCGCGATGGATGACGTGCTCGCGATCTGGTCGCAGGACGCTCTCGCGATGAAGATCGGCCAGGGCGTGCGCTTCATGCTCGGCGATCAGTCGGGTATGCGCCGCGCGATCGAGCGGGTCTTGCCGCGCGCCGGAGCGGACAATCCCGGCATCGGCTATTACCACGGATGTCACGCCTTCACGCTCGAGGAGGCGGGCGACTATGCCGGCGCCGAGCGCGCCGGGATGCGGGCGCTCGATCTCGCCCCGGACGACGCATGGGGCTTGCATGCCGTCGCCCACATCTACGACATGACGGCCCGCCCCGACGACGGCGTGGCTTTCGTCGAGGCCAACGCCGCCGCCTGGGCGCATTGCAACAACTTTCGCTACCATGTCTGGTGGCATCTCGCGCTGCTGCACCTCGATCGTGGCGACGCCGACCGGGCGCTGGCGCTTTATGACGCCGAGGTTCGCCGGGACCGCACCGACGATTACCGCGACATCTCCAACGCGACGTCGCTGCTGATGCGGCTGGAGCTCGAGGGCGTCGGCGTCGGCGACCGCTGGGAGGAACTCGCCGGCCTGTGCGCGGCCCGGGTCGACGACGGCTGTCTCGCCTTCGCCGATCTGCATTACATGCTGGCGTTGTGCGGCGGCGGGCGGGACGCCGCCGCCCGCGACCTGATCCGGCGGATGCATGTTGACGCTCTGCACAACATCGGTGAAATGGATTGCGTCATGCGCCATCCCGGACTTTCCGTCGCCAAGGGTCTGCAGGCCTTCACTGAAGGCCGGCACAAGGTCGCGTTCGCAGCGCTCGGGTCCGCGCGCGGGGCGCTGCTCGCCATCGGCGGCAGTCACGCCCAGCGCGACGTGTTCGAGCGCGTCACCATCGAGGCGGCGATCCGCAGCGGCGCGCTCGCCGAAGCCCGCGCGCTGATCGACGACCGCAGCTCGCGCCGCGGCGCCTGGGACGGCTTCGGAACCAGCCGCGCACGCCTCGTCGCCGATCTGATCGACGGCGCGACCGAACCGGCGCTGGACCGCCTCGCATGACGATCAGCGGACCCGCGGTCGTGAGCGCGCGTTCGTGAGCGCCGTTCCCGCACCGCGCGTCCGCGACCCGCGGCTCGACTTCTTTCGCGGCGTCGCGATGTTCATCATTGTGATTTCCCACACCCCCGGCAACGCCTGGTCGAACTGGATTCCAGCGCGTTTCGGCTTCTCGGACGCCACCGAGATCTTCGTTTTCTGCTCCGGCATGGCTTCGGCCGTTGCGTTCGGCGCAACCTACGCGCGGCACGGTTGGTGGATGGGCGCCGCCCGGACGCTGTTTCGCGTCTGGCAGGTGTACTGGGCGCATGTTTCGGTCTTCATCTTCATCGCGGCGCTGGCGGTCGGGCTCAACGCCCTCGCGCTGAACGACAAGGACTACGTCGACACCCTCAATCTCTACCCGTTCTTCGACAATCCGATGGCGGCGCTGCCCGCGCTGATGACGTTGCGGTATGTGCCGAACTACTTCGATATCCTGCCGATGTACCTGGTGATCCTCGCGATGCTCCCGATCGCCATGGCGCTCGCCCGGGTTCATCCCGGTCTCGTGGCGCTCGCCTCCGTCACGCTCTGGCTCGCGGCGAACCTCGGCCAGATCAGGCTCACCGCCGCCCCGTGGAACGAACTGCGCTGGTTCTTCAACCCCTTCGGATGGCAACTCGTGTTCTTCACCGGCTTCGCGTTCATGGCGGGCTGGCTCCGTCCGCCGCCAGTGCGGCCCGCGCTGATAGTGCTCGCAGCGGGGATCGTGGTCGTGTGCCTGCCGTTCGCTTGGTTCCGCATTCTCGACGCCGCGCCGCCGCTGCGCGCAGTGACCATCGCGCTCCAGCCGGTGATCGACAAAACGCCGTTCGGCCTGCTGCGCTATGTCCACTTTCTCGCGGTCGCCTATCTCGCCTGGGTCGCAGTCGGCCCGATGGGCGCCCGGCTGGCGCGGGGCGACGCCTGGCCGCGCGTCGTCACGGTCTTCCGCACTGTCGGCCAGCAATCCCTCGCCGTGTTCATGGCGGGTCTCGCGATCTCGCAGATTTTGGGCGCCGCGCTCGACACGCTCGGCCGCAATTTCGTCACCGTCCCCATCGTCAACCTGGCGGGCATCGTGATGGTCATCGCGACGGCCTATCTCGTCGGTTGGCTCAAGGCCGAGCCTTGGCGTCGCGAAGCCCCCCGCCACGAGACCGACGCGCCGCTCGCGTCCGCGCTTCGCCCTTAGCATGGCGGCGCCGCTCACCGGGCTGCGCGTGCTCGATCTCAGCCGCATCCTCGCCGGGCCGACCTGTACGCAACTTCTGGCGGATCTCGGCGCCGAGGTGATCAAGATCGAACGCCCAGGCGTCGGCGACGACACGCGCGGCTGGGGCCCGCCCTTCCACAAGGACGCCGCCGGCCGCGACACCGAAAGCGCCTATTTCCTGTGCGCCAACCGCGGCAAGAAATCGGTCGCAATCGACCTCGCCCATCCCGACGGCCAGAACCTGATCCGCGCGCTGGCGATGGTCTGCGACATCGTCGTCGAGAACTTCAAACCCGGCGACCTCGCCCGGCGCGGCCTCGACTTCGCCGCGCTCGGCGACTCGAACCCCCGCCTGATCTATTGCTCGATCAGCGGTTTTGGCGCGACCGGTCCGCTCGCTCACCGCCCCGGCTACGATTTCGTCGCGCAGGGCATGGGCGGGGTGATGTCGCTGACCGGCGCGCCGGACGGGCCGCCGATGAAAACCGGCGTCGGCATCGCCGACGTGATGTGCGGCATGTACGCGACCACCGCCATTCTCGCGGCCCTTCACGCCCGCCTCGCCACCGGCCGGGGCCAGCACATCGATCTCAGCCTCTTTGACACCCAGGTCGCCTGGCTCATCAATCAGGGCGTAAGCTACCTCACCGACGGCGTCGTGCCGCCGCGCCGCGGCAACGATCACCCGACCATCGTGCCCTACGGCGCCTTTCCGAGCGCGTCGGGCCATTTCATCATCGCTTGCGGCAACGACGGGCAGTTCGCCCGCCTCGCCGTCGCGCTCGGCCGCCCCGATCTCGCGCTCG
>JBBRUZ010000027.1:0-24226 GCA_038247355.1 Rhodobacterales bacterium
GCTCGGCAACGACCCCGCCTACTCGGCACAGCGCGCAGATTACCGGACCGGGCTTGCGGTCGCCCCGACAGAGATCGTTGTACCCGGCATACGGCCTGGAGAATGCCTTTCCAGTCCTTCAGTTGGGCGGTGGGGTGCTCGCCGCCCCGGTCGCGGGAGAACCTGAAAACCACCGTCGGCGGCGCACCGCGAACATCGTCAGCCGGAGCACGCGGCTCAGATAGGACACGGCGATGCCCTCGCGCGCGGCCAACTCATTGATGGTTGCGAACTCCTCGGACCCCTGCATCCGCTTTCTTGGGAAAGCGCGGGCAATCGCCTAAAATTACCGTGCCGTCGACCTTGCGTCGCGGTGCCGCGTCGGCCGGCAGCTCTCGCGACGCTGGTGATCCTGACCACGACCGGGCCGCTGATCTCGCGGGTGTTCGAGGGTGCGGCGCGTGCAGCGGGTCCGGGCCCTCGACATGGATTGTCTGACGGCCGACGACGAGGTGCTCATCGCGCGCACCGTGCCGTTGCTGATGCCGGTCGCCGGCGCGGCGTTTTCCTTTTCGGTGATGCTCTGAGGGGCGGCGCGCAGCGCTGGGGAGACGGCGCTCGCGCCCGGCGGCGACGCCCATCTCACGCGTGAGGGCCCCGGGGGCCGGTCCCGCGCTCCTTTCGCGACGCCCGGATAGCGCCTGAATCGCGCCCGCGCATTTCGGCGCGCCGAAGTTTGCGTCATTCGCCGGCAGGTGGCGCGCAATTGAGCGGTGGGGTTCCGGACGACGGGATCCACGCCCAGCTTGACACTTGACCTCTCCGGACGGACGTCTAAGGCTTTTTGTCAGAAAAACGACAGACAGGGAACATCTCATGAAACGACTGCTCGGGGCCGTGGCCCTCTGCGCGCTCGCATCGCCGGCGCTCGCGCTCGACATCTGCGTCGAGGGCGCCTATCCGCCGTTCTCGGAAACCTCCGCCGACGGGTCGATCGTCGGCTTCGACATCGACGTCGCCAACGCGCTCTGCGCCGAGATCGGCGAGACCTGCACGATGGTCAAGACCGACTGGGACGGCATCATCCCGGCGCTGCTGGAAAGTAAATGCGACGCCATCGTCGCCTCGATGTCGATCACGCCGGAACGCATGGAAGTGATCGACTTCACAGCGAAGTACTACCAGACTCCAGCGATGTTCGTCGCCGCCAAGGACGCGGGCCTGACCGACACCCCGGAGGGTCTCGCCGGCAAATACGTTGGGGTTCAGCGCGGCTCTGTCCACCATGACTTCATGGAAAAGATGTATCCCGACGTCGAGCTGACGCTCTACGCGAGCCAGGACGAGGCCTATCTCGACCTCACGTCGGGCCGGGTCGATGCGGTGGTCGCCGACAGCATCGCCGTCGATCTGGGCTTTCTCAAGACGCCGCAGGGCGAGGGCTACGCGTTCTTTGGCGAACCCCACGCCGATCCGGCGATCCATGGGATGGGCGCCGGAATCGGCGTGCGCAAGGAGGATGTCGAACTGCGCGACAAGCTGACAGCGGCGATCGATGCGATCCGCGCGAACGGCACGTACGACACGATCGCCGAAAAGTACTTCGACTTCGACGTCTACGGCGCGGCGAGCTGACCGGAGTCGCGTCCCGGCCGAGCGTCGGGGCGCGCGAGATGGAAAAGCTCATCGAATACGCGCCGCTGCTGGCAAAGGGCACGCTCGTGACGATAGCGCTCGCGCTCGTGTCGCTGGTGCTGGCGACCGTGCTCGGAGGGATCGCGGCGGCGGCGCGGCTCGGCGGGGGCATGATCGCGCAGGGCGCGGTTCTCGCCTACAGCAGCATCGTCCGCGGGGTCCCCGATCTGGTGATGATCCTGCTGATCTATTTCGGGGGACAGCGGCTCGTGAACGCGTTGCTGGGGCTGTTCGGGGCTCCGGCGGTGTCGCTGTCGCCGTTCTGGGCGGGCGTGATCGCCATCGGCTTCATCTACGGCGCCTACCTCGCGGAGACGTTTCGCGGCGCCTACATGACGATCCCGAAGGGTCAGTTCGAGGCGGGCCAGGCGCTCGGGATGCGGGGCATGCCGCTGATCGGCCGGGTGATGATCCCCCAACTCGTGCGCTTCGCGCTTCCCGGCTACGGCAACGTCTGGCAGGTTCTGGTCAAGTCGACCGCCGTCGTCTCGGTGATCGGGCTCAACGACCTCGTCGGTCTCGCCAACGACGCCGGCAAGACCGCGCGCGAGCCATTCGTTTTCCTGTCGGCGGTCATGCTGATCTATCTCGGCATCACTTTCCTGTCGACCAACGCGCTGGCCTGGATGGAGCGCCGTTTCGCGCTTCAGGGCCACCATGCGCGTTGATCTCGTCCTCGCCAACTGGCAACTGTTCGCGTCCGGCGTCTGGCTGACGCTGCAACTGACGTTCCTCGCGCTGGCGATCGGGTTCCTGATCGCCTTGCCCGCCGGCCTCGCACGGGCAAGGCGCAAACCGGTCGTCTCGCCGCTGATCAACGCCTATGTCTACGTCTTTCGCGGCACGCCGCTGATCGTCCAGACCTTCCTGATCTACTTCGGTCTGTCGCAGTTCGAATGGATCCGCGACAGCTGGGCCTGGGGGCTGCTGCGCGATCCGTACTGGTGCGCGCTGATCGCCTTCTCGCTGAACTCCGGCGCCTACGCGACCGAGATCATCCGCGGCGCGGTCGAGAACATCCCGCAGGGCGAGCTGGAGGCCGCCGGCGCGCTGGGCCTGTCGCCGCGACAGATCGATTTCCTCGTGCTGATCCCGTCGGCGCTGCGCCGCGCGTTGCCGCAGTACGGCAACGAGGTGGTGTTCATGCTGCACGGCACGGCGGTCGCGAGCGTCATCACGCTGCAGGACATCCTCGGTGTCGGGCGGACGCTGAACGCGCGCCACTACCTCGCCTACGAGGGGTTCCTGACGGCGGCGGTGCTCTACATGGCGATCACCTTCCTGTTCGTTCTGGCGTTCCGGCAGCTCGAGAACCGCTATCTGAAGCATCTCGCCGTTTCGCGCTGAGCTGAGGCGCCTTTCCTTCCGCGATCGGCGGCGCTAGGGGCTGCGGATGACCGAACCGCGCCCCGCCGTCCGCCTGCGGCCCAACGTCGGCGCCCAGCCGTTTCGCTGGGGCGCGCCATGGGTCTATGCCGACCAGCTGGTGATGGATCGGCGAACCAGGAGCCTCCCGGCAGGCAGCCTCGTCGAGCTTCAGGACGCCGAGCGTCGCCCGCTCGGGCTCGCGGCCTTCAACGGCGCGTCGAAGATCGTCGTGCGCGCCCTCGATCCCGATCCGTCGGCGGTCGTGGACCGGGCGTGGTTCGCCGCGCGCCTCCTTCGCGCGCTGGCGCTGCGCGAGACGCTGTTCGACGCGCCGTTCTATCGGCTGATCCATGCCGAAGCCGACGGGCTGCCGGGCGTGGTCGTGGACCGGTTCGGCGACGCCGCGGTGATCCAGCCGAACGCGGCCTGGGCCGAAACCCGCCTCGCGGACCTCGCCGACGCGCTGTGCGACGTGACGGGGGTCACCACGGTGGTCAAGAACGGCGCCGGTCGGGCGCGCGTTCTGGAAGGACTGCCCGAGGAGACGGCGGTGCTGTCGGGCGGGCTCGGCGGACCGGTCGAGGTTCCGATGAACGGCGCCGTCTATCTCGCGGACCTGACCGGCGGGCAAAAGACCGGCATCTTCTACGACCAGCGGCCGAACCACGCCTTCGCCGCCCGGCTCGGTCGCGGGCGCCGCGTGCTCGACGTGTTCGCGCATGTCGGCGGCTTCGCGCTCGCGGCGCTGGCGGCCGGGGCGCAGACGGCGCTGGCGGTGGACGGATCGGCCGCGGCGCTGGAACTGGCCAACGACGGGGCGCGGGCCAGCGGCGTGGCCGAGCGGTTCGAGGTGCGGCGCGGCGACGCGTTCGACGCGATGGCGGCGCTGGGGTCCGAGGGCGCACGGTTCGGGCTGGTGGTCTGCGATCCGCCGGCCTTCGCGCCGAACCGGGCGGCGCTCGAGGCGGGGCTCCGGGCTTACGAGCGCGTGGCGCGGCTGGCCGCCACGCTCGTCGAGCCCGACGGGTTTCTCGTGCTCTGCTCGTGCAGCCACGCCGCCGATCTGACGCGCTTTCGCGAGGCGTCGCTGCGCGGCGTCGGCAAGGCGGGCCGCTCGGCGACGATCCTGCACACCGGCGAGGCGGGGCCCGACCATCCGGTGCACCCGCACCTGGCGGAAACGGCGTACCTGAAGGCGCTGTTCCTGCGGATCAGGTCGTGAGGGTGCTGCTCGACGCCTGTGTGCTGTTCCCGATGGTGATGGGCGAGATGCTGATCGGGACGGCGGCGCGGGGCGGGTTCGCGCCGCTGTGGTCGGCGCGGATCCTCGAGGAATGGGCGCGGGCGACGCGGCGGCTGGCGGCGGGCGCCGAAGCCGTCGCGCGGGTCGAGATCGCGCGCCTTCGCGCGGACTGGCCGGGGTCCGAGGTTCCGGCCGACCTCGATCTGGAGGCCGGGTTGTCGCTGCCCGATCCGGGTGACCGCCACGTGCTGGCGGCGGCGATCACCGGCTGCGCCACCATGCTCCTGACGCTGAACCGCGACGATTTCCCTGGCCGGACGCTGGCGCGGAACGGGCTGATCCTGCGCGAGCCGGACGGCTTTCTGTGCGACCTGCCCGCCGAAGGGATCGACGTCGCCGGCGTGGCGGCGGAGGTCCGGGCCCGCGCCGAGGCCGCCTCCGGGCGCGACCAGCCGCTGCGCGCGCTGCTCAAGCGCGCAGGACTGCCGCGCCTCGGCAAGGCCCTGACAGCCGCGCACACGTGACGCAGCCCCCCGGCCGGCCGAAGTCCCGGCGCGTCAGCTCTGGAACATCGCGCGCAGATCGACCGAACTGATGCGTCCGATGCAGTCCCAGTGTTCGGTGAGGAAGCGGTCCATCGTTTCGCGTCCCGCGGCCTTGAGCTGGAGCATCAGGTTCTTGTTCGGCGTAATCTTGGTCGCGACGCCGAGTTGGCGCATCAGCGTGTCGTCCTGTACCGAATGGATGTGGATGTCCTTCATCGTGCCGGGCGGGATCTTGCCTTCCTCGAGCAGGCGGTGGACGAACTCGATGGCGCGCAATTCCCGCAGCAGCGTCGCGTTGAAGCTGATCTCGTTGATGCGATTGGCGATTTCGTTTGCCGTCTTCGGCAATTCGTCGCGGCGGAGCGGGTTGATGTGCACGATGATCGTGTCGGTGCACTCGGTGCGATAGAACAGCGGGTAGAGCGCGGGATTGCCGGAATAGCCGCCGTCCCAATAGGCCTCGACGACGCCGGACTTCGGATCGAGGATCTCGACCGCCTGGTTCAACGTCGGCAGACAGGCCGAGGCGAGAATCGCGTCCGGCGTGATCTCTTCGCCGGAAAACACCTTGATCTTGCCCGAACGGACGTTGGTCGCACAGATGAACAGTCTGGGCCAGGTGTCGGCGCAGACCACCTCGTAATCGAACAGCCGCTCGACGATGGTGCGCATCGGGTTCACGTTCATCGGGTTCAACTGGTACGGCGACAGCACGCGCGACAGCGTGTCGGCGGCGAAGGCGATCGGGTTCGCCTCCAGCGCGCGCGCGGTCGCGGCGGGCGACGGCGACAGCCGCTGGAACCATTCGAGCAAGTTGTCGGGCAGCAGGCCGTCGAATTCGGCGATGCGCAGCCAGAACGCATCGAGACTGCGGCGCGCACCCTCGTGCCCGCCCGAGCGGATGCCCGATTTGAGCGCCGCCGCGTTCATCGCGCCGGCCGAGGTCGCGGCGATGCCTTCGATTTCGATGGCGTCCTCTTCGAGCAGCCGGTCGAGCGCGCCCCAGGTGAACGCGCCGTGCGCCCCGCCGCCCTGCAGCGCCAGATTTACGACCTTTTTCTCTTTTTTCACACTGCCGTCCATCCGCCATCGACCGATATCGCCGTGCCGGTGATCTGATCGGCGGCCGCCGAGCACAGGAAAGCGACGGTCTGGCCGATCTGCTCGGTGGTCGCGAACTGTCGCGAGGGCTGGCGCGCCAGGATGACGTCGTGGATCACCTTTTCGCGGTCCATGCCGTATTGCTTCATCGTGTCGGGGATCTGCGCCTCCACCAGCGGGGTCAGAACATAACCGGGGCAGATCGCGTTGCAGGTGATCGCCTCCTCGGCGGTCTCCAGCGCGCAGGTCTTGGCGAAACCGAGCTGCCCGTGCTTCGCCGCGACATACGCCGCCTTGAACGGCGAGGCGCGCAGGCCATGCGCCGAGGCGATGATGACGATCCGTCCCCAGCCCGCCTTGCGCATCAGCGGCAGCGCCGCAGCGGTGGTGTGGAACGTCGAGTTGAGGATGATGGCGATCAGCCGGTCCCACATCGCGGGCGGGAAGTCCGGGATCGGCGCAACATGCTGGATGCCGGCGTTCGGCACGAGAATATCGACCGAGCCCATCGCCTCGTTCGCTTTTGCGATCAGCGCCCGACAATCGTCGCCGTTCGACATGTCGGCGGCGATATAGACGGCCTTCACGCCGTGGTCGTCGGCAATCTGCTGGGCGAGGGCGTGGTCTTCCGGCGTGTCGGAGAACGAGTTTATGACCACATTCGCGCCGCCGCTGGCCAATTCATGGGCGATCCCCAGTCCAATCCCCGAGTTCGACCCGGTGATGACTGAGACTTTTCCTGTCAGAGGCATTTGTCCCCGCTGGATTTGTTCAATCGGTTTTCGCCGGCCGACCCTACAACCCGGCGTCGGCGCGCACTAGGGGCGAAATGCTGCACTGCGGCAAGGTGGGAAGAAAAAAAAGACGCCCTCCGAGGAGGGCGTCAAGTCGTTGAGGCAGGTTTCATACAGGCAAGAAACCTATCGAGCAGTGCAACCCTTATACAAAATCAAAGTTATAACGCCAAGCCCAAAAAATCGCTGCGGACCCCCGGCGGCTCGGTCTAGGGTGCGCTCGGCGAACGAAGCGCGGGATGTGGCGGAAATGAAACGGGTTATTCGACTGGCCCAATTGGTCGCAGCGGCGGTCGGCATCTTCGCGGCGGCAGCGCTCGCCGAGCCGCGCCACGCCATCGCTATGTATGGCGAGCCTGCGCTGGCGCCGGATTTTGTGTCCCTTCCCCATGCGAACCCGGCAGCGCCGAAGGGCGGGCGGATCGTATTCGGTGAGGTCGGCGGGTTCGACAGCCTGAATCCATACATCTTGAAGGGTCGTGCGCCCGCCGCCGTGCAAAGCCATGTGTTCGAGACGCTGATGGGGCGAAACTGGGACGAGCCGTTCACGCTCTACGGCCTGCTCGCCGAATCGGTGGCGGTCGGCGAGGCGCGCGACTGGGTGGAGTTCACGCTGCGGCCCGAGGCCGCATTCGCCGACGGCAGCCCGGTGACGGTCGAGGACGTGATCTGGTCGATGGAGACGCTGGCCGAAAAAGGCTCGCCGCGCTATGCCAACGCCTGGTCGAAGGTGACGGGGGTGGAGCGGACCGGCGATCGGTCGGTGCGGTTCGCTCTCGAAGGCGGGGATGCGGAACTGCCGCTGATCATCGGCCTGCGCCCGATCCTGAAGAAGGCCGACTGGGAGGGCGTCGATTTCGCGCAATCGAGCCTGCGCGTTCCGGTCGGCTCGGGACCGTACCGGATAGGCGCGTTCGAGCCGGGGCGGTTCGTCGAGTTCCAGCGAAACGAGGACTACTGGGGCCGCGACCTGCCGTTCAACCGCGGGCAGCATAATTTCAACGTGATCCGCTACGAGTATTTCATCGACGCGGGCGTTCTGTTCCAGGCGTTCACGGCGGGCGAGTTGTCGGTCTTCCGGGAGACGAGCCCGCAGCGCTGGGCGAACGACTACACCTTTCCGGCCGTGACCTCGGGCGAAGTGGTCAAGGCCGAGATCCCGCACGGCCGCCCCACCGGAATGGAGGGATTCGTGTTCAACACGCGCCGGCCGCTGTTTCGCGACTGGCGGGTGCGCGACGCGCTGATCCATGCGTTCAACTTCGAGTTCGTCAATGACGCGCTGAACGGCGGGGCGTTTCCGCGACGCGCGAGCTATTTCGCGAATTCGCCGCTCGGGATGGGCGACGGGCCCGCGGAGGGACGCGTGCGCGCGCTGCTCGAGCCGTTCGCGGCCGAGCTTTCGCCCGGCGCGCTCGACGGCTACGCGCTGCCGGTCTCGGACGGCTCGCCGCGGAACCGCGCCAACATGCGCCAGGCCGTGGCGCTGCTGGCGGAGGCGGGGTGGACGTCGCAGGACGGCGTGCTCAGGAACGCCGCCGGCGAGCCGTTCGCGTTCACCATCCTGCTGTCGGGGGGGCAGGGCGAGGCGACCGCGAACATCTACGTCGACGCGTTGCGCCAGCTCGGGATCGAGGCGCGCGTGGCGATCGTGGATCCGGCGCAGTTCAACGAACGGCGCAGCGGCTATGACTTCGACATGATCATCGGCGCCTGGGCGATGAGCCTGAGCCCGGGCAACGAGCAGACGCTGTACTGGGGATCGGACGGCGTGGCGGCGCCGGGGACGCGGAACTATCCGGGCGTCGACAGCCCGGCGGCGGAGGCGATGATCGCCGCGATGCTCGGAACGCGCGACGAAGCCGAATTCGTCGCGGCGGTGCAGGCTCTCGACCGCGTGCTGACGACCGGCCGCTACGTGATCCCGTTCGCCTATCCCGACGTCAGCCGGATCGCCTACAAGGCGGACTTGCGCTACCCCGAGGCGCTGCCGATCTACGGCGACTGGACCGGCTGGCTGCCCGAAGTCTGGTGGCGCGAGGATTGAGCGCGGGGGACGGGCCTGATCGCATCGCCCGGCGGTCCGTTCGACGCGGCGCCACTTGCCCTCCGCTTGCGCTCTGGTCCGGGGCGCGGGCACGACCTGATCTCACATCGGCGCCCCGAGACGATCAGGCGGAAGTCGTTTCACACGTCCAGATCCTCGGCGAACCGGGCGTTCTGCTGGATGTACTGGAACCGCATCTCGGGCCGCTTGCCCATCAGCCGCTCGACCAGATCGCCGGTCTCGCCCATGTCCTCCTCGCCCACCGACACCTTGATCAGCGTTCGCGATCCCGGCGCCATCGTCGTTTCCTTCAGTTGCGCCGGCATCATCTCGCCGAGGCCCTTGAACCGCGAAACCTCGATCTTGCCCCGCCCGCCGAGCCCCCGCGTCATCAGCCGATCCTTCGCCGCCTCGTCCCGCGCATAGACCGACCGCGCGCCCTGCGTCAGCCGGAACAACGGCGGCGCCGCCAGAAACAGATGCCCGTGATCGATCAGCGGCCGCATCTGCGTGAAGAAGAACGTCATCAGCAACGCCGCGATATGCGCCCCGTCCACGTCCGCATCGGTCATGATCACGATCTTCTCGTAGCGCAGATCATCGACGCGGAACCGCGCGCCCGTCGCCACCCCCATCGCCTGACACAGATCGGACAGCTCCTGATTGCCCGTCATCTTCGACGACGCCGCGCCCAGCACGTTCAGGATCTTGCCCCGCAGCGGCAGCACCGCCTGGGTCCGCCGGTCCCGCGCCTGCTTCGCCGACCCGCCCGCGCTGTCGCCCTCCACGAGGAACAGCTCCGACCCGTCGCGCCCGCCCGAACAATCCGCCAGCTTGCCCGGCAGCCGCAGCTTCTTGACCGGCGTCTTGCGCGCCGTCTCCTTTTCCGCGCGTCGTTTCAGCCGCTCCTCGGCCAGCCCCACCAGATACTCGAGGATCGCGCCCGCCGCCTTCGTGTCCGCCGCAAGCCAGTTGTCGAAATGATCGCGCACCGCCCCCTCGACCAGCCGCGCCGCCTCCTGCGTCGCCAGCCGGTCCTTGGTCTGCCCGACGAACTCCGGCTCGGCGATGAACACCGAGATCATCGCGCACCCCCCCGCCTGCACGTCGTCCCGCGTGACCTGCGCGGCCTTGCGGTTCGCCACCAGCTCGCCGTACCCCCGCACGCCCTTCAGCACCGCCGCCCAGAACCCCGCCTCGTGTGTCCCGCCCTCCGGCGTGTGGATCGTGTTGCAGTAACTCGACACGAACGCGTCGCGCTGCGGCGTCCAGTTGATCGCCCACTCGACCGAGCCCACGACACCGCTGCCGAACCGCTCCGAGAACGCCACCTTCCCCGCGAACGGCTTGTCGGCATGGGTCTGCGCCCCCTCCAGCCGTTCGCCGAGGTAGTCGGCAAGCCCGCCCGGAAAATGAAACGTCGCGGTCTCCGGCGTCTCGTCCCCCGCGCCGATGCACGCCGGGTCGCATTTCCACCTGATCTCGACGCCCGAGAACAGATACGCCTTCGAGCGGACCATCCGCAGCATCCGCGCCGGCTTCAGACGCGCCGACGCGCCGAAGATCTGCGCATCGGGATGAAACGTCACGCTCGTCCCCCGCCGGTTGGGCGCCGCCCCCAGCGCCTGCAACGGCCCCAGCGGCACGCCGCGCGAGAACTCCTGCGCGAACAACTGCCGCCCCCGCGCCACTTCCACCCGCACCCGGTCGCTCAGCGCGTTCACCACGGATACGCCCACGCCGTGCAGCCCGCCGCTCGTCTGATACGCGTTGCCCGAAAACTTGCCCCCCGCGTGCAGCGTGCACAGGATCACCTCCAGCGCCGACCGTTCTGGAAATCGCGGATGCGGATCGACCGGGATGCCGCGCCCGTTGTCGCGCACGGTGACCGAGAAATCGCCGTGAACCTCGACCTCGATCCGGTTCGCATGGCCGGCCACCGCCTCGTCCATCGCGTTGTCGAGCACCTCGGCCATGAGGTGATGCAACGCGCGCTCGTCGGTGCCGCCGATGTACATTCCGGGCCGCTTGCGCACCGGCTCCAGCCCCTCGAGCACCTCGATGGAGCTGGCGTCGTACCCGCCGGACGTCGGATCGTCGCCGAAAAGATCGGGGGCCTGGACCATGCGCGGCGGCTTTTCCTTGGTTCTCGCTCCGGCGTCCAGACCGACGGACGCCCGCTGCACAAATACCCGTTGCGCCACGCTGGACAAGAGGGGCCGGCATCCCGCGACCGATACCGGAGCGTCGGCGGGAACCGGGAGACCTGATTCGGAGCGGCGGCTCCCCGTCGACCCCCCCGCAGCAGAGCACCAAAAACGTGCACTTGCGACCGGAGCGCATCACATTTGCTCATTCATTCACCACATGATCGCTTCGAGCGTGGCTTCGCCTCCTGCGGCCTTGGCCGCGCGGCCTTCGCTTGCGAACCTGCACTGGCAGGCGGGCTAGGGTTCCGCCCATCCGGGGACTGGTCCGAGAGACGCCGCCGCGCCGCATCCGGCGCGGTACACGGCGGGAGAAAAACCCTGGAGAGCACTGCGCCTGCCGGATCACCCGCGCCGGCAAACGCTGTTTTCGGAGGATGACCCGATGATCCGCTTGACCGCCGCGCTCGCCGCCCTGACCTTCGCCGCCGCCCCGGCGCTCGCGCAGGAACGAACCGATTTCCGCGTCGCCTGGTCGATCTACGCCGGCTGGATGCCCTGGGGATACATGGCCGACAGCGGGATCATGGCGAAATGGGCCGAAAAATACGGCATCACCGTCGAGATCGTGCAGATCAACGACTATGTGGAATCGATCAACCAGTACACCGCCGGCGCGTTCGACGGCGTCACCGCCACGAACATGGACACGCTGTCGATCCCTGCGGGCGGCGGCGTCGACACCACGGCGCTGATCGTCGGCGATTATTCGAACGGCAACGACGCGATCATCGTCAAGGACGGCGTCGACCTCGCGGGCCTTGCGGGCCAACCCGTCAACCTCGTCGAGCTGTCGGTCTCCCACTACCTGCTCGCGCGCGCCCTCGACACGGTGGGTCTCTCCGAGCGCGACCTCGGCGGCGTGATCAACACGTCCGACGCCGACATGGTCGCGGCGTTCCAGACGCCGGACGTCACCGCGCTCGTCACCTGGAACCCGCTGGTATCGACCATCCTCGAGGACCCGGCGGCGAGCAAGCTGTTTGATTCGAGCGACATCCCCGGCGAGATCATCGACCTGATGGTGGTCAACACCGACACGCTCGGCGCCAACCCGGACTTCGGCAAGGCGCTCGTCGGCGCCTGGTACGAGACGATGGCGCTGATGACCTCGGACTCCGACGAAGGCCGCGACGCGCTGACCTTCATGGCAGAGGCGTCGGGAACCGACCTCGACGGCTACAACGCGCAACTCGACGCCACCGCGATGTTCATCACCCCCGCCGAGGCGGTCGCCTTCACCGAAGACCCGGCATTGAAGGCGACGATGACCGGCGTCGCCGGGTTTCTGTTCGACAAGGGCATCCTCGGCGTCGGCGCCCCCTCGGCCGATTTCGTCGGGATCGCCTATCCCGACGGCTCGTCTACCGGCGATGTCGCCAATATCACGTTCCGCTTCGACACGAGCTTCATGAAAATGGCCGCCGACGGCGCGCTCTGACCGACACGTGCGGGGCAACCCCATGCGGATCATCAACAGGCGGCCCACCCGCACGGTCGCGTTCTTGCTGATGCTGATCCCGTTCGTGCTCGCACTCGTCGCCTACAGCTACGGGTCCGCGGCGCGGCGCGCGGAAAACCCCGCGGACAAGCTGTTGCCCGCGCCGATGCAGATCGTTTCGACCGCGGTCAGCCTCGTCACCGAACCCGACCGGCGCTCGGGCGAGATCCTGTTCTGGATCGACACCCGCTCCAGCCTGTGGCGGCTCGGGCTCGGGCTCGGCATCGCGGCCGCGCTCGGGCTCGGCTTCGGGTTGCTGACCGGGTTGATCCCGTTCGCAAACGCCGGGCTCGCCCCGTTCGTCGCCGTCCTCTCGATGATCCCGCCGCTCGCGATCCTGCCGATTCTCTTCATCGTGTTCGGCCTCGGCGAGCTGTCCAAGGTCGCGCTGATCGTCATCGGCACGGCGCCCTTCCTGATCCGCGACCTCGCCCAGCGCGTCGCCGAGATCCCGCAGGAGCTGATCATCAAGGCCCAGACGCTGGGCGCATCGTCGGGCGTCATCGCGCTGCGCGTCGCCCTGCCCCAGATCATGCCGCGCCTGATCGGGGCGCTGCGTCTCGCGCTCGGGCCAGCCTGGCTCTTTCTGATCGCCGCCGAGGCCATCGCCGCCGAAAGCGGTCTCGGCTACCGCATCTTCCTCGTTCGCCGCTATCTCGCGATGGACGTCATTCTCAGCTATGTGATCTGGATCACGCTGCTCGCCTTCCTCGCCGATCTCGCGCTGAAGCTTCTCGCGCGGCGGCTCTACCCCTGGGCGGGAGCGGCGACGGGATGAGCTACGTCACGGTCCGCAACGTTTTCGTCAGCTACGGCCCGCGCCCGATCCTCGAACGCGTGAACCTCGACATCGCACAAGGCGAGTTCGTTTCGATCGTCGGCGCGTCGGGCTGCGGCAAGTCCACCTTCCTGCGCCTGCTGCTCGCGCAGGAACGCCCGACGCGCGGCGAGATCCGCATCGCCGGCGCGCCGCCCGCCGTCGAGCCGGACCGGGCGCGCGGCATCGTCTTCCAGCAATACTCGGTCTTTCCGCACATGACCTGCCGCGACAACATCGTCGCGGCCGAGGCGTTCGGCGGCACGCGCTTCGGCGCGTTCTTCGGTGCGGCGCGGGCCTCGGCGCGCCAGCGCGCGACGACCGTGCTCGAGCGCATCGGGCTCGGCCACGTCGCGGACGCCTACCCTTCGGCGCTGTCAGGCGGGATGCGCCAGCGCCTCGCCATCGCCCAGGCGCTCGCCGGCAAGCCGCGCATCATGCTGCTCGACGAGCCGTTCGGCGCGCTCGACCCCGGCACGAAACTCTCGATGCACGCCTTCCTGCTCGGCCTGCGCCGTGAGACCGGCATGACGGTGTTCATGGTGACCCACGATCTGGAGGAGGCGTTCAAGCTCGGCGACCGCGTGCTGGTCTTCGACAAACCCCGATGGGACCCCGATTTTCCTGAAGCCTACGGCGCGACGATCACCTATGATTTCGACGCCCGCAACGGCGGCGTGCCATACCAGACGATCAAGGAGGACACCCATGTTCTGGAGCCCGAACCGGAGCCGGTCGCACCACCCGCGTGACCTCGCCCGCGATGGCCGCCGCAGCCACCACCCGGACCTGACCAAACTGCTCGGCTGGCGCGCAATGCAGGCCGAGGCGGAAATCCCCGGCGCCGAATGGGAAAAGGAAAAGGCCTGGGCGCTGCGCATGGGCCTGACCGGCGCGGACAGCATCGAGGACCGCTCGATCCCGACCTTCGCGCGGGGCGAACTGCCGCACTACGCCGGCATCAACACCTTCCTGAAGGCCCCCTACGCCGAGGACGTCGCGGAAGTCGGCGACTACGACGCCACCGTGCTCGGCGCGCCGTTCGACGGCGGCACCACCTACCGCCCCGGAACCCGCTTCGGGCCGCAAGGGGTGCGAAAGATCAGCGCGCTCTACACCCCCTACAACTACGAGATGGGCATCGACCTGCGCGAGCAGATGACGCTGTGCGACGCCGGCGACATCTTCACCATCCCCGCCAACATCGAAAAGACCTTCGACCAGATCAGCCGCGCCTGCGCGCACGTGTTCTCCTCCGGCTCGACCCCGATCATCATCGGCGGCGACCATTCGATCGGCTACCCGACGGTGCGCGGCATTGCCGCCTGCACGTCGAAAAAGATCGGGATCGTCCATTTCGACCGCCACGCCGACATCCAGGAAAAGGATCTCGACGAGCGGATGCACACGACCCCGTGGTTCCACGCGACCAACCTGCCCAACGTGCCGGCCAAGAACCTCGTCCAGGTCGGCATCGGCGGCTGGCAGGTCCCGCGCGAGGCGGTCAAGGTCGCGCGCGAGCGCCACACCAACATCATCACGATGTCCGACATGGAGCGGATGGGCGTCGATCGCACCGCCGAGATGGCGCTCGAAATGGCCTGGGACGGGGTCGACATGGTCTACATGTCCTTTGACATCGACAGCATCGACTGCGGTTTCGTGCCCGGCACCGGCTGGCCCGAACCGGGCGGCTTCCTGCCGCGCGAAGCCCTCGCCCTCGCCTCGAAGGTCGCCGCCGAAGGCGTCTGCGGCATGGAGCTCGTCGAGGTCTCGCCCCCCTACGACCAGTCCGAGATCACCGCGCTGATGGGCGTCCGCGTCATCGTCGACGTGCTCGGCTCGCTCGTCGCCCACGGCAAGCTCGGCGCCCACAAGGGCCATATCGACAAGCCCGTCTCGATCCCGGCGGGCGAGTTCACCGGCCGGAGGTGGCGCCGTGGCGCATGACGGCCCCGACGGCCACGCCCACCACCACCCGCACGGCCCCGGCCACAACCACGCCGCCCCCGACCACCTCGACAGCCACCCGCACGGACCGGACCGCGCGGCGGACCTTCAGGTCCTGACGGCGCAGTTCATCGACGGCTTTCGCGAGGCCCGCGACAAGAGCGCGTACCTGAGGATCGCCGGCGTCCCGCTCGAGATCGCAGACGCGGACGGCGGCCCCGCGCTGAAGCTGGTGGATATCGAGCTTCGCACCGAATGGCAGGTCGGGGCCGCCTCGCCAGCCTTCGGCTCGCGCGACCTGAGCTACCTGCCGTATCCCGGCGAAATGATCACCGAGCGCACCAACATGGGCTTTGTCTACGTCTCGCTCTCCACCCGCCGCGTCTGGGACCTGCGCGACTTCCTCGGACGCAAGATGGACGCGGAGCGCTGACCCGGCAGCCATCACGGCCCGGTCCGTCGGGTCGAGCGGTCGGGGCCTCGCGGGCCCCGACCCTTCCGGCGTTACTGCCAGCTCTGGATCAGCTCGTCGTAGCCGATGGTGATCGGCGCCTCCTTCTCGTTCTCGATCTTCGGCTTCGGCGCGCCCGGCTCGTTGAGCCAGAACTCCGGGTCCATCTCCTCGCCGAGCACCGGCCCGAGATCGCCCTGCACGCCGGACCGCTCCAGCCGCTCGAGCACCGCTTCCTGCTCGGCGCACAGCGCATCCAGCGCCTCCTGCGCCGTCTTGGCGCCCGAGGACGCGTCACCGATATTCTGCCACCACAACTGCGCCAGCCGCGGATAGTCGGGCACGTTCGTCCCCGTCGGCGACCACTGGACGCGCGCGGGCGAGCGATAGAACTCGACCAGCCCGCCGAGCAGCGGGCTGCGTTCGGTGAAGCTCTCGTGGTCGATCGTGCTCTCGCGGATGAAGGTCAGACCCGCATGGGACTTTTCGACATCGACAGTCATCGACGTCACGAACTGCGCATAGAGCCACGCGGCCTGCGCCCGGTCCACCGGGGTTGATTCCATCAGCGTCCAGGACCCTGCGTCCTGATAGCCGACCTTCATGCCTTCTTCCCAGTAGACGCCGTGCGGGCTCGGCGCCATCCGCCATTTCGGCGTGCCGTCCTCGTTGAGCACGGCCTTCGCGCCCTCGCCCACCATGTCGGCGGTGAAGGCGGTGTACCAGAACATCTGCTGCGCGATGGCGCCCTGCGACGGGATCGGGCCGGATTCCGAGAAAGTCATGCCCGCAGCCGCCGGCGGCGCATAAGCCGTCAGCCAATCGACGTATTTCTGGATCGAATAGACCGCCGCCGGGCCGTTGGTGTCACCGCCGCGCGCGACGCAGGAACCGACGGGCTGCGATTTCTCGTTGACGCGGATGCCCCATTCATCCACGGGCAGGCCGTTCGGCTCGCCCACGTCGCCAGCGCCGGCCATCGACAGCCAGGCGTCGGTGAAGCGCCAGCCGAGCGAGGGGTCCTTCTTGCCATAGTCCATGTGGCCGTAGACCGTCTCGCCGTCGATCTCGCGGCCCGTGAAAAACGCCGCGATGTCCTCATACGCCGACCAGTTGACCGGAACCCCGAGCGGATAGCCGTATTCCGCCTCGAACTCGGCCATGATCGCAGGGTCGGTGAACCAGTCATGCCGGAACCAGTAGAGATTGGCGAACTGCTGGGTCGGCAGCTGATAGAGCTTGTCGTCCGGCCCAGTGGTGAACGAGAGGCCGATGAAGTCGTCGAGGTTCAGCGTCGGGCTCGTCACGCTCGCGCCCTCGCCGGCCATCCAGTCGGTCAGGTTGCGCGCCTGCTGATAGCGCCAGTGGGTGCCGATCAGGTCGCTGTCGTTGACATAGGCGTCGTAGATGTTCTCGCCGGTCTGCATCTGCGTCTGCAGCTTCTCGACGACGTCGCCCTCGCCGATCAGGTCGTGCGTGACGTTGATGCCGGTGATCGCGGCGAACGCCGGGGCGAGCACGTTCGCCTCGTACTCGTGCGTCGTGATCGTCTCGGACACGACGTTGATCGACATGCCCTGGAAGGGCGCGGCGGCGTCGACGAACCACTGCATCTCGGCTTCCTGCTCCTCGCGGGTCAGGGACGAGCGCTGGATGTGCTCGTCGAGGAAGGCGCGCGCGGCCTCCATGTCGGCGAAGGCCGGCTGGGCCATCAGCCCCAGCACCAGCCCGAGGGCCGTGGTGGATTTCAGTGCAAGGTTCATTTGGTTTCCTCCCATTGGTGAACCGCTTCTCGTCGCGGCGGGCTCATGTCGGCCCGCCGTCTCCTTTCCGGTCAGACCCAGCGAAACACCGCCGCGCCATAGACCAGACAGACCAGCATCGCCCAGGGCTGCGCGGTCGCGACTAGCCCGAGCCACGCAAGATTGATGAACGCCGACCCGAGCAGCGTGATGAACAGCCGATCCCCGCGCGTCGTCTCGATCCGCAGCACGCCGAGGCGCGGCGTCTCGGGATAGCGGATCGCGAGGACGGTGAACAGCGCGAGCAGCGACGCGATGGCCACGAAGAACAGCGCCGTCGGCAGGGTCCAGGCCATCCATGCCATGTGCGGCGCTCCTCAGACCCGGCCCAGGGCGAAGCCCTTGGCGATGTAGTTGCGGACGAAATAGATCACCAGCGCTCCGGGCACGATGGTCAGCACGCCCGCCGCCGCCAGCACGCCCCAGTCGAGGCCCGAGGCGGAGACCGTGCGCGTCATCGTCGCGGCGATCGGCTTCGCGTTCACCGAAGTCAGCGTGCGCGACAACAGCAGCTCGACCCACGAGAACATGAAGCAGAAGAACGCCGCCACGCCGATGCCGCTCGCGATCAGCGGCATGAAGATGCGCGTGAAGAACCGGAAGAAGCCGTAGCCGTCGAGATACGCCGTCTCGTCGATCTCGCGCGGGACGCCGCGCATGAAGCCCTCGAGGATCCACACCGCCAGCGGGACGTTGAACAGGCAATGCGCGAGCGCCACCGCGATATGCGTATCGAACAACCCGACCGAACTGTAGAGCTGGAAGAACGGCAGCGCGAACACCGCCGGCGGCGCCATCCGGTTGGTGAGCAGCCAGAAGAACAGATGCTTGTCGCCCATGAAGCTGTAGCGGCTGAAGGCGTAGGCCGCGGGCAGCGCGACGGCGAGGCTCAGCGCCGTGTTCATCACCACATAGATCAGCGAGTTGACGTAGCCCATGTACCAGCTCGGGTCCGTCAGGATCTTCGCGAAATTCGCCAGCGTCGGGTTCTGCGGCCACAGCGAGAAGCCGCCGAGGATCTCCGCGTTGGTCTTCAGGCTCATGTTCAGCAGCCAGTAGATCGGCAGCAGAAGGAACAGCAGGTAAAGCGTCATCACCACGGCGGAACCGCTGGGCCGGAACCGGCGCAGGTCCGAGACCCGCGGCCGGGACGCCGTTACCGGCGTGCTGAGGGCTGCGTCGGTCATCACAGGCCATCCCTTTTGTCGAGATTGGTCATCACGGTGAAGAACACCCACGAAATCAGCAGGATCACGAGGAAGTACATCAGCGAGAACGCCGCCGCCGGGCCGACGTCGAATTGCCCCAGCGCCATCTTGACGAGGTCGATGGACAGGAACGTCGTGGAATTCCCCGGACCACCGCCGGTGACGACGAAGGGCTCGGTGTAGATCATGAAGCTGTCGACGAAGCGCAGCAGGATCGCGATCAGCAGAACACCCGAGATCTTGGGCAGCTCGATGTAGCGGAACACCTTCCACCGTGTCGCCTGATCGATCTTCGCCGCCTGATAGTACGCGTCCGGGATCGACTGCAATCCGGCATAGGCGAGCAGCGCCACGAGGGACGTCCAGTGCCAGACGTCCATCACGATCACCGTCGCCCATGCGGCGACCGCGTTCTGCGTATAGTTGTAGGAGATCCCGAGGCTCGCCAGCGTATGGCCGAGCAGCCCGATATCCACCCGCCCGAAGATCTGCCAGATCGTGCCGACCACGTTCCACGGGATCAGCAGCGGCAGCGACATCAACACCAGGCACAGCGACGCCCAGAACCCCTTCTTCGGCATGTTCAGCGCCACGAATATCCCGAGCGGGATCTCGATGGCGAGGATGATGCCGGAAAAGATCAGTTGCCGCCCCAGCGCGTCCCACATGCGCTGCGAGCTCAGCATCTCGGAATACCATTCGAGACCGACCCAGAAGAACACGTTGTTCCCGAACGTGTCCTGCACCGAATAGTTGACCACCGTCATCAGCGGGATCACCGCCGAGAACGCCACCAGCACCAGCACCGGCAGCACGAGGAACCACGCCCTCTGGTTGACCGTCTTGTTCATCAGGCCGCCTCCCCCTGGCGCGCGCGCACCGGCGTCTCGCGCCAGCCGTCGACGTAGACGCTGATCGCCTCGGGATCGAACACGGCGCGGTCCACGTCCGCCCCGATCGCGGCGCCCTCCGCCGCAATCGCGTTGATCTCGCGCCCCTCGAACGCCAGCCGCACGATCTGGTGGCGCCCCACGTCCTCGACCCGCCGCACCCGCACCGGCAGCCCCGGCCCACCGACGCCCAGCCGCACGAACTCGGGCCGCACCCCGATCTGCACGTGCCCGCCCTTGGGCTCGTACTCCGCGCCGAGCGGGATCTCGACGCCCCCGACCACCGCCACGCCGCCCCGCACCGATGCGTCGAGCAGGTTCATCCCCGGCGAGCCGATGAAGTACCCGACGAACACATGCGCCGGCCGCTCGAACAGCTCCTGCGGCGTGCCCATCTGCACGACCCGCCCGTCGAACATCACCACCACCTTGTCGGCGAAGGTCAGCGCCTCGGTCTGGTCGTGCGTGACATAGATCATTGTGTGGCCGAACTCGTGGTGCAGCGACTTGAGCTGCGTGCGCAGTTCCCATTTCATGTGCGGGTCGATCACCGTCAGCGGCTCGTCGAACAGGAGCGCGTTGACGTCCTCGCGCACCATGCCGCGCCCGAGGCTGATCTTCTGCTTCGCGTCCGCCGTCAGTCCGCGCGCCTTGCGGTCGAGCGTCGCCTCCATCCCGATCATCGCCGCGATCTGCGCCACCCGCGCCGCGACATAGGCCGGGTCCGCCCCGCGGTTGCGCAACGGAAACGCCAGGTTGTCGCGCACCGTCATCGTGTCGTAGACCACCGGAAACTGGAACACCTGCGCGATGTTGCGCGCGGCGGTCGGCGCATCCGTCACGTCGCGCCCGTCGAACAGGATGCGCCCCTGCGACGGCGTCAGCAGCCCGGAGATGATGTTGAGCAACGTCGATTTCCCGCAGCCCGACGCGCCGAGCAGCGCATAGGCCTCGCCGTCCGCCCAGACGTGGTTCATCTCCTTCAGCGCGAAATCCGCTTCGGACACCGGGTTCGGCGCGTAGGAATGCGCGAGGTTGTCGAGCGTGATCTTGGCCATCGCTCAGGCCGCCTGCGCGTAAGGCGCCGGGGCGACCAGCGCGCCGTCCTCGGCGAAGACATAGACATGCGCCGGATCGAGATGGACGCGCAGCGCCTGGCCCGGCGCGAGGTCCCGCACGCCGTGCACCAGCCCCACCCAGCGGTCGCCGTGATGGTCGAGATGGACGAACGTCTCGGACCCGGTGATCTCGGTCACGGTCAGCCGGCAGTCGAAGACGATGCAGTCGCCGGGCCGCCGCTCCAGCGCCAGATGGTTCGCCCGGAACTCGGCCAGATACCGCCCGTCGCGCAAGGCCCCGAGCGCGCCGACCGCGGGCGCCGACTGGCCGTCGCCAAAGCGCAGCGCGCCGTCCGCCTTGGTCACGGTCACGAAATTCATCGGCGGGTCGCTGAACACCCGCGCCGTGATCGCGTCGCGCGGGTTGCGATAGACGCTCGGCGTCGGCCCGAACTGCGTCACCCGGCCCTGCCACAGCGTCGCGGTGGCGCCGCCGAGCAGCAGCGCCTCCTCCGGCTCGGTCGTCGCATAGACGAAGATCGACCCGGCCTCCTCGAAAATCTTCGGGATCTCGGCGCGCAACTCCTCGCGCAGCTTGTAGTCGAGGTTCGCCAGCGGCTCGTCGAGCAGCACCAGCCCCGCGTCCTTGACCAGCGCGCGGGCCAGCGCGCAGCGTTGCTGCTGCCCGCCGGACAACTCGAGCGGCTTGCGCCCCAGAAACGGCCCGAGCTTCATCAGATCGGCGGCCTTCCGCACCGACGCGTCGATCTCGGCCTTCGACTTGCCGAGGATGCGCATCGGCGAGGCGATGTTCTCGTACACGGTCATCGACGGATAGTTGATGAACTGCTGGTAGACC
This sequence comes from Rhodobacterales bacterium, assembly GCA_038247355.1. Lineage (GTDB taxonomy): Bacteria > Pseudomonadota > Alphaproteobacteria > Rhodobacterales > Rhodobacteraceae > Amaricoccus. The sequence goes on from JBBRUZ010000027.1 coordinate 21,516, forward strand.
ATCGCCACCTTGCGGTCCTGCACGCGCATTCCCGTCACGTCGATGTCGTTCCAGACGATCCGCCCGGTCGCCGGCGCGTCCAGCCCCGCCATCAGCCGCATCAGCGAGGTCTTGCCCGACAGCGTCGGCCCCAGCAGCACGTTCATCGTGCCCTTGGCGAGCGTCAGATCGGTCGGATGGATATGCGTCGCTCCCGCGACGACCTTGGACACGCCCACCAGCTTCAGCGTCATCGTTTCCCCTCCCGGACGAGGTGCGCCGCCCGAAGCTGCGTCGAGGCGTCGGTTGACCGCATCCAGTCGTCCAGCGCCGCGACCTCCGCCGCCGTCATGCGCAGGCCCGCCTTCGAGCGCCGCCAGACTACATCTTCCGCGGTCCGCGCGAATTCCTTTTCGATCAGCCAGGCCACTTCTCGGCCCGTCAGCGTCGCGCCGAACGCCGGCCCCATGTCCTCGGCGGCCGCGGCGTCCCCCAGGATGTTCCGCGCGTCCGTGCCGTAGGCCCGGATCAGCCGCCGCGCCCAGTACGGCGACAGGAACGGATAGTCCACCTGCAAACCGGCGATCAACGGCTCGACCTGTTCGAGCGCGAAATCGCCCCCCGGAAGCGGCGCGCCCGCGGTCCAGGCGCCGCGCGACGGCGCGAAATACGGCGCGATCTTCTCCAGCGCGCTTTCGGCCAGCCGCCGATACGTGGTGATCTTGCCGCCGAACACGTTGAGCACCGGCGCGCCGCCCGCCGCATCGACCTTCAGCGTATAGTCGCGCGTCGCCGCCGTCGCCGAGCTCGCCCCGTCGTCATAGAGCGGCCGCACCCCGGAATAGGACCAGACCACGTCCTCGCGCGTCACCGGCTTGCGAAAGTACGCGGAGGCGAAATCGCACAGGTAATCGCGCTCCTCGGGCGTGCAGACCGGCGCCACGTCGGGATCGTCGTGCTCGGCGTCGGTCGTGCCGATCAGCGTGAAATCGGTCTCGTACGGGATCGCGAAGATGATCCGCCCGTCGGTCCCCTGAAAGAAATAGCACCGATCGTGATCGTAAAGCTTCTTCGTCACGATATGGCTGCCGCGCACCAGCCGCACGCCCTCGGTCGAGTTGATCCGCACCGTCGTGCGCAGGATGTCGCCCACCCAGGGGCCGGCGGCGTTCACCAGCATCCGCGCGCGCATCACCCGCTCGACGCCGGTGTCGCGTTCCTCGACGCGAACTTCCCACAGTCCGTCCACCCGCTCGGCCGACAACACCTTCGTCCGCGTCATGATCTTCGCGCCCAGCACCTCCGCGTCGCGCGCGTTCAGCACGACGAGGCGGGAATCCTCGATCCAGCAATCGGAATACTCGTAGGCCCGCGTGAACTTCGGATCGAGCGGCGCCCCCGCCGGATCGCGCGTCAGATCGAGCGTCCGCGTGCCCGGCAGAACCTTGCGCCCGCCGAGCGTGTCATAGAGAAACAACCCGAACCGGATCAGCCACGCGGGCCGCCGGCCGCGCGTCCACGGCATGACCACGTTCAGCAGCTTCGACGTCGGCGTCTCGCCTTCGAACCGCATGTCGGCGTGATAGGGCAACACGAATCGCATCGGCCAGGCGATATGCGGCATCGCGCGCAGAAGGGTTTCGCGCTCGACCAGCGCTTCGCGCACCAGCCGGACCTCGAAATACTCCAGATACCGCAGCCCGCCATGAAACAGCTTGGTCGACGCCGACGACGTCGCCGAGGCGAGGTCGTTCATTTCCGCCAGCGCGACGCTCAGGCCGCGCCCGGCCGCGTCCCGCGCGATCCCGCAGCCGTTGATGCCGCCGCCGATGATGAAGAGGTCGAGGACCGGCTCCGCGGCTGAACGATGCAACATGAGGCCTCCCCGCCCGATGTTCGTATTTTCCGAGACCATGGCCGTTCCATTTCGCTATGACAAGCCAGAATCTTCGTTTGCGTTCGTTTTTGCGTTCGCTTCCTGCCTTCGCCGCCGCAACCAGCCCGCCGCAACCAGCCCGCCGCAACCAGCCCGCCGCAACCAGCCCGCCGCAACCAGCCCGCCGGAACCAGCCCGGGGGACCGACCCGGCGCCGTCGGACGCGTTGCATTTCGCGTTGCTGCGACTACTCTCGCTCCGATCCAGAGGGGCCGATGACCCAGAGTTTGCGCCAACCCGAGATCCTCGAGATCGCCCGCAAGGACGGCAAGGTCACGGTCGACGGCCTCGCCGAGCATTTCGGCGTCACCCTCCAGACCATCCGCCGCGACCTGACCGAACTCGCCGAGGCGGGCAAGCTCGACCGCGTCCATGGCGGCGCCGTCTTGCCCTCGGGCGTGATCAACATCAGCTACGAGGACCGCCGCTCGCTCAACGAGGCGGCAAAGGCCGCGATCGCGCGCGCCTGCGCCCGCGCCATCCCCGAGGATTGTTCGCTGTTTCTCAACATCGGCACCAGCACCGAGGCGGTCGCCCGCGAGCTGCTGCGCCACCGCAACCTGATGGTCGTCACGAACAACATGAACGTCGCGACGATCCTCGCCGACAACCCCGACTGCCAGGTGGTCCTCGCGGGCGGGATGCTGCGCCGCTCCGACCGCGGCATGACCGGGGCCATCACCACCCGCACCATCGAGCAGTTCAAGTTCGATCTCGCCGTCATCGGCTGCTCGGCGCTCGACGAGGACGGCGACCTGCTCGACTTCGACATCCAGGAAGTCGGCGTCAGCCAGAC